>CAKZRW010000124.1 GCA_937148845.1 uncultured Actinomycetes bacterium | reverse complement strand
GGGTGTGTTCATCGAAAGAATGGCCTCGATCCCTGTGGCGCAGAATCGTTGTGTCTCGTTTCCAATGGTGATCATTGACGCGCATGGCGACTATGTAGAGTATGCGAAGTATGTCGGACGGAGCAAGAATCTAGGTGCAGCAGGCGCTGTAGCTCGTTTTGTTTTCCCTTGTGCGTATCGGCGATTGAATGCTGACCATCATGACGAACAATTGGAAGCGATTGGGATCAATCTGGATCTCTTGACACCTCGTGATCTGGCAGAACTGGTGGTCCAGTATTATGGAGGTGCTGGCTCTGAGCTGCAGGTCCACGGGCTTGAAAGAACCCTTGTTGGACTGAAGGACCAAGGTTACAAATTTTCCGAACTGTTCACGTCTTCCTATTGTGAGTTATTGTCGGAAATCGACCAAAAGGCAAAGGATGAGATACACCCGTCAGCGAAGAGCGCTATTCAGAGAGCTATTTCCAAGTTCAAAGAGGTTGGAGAGAAACATAGCCTGTTTTCCCAAGAGTCAGATCTTCGGAGTGAAGGTTGGGTTGACAGACTCACCAAAAATGGGAACATTGCCATCATTGATTTCTCGGCGGAGGGAGCGCCTGGTGTTGATTTACCGACGAAGCAACTGGTAGTGACGTATCTGGCAGCAATGTTATTTGAGTCGTTCACCCAGTATAAGATAAGAGGAGAAGATCGATACCTGGTACTCATGATGGAGGAAGCACAGAACTTCTGTCCGGACGAAACCTATCCAGTTGGGGCAAGTCTGACCAAGGCCAAGCTATCAGCGATTGCTACCCAAGGACGCAAGTTCGGTCTTGGTCTTTGCTTAATCTCCCAAAGACCCTCATTTGTCGATCGGATTGTATTGTCAATGTGCAACACCTTCTTCATACATCGAGTTTCACCCGAGGACGTCTCGTTCGTCAAAACGGTTAGTGGCGGGTTGCCACATGGCCTATTAGCTCGACTGACCAAGCTCGCGAGAGGTGAGATGATTCTCACTGGTCAAATGTCGAAGGTTCCTTTCCCGCTTGTCGTGAGAATAGAGAAAAAGCACCGTGAAGTGGATCATCCGGTGGGAACTACTGAAGTGGTAAAAGGCTTGGATACGCTGAGGCGCAGAGGAGATTGAATAGCGTGGAAACAACTGAAAAGTTCAAACAACTGCCGTCACAAGCGGGTGTCCCGTTCAAGGGTTTTGACTTCGCTGAGATTCCGGGACGAAGAGAAGTGGCTCGAAAGCTGCGTGAATTTACACAATATTGTCTGAAAGAGGCAAAATCCCCGGCAGTCGGTGTGGTTATTGGCGAATGGGGCGAGGGCAAGACCGAAGCCTATGAGCGATATATTAGATCGGCAGTTAAAGGCCCCCATGTAGCCTATATGGTTTCAGCTTCCACGGTTGCTGGAAGCTTGACGAAAGTTGAGGCCGACAACCCACTTGCCAGTCTGAATCTCTTGGCCGCTGTTTTCCATGCAATCAGTCATGAATCACAGGATAGCAGGATCCCACCCATCAGTCGATATGGGACGACTGAGAAATGGCTGGAAGCGATTCTCAAGACTCACGTCAAGGGGAGAATCTTGGTTTTTATTGACGAGTTTGAGGAGCTAATCCTGAACCCACCGGCACTGAGACGCATTCTCTCCGGACTGAAGGAACTGATCAATGGTCAGTACAAGCCAGTTGCTGAGGGAGGTGTGTACCAAGGCATCATTTCATTCCTGCTTTCGTGCACGCCCAATGCGTACACCCGTATGCAACGGGACCATGAGATTGCGGAAGTATTTGGTTCATGGGAAAGACGGGTTCGCGAAATCAACCTTGCGCCTGTAACAAGGCAAGAGGGGGTCAAGTTTCTCTACGACCTGATGCGCTATGCTTACGAGGACTCACTGCCATCCGTGTTGCCCGTCAAGGGCTTGGGAACATTTTACACGCTGCAGGTTATCGGCCGGGGCAACTTAGGTATACTGGTGAAGCTATTTGTTACACTCTTTAACAGCGCAGTCGTTGATGAGAACACCATGCGCGTGATCGGTGGACCAGAAGTATTGAACGCGCTAGCCAACGAGACTATCCCAGTCTATGACGGAAAGGCCAGATGTATTGAGCAGGGCTTTCTTGATCGTCTTCTGGGCGGCCTAGATGATCAAGCAGCTAACCTTCTCAAACTGTTGGTCGGCGAACTGAGACCGTTCTCGGTCTCTGAGATCGCAGATCGGCTGGGTCTGGATGACGTCTCGGCTTCGACCTTGGTGTCTAGGTTGTCACAGAAGGTAGTCGAGAAGACTAGGGTAAAACATGTGTTGACTTCATATGTCGCTCTGCAGAACGGACATTCGTTTGACGACCTTCGCGAGCTGCTCAGGCCAGAAATACAAGACAATCTGCTACGCGTCGACGGATTTGATAAGGACTTGGAGCAACTCCGGGACGAAGTTACTTTTCTGGAACTGCAGGACTCTCGGTTGGTACCTCGTGTGTTCTTCCCCTGGGACCATCAGATGATCGCTGCCACCTTTGAGGGCATAACCCACGAGTCTGCACAGAGACTGCAGCGGCGCCTTGAAAAGATTGTCGACCCATCTTATCGGTATTACCGATTATCGGACGAGTTGATTGTCCAACTGTTTCCGACGCCAATACCGTATGGACTCGAGTTCATCGTTAGCCGTGACTTGCGTCTCAAGATGTGGCGAGACATCTCGACCCAGTTCCCTCGAGTGTTCCACGATAACATGGCAAGAGCATTTCTGACCCTCGTGAGAGATTGGGAAGCCTCCAGTATTAACGTGGGCGATCTGCAAGACACATCGGAGGGCTTGGTCACGACTTTTGAGGTGGAGGAAGGGAGTATTAGTTGTTTCTGCTATGCCCATTACGGCAATATCGAGGTCGACACCGTGCAGGTCATCGAACAGGGATTGCGGAAGGCTAGCGCTAGCGATGTTGTGCATATGGCACTTGTGATCTATGTGGGTGAAGTCAGTGACGTCGCACGAGAGGAGATTCGTGCCCGCGCGCTGGAGGATCGTCTCTTGCTTGTGCCACTTCACTCCGTCCTGGCTAAGCGTCTGTTGATCGCATATCAGTGTAAGATCCAACATCCAGATCAGATCGATCGCAAACTGTTTAGCGATGCAAT
>CAKZRW010000123.1 GCA_937148845.1 uncultured Actinomycetes bacterium | reverse complement strand
GCGACCACACGTACATAAGCCCGGGAGTCAACATCAACGGGAGCGTGGTCATCGGTGAGGCCTGTTTCATCGGCACGGGCGCCACTATCATCCCCGAGCGACGGTTGGGGGACACGTGCACGGTGGGGGCGGCTGCTTGCGTCATCAAGGACGTGGCAGACGGGCAGACAGTAGTGGGCGTCCCAGCCCGCCCGCTGGAAGGCAGACCGGAAGGCAGACCGGCGCCGCCTGGGTTGGGCGTCTCGGCCGAAGAGGCTGCGCCAGCGAGCAGCCGCGAGCAGGCGCAGCCCGGTGCGGAGCAGGCCCCACCCGGCCTCGAGCAGGCGCCGCTCGTCAGCGTCCTCCTCGCCTCTTACAACCACGGACGGTTCATCGCTGAGGCGATCCAGAGTGTTCTCGACCAGACGGTCGGCGACCTCGAGCTGATCATCGTCGACGACGCCTCTACCGACGACTCGGTCGCGGTCATCGAAAGCTTCACCGATCCCCGCCTCCGCTTTGTGCGCCATGAGCATAACCAAGGCATCGGCCCTACCAAGAACCATGCCTTCGCACTCGCCCGGGGTACCTATGTGGCCATACTCAACTCCGACGACGCCTGGCTTCCCGACAAACTCGAAAAGCAACTAGAGGTCTTCGCGCAGGGCTCTCCCGCGGGGGAGGCGGAGTTGGCCGCGGTCTTCACGGCCGTGCAGATGATCGACGAAAAGGGCAAGCCCTTCCGTGGTACGAGACCCTACCCCCATACCGTTTTCGAGCAGCCCAACCGGTCTCGCCAGGAGTGGCTCAATTACTTCTTCTTCCGCGGGAACTGCCTGTGTGCGCCGAGTGCTCTTCTTCGCCGCGACCGCATCCTCGAAGTGGGCCATATCGACAAGCGCCTACGTCAGCTTGGTGACATGGACCTCTGGGTGCGACTGTGTCTAAGGTATGGCATCTGGATCCATCCCGAGCGTCTCACCCGTTTTCGCGTCCTCTCCGGAGAGGGTAACGCAGGCGGGGCCAACTTGCGTACGCAAGTGGCCAGCCGGTGGGAGTACTCGCGGATCCTCCGCCACTATCTGAGCATCTCAAGTGCCGAAGAGCTGCTTGCAATCTTCCCCCAAGCGCGACGCTGGGTCGATCCTTCGCTTCCGTTCGCTCAGACCGATGCCGCCTACGTCCTCGCTAACCTGGCCCTCGAGCGTCCGGGACGTTTTCGGCAGCTTTTTGCCCTGGAGACACTGTTCGAGTTGCTGGCCGACGAGAAGCAAGCAGCCTACCTGGCCGAGCGCTACGACTTCGACTACAAGCGCTTCAGCGAGCTCGCGGCAAGACTCGACATCTTTGCCGTGGCAGAGGCGCTCAGACCTTCGGCCCGGCTGCGGCGGCGACTGGCAGCCATTCTGAGGCCCCGTCAGAACAGCCGCTCCCGGACTGGCTAGGGTCAAGCCGAGAGTCCGCCAAGCGAGGGGCGCGCGTGGACGCCAGCTACATCGAACTCAAGATGCACCCAGCCAAAGGTGCCCATCTCGTGGCCATAGAGGCCGTGCGGGAGGTGCCGTTCCCCATCGCGCGCACCTATTACCTCTTTGGAGGCGACCCTCTCACTGTTCACGGCCGCCATGCCCACCGACGAGGGCGGCTGCTCGTCGTGTGCCTCCGGGGGGAGTGTCGGGTCAGACTGGATGATGGCCAGACCAGCGAGGAGTTCTTCCTCGACCGTCCCGACCGCGGACTTCTCCTGGGACCGCTCCTCTGGGAGGAGTACTGGCTCTCCAGCGAGGCCATCCTCTTGGTCCTCTGTGACACTCCCCACGATCCTGACGACCAGATAACCGACTACCAGGAGTTCTTGGCGCTCGCTGCGAGTCCGGGGGAGCGCAGCCCGATTCCCTTTCTTGGATCTCAAGCGCGTCAACGACCGTTTCAGCACCGAGCTGACCGCCGCCATGACCAGAGTGACGGAACGGGGCTTCTATGCCAGCGGACCTGAGGTCCAAGAGTTCGAGAAGGCATTCGCCAGCTATTGCGGGAGTCGCCACTGCGTGGCTGTGGGCAACGGTTATGACGCCCTGCGCCTAATGCTGCGTGCGAGCGGGCTCAAGGCCGGCGATGAGGTGCTGGTGCCGGCCAACACCTTTGTGGCTAGCGTGTTCGCGGTACGTGATGCCGGTCTGAGCCCGGTCCTGGTCGAGCCCGACCCTCACACCTGCCTGCTGGACCCCGAGGCTGCCCGCCGCGCCCTCACGGCCCGTACCCGGGCGATCCTGAGCGTGCATCTCTACGGTCGCTGCGAGGGGAGCGAGGTCTTGCAGGATCTGGCTGAGCGCCACGGGTTGCTTCTTTTCGAACACG
>CAKZRW010000122.1 GCA_937148845.1 uncultured Actinomycetes bacterium | reverse complement strand
GAACTGGGGATGATGAGTCCCGGACGAGCTCCCCGGACCGAGCGACCCAGAGCGAGCAGCCGGACAGGACGGCCCCTTGCTGCTGATCGATCTGGGCGTGGGACGGCCCGCGGCAGCTTTATGTGTTCTTTAGAGGGGGCAGGGTAACATCACCCTGCCCCCTGATTCTTGAGTCCCCCACTCAAGACCCTCGAAGGCCCCGGTGCGCCCTCGCCGGGGCCCTCCTTTTCTCTTAGCGCTTCTAAGCATGCTGGCTGGCTTTCTCTTTCAAGGGCAGCTTGACCACAGCCGCAGTGAAAAGAAGGGCGCCCAGGCACAACAGGCCCAGGGCTACGATCCACTCCACCCAGCTCGGGTAGTAGAACTGAGTGAGGGCGAAGGAGGTCGTTCCGGGGGCCGGGGCTGTGCCGATGGCTACACCCGGCGGCTCGGTGATGGTGGCGTAAGAAAGGCCGTTCAGCACGAGGTTGAAGCGATGCACCCAGATACCGACCACGGCCAGGGCCGCCGCCGCGGCCGCCCAGGGCGGGCGGAAGCGGCGGCGGCCGCCCACCAGTATCACGAAGGGGATCAACAGTCCTGCCCCTATCTCGAACCAGAAGAAGGGCGCGTAGCGCCCGCTCAAGAGTCGGGCCATAGGTCCGGCCTCGAACTCTGCTCCCGGATAGGCGGCGGTCAACATGTCGCTGAAGACGAGGAAGGCCTCCACCACTATGAAGGTGACAAGGAGCTTACCCAGAAAACCCAAGAGCTCGTCGGAGAAGGTGATCTTCTTGACTCTCCGGGCCACCAAACTCAACAGGATCATGAGACCGGTACCCGAGACCAACGCTGAAGAGATGAACAAGGGGGCCATTATGGCCGTATACCAGAAGCCGCGCGAAAGCTGCAGGCCGAAGATCCACGCGGTGATGGAGTGAAGTAGCACGGCGGCCGGCAGACCGACACCGGCAAGCACCGCTTTCATGCGCTCGTCGCGACGACTGTCGGCTTCACTCGTCCCGGTACCGAAAGCGAGGCGGCTGCCAAGCTGAGCGTGATCGGCTCGCGTGTACACCCAGACATAGAGCAGGGAGATGATCAGGTAGATGATCACGATGGCGATATCCCACATCAGGGGCGACGTCCAATGGGGATAGCGGAACAGATGCCACAAGCGGTCGGGGCGTCCCAGATCAGGGACTAGGAACAGGGCTGCCAGCATTACAGCCACGGTAGCTTCGACCACAGCTAGGCGTACGATGGGTTTCAGCCGGTGTCCGCCGAACAGCCGACCGGCGGACGCCACTATAAGGCCTCCTGCTGACAAACCTACGAAGAACATGAAAAAGGTGATGTAGAGGCCCCACATCACCGGGTTCCGCATGTTGCTGACGATCAGTCCCTGGGTGAGCTGGTAGATCCAGGCGCCCAAACCTGCCAAGAAACCGGCGGAGATCAGGCTGACCCAGATCAGACGCGCGTGACTCTGCCTCACCTTTCCCACCCCCTCTTCCGGCGTGGCGGTAGATAGAAGACTTGCGGGTCGGTACCGCGCTCCTCCAAGAGCTGGAAGGCGGCGCGTTCGCGGATCAGGCGGTTGACCTCACTGTCGGGATGGTTGAGGTCACCAAAGACCCGAGCTTGAGCCGGACAGGACCAGATGCAGGAAGGCACCTGCCCCTCGGAGAGCCGGTGGATGCAGAAAGTGCATTTCTCCATGGTCCCCACCGGACGGGGCTCCACCATGCCCATGGGGAAAGGTACCGGGTATTCGGGCCGGCCCCAGTTGAAGACGCGCACACCGTAGGGGCAGGCCACCAAACAGTAGCGGCAGCCGATGCAGCGCTCGTCGTCCTGGACGACCAGCCCGTCTTCGCGTGAATAGGTCGCCTTGACGGGGCACACTTTGGTGCAGGCGGGGTTCTCGCAGTGTTGGCAGGCCAGTGGCATCCAGTGCATGGCCAGGCCGCCGTGTTCCTCCCGCGGAGTGTCAAGGGCGGCCCCCACCGTGTTGATACGGTTCCACCACATGCCCAAAGGCACGTTGTTCTCAGATTTGCAGATGACGCAGCATGACCAACAGCCTATACATCTTTCCAGGTCGACGACCATGGCCCAACGGGGCTCAGCGGAGACTGCCCGCAGTTCTCCGAACGCGCGTGAAGCAGCGGGCAGGGCCTCGATGGGAGAGACCTTGTCAGGCATCTTTCACCTCCGACCTGGTCTGGGGACCGCCCACCTTGGCCAGGCGACAGCGACAGTCCTTCCAAGGGGTGGACGGCGCCCACATGTTCGGGACGTTGAATACCTCGTGGATGGGATTGACCTCCGAGGAGGTCAGCTCGTTCACGCTCTTTCCTCCGCCAAGCTGATTGCTCCACCAACCCTCGAAGAGGGTAGCCGTACCGGGAGAGGCAGCTGTGGTGAGGTGAGCCCAGGCCCGCACTGCCCCCCGGGTGTTGCTCAGTTCGACCAGGTCGCCTTCACTGATGCCGTGTTCGGCTGCCGTCTTAGGGTGAAGCAGAACGGGAGCCCGGCCGCCCGTGATCTCGTTGAGCCAGGCCACGTTGGCGTAGCTGGAGTGGATGCGCCATTTGGAGTGAGGAGTGAGGAGTTGGATAGGATACTCAGCGGGCTCGTGGATGAGGTCGTCATGGGGCGGCATATAGGTGGGTACCGCCTGTTTGAGTTTGAGGAAACGGTCGTGGTCTTTGTAGAACTCGATCCTGCGAGTGGGGATGAAGGCCGCTGTGGCCCCGAGGGCTGCGGGTAGGGAGCGAGGGGGGAAGGGGGCGAGTTGGTTGATCTGCTGCACGAACGGCACATCCGGATCGGGGACCTTGAGGCGAACCGGCCCCTGTTTGAGCTGCTCGAGGGTTATCCCTTCGGCGGGCCCGCCCTTGGCCAAGATGGCCTCGATGGCCTCCTCTTCGGTCATCCGGAAGTATTCTTCATAAGCGGCGGGATCTATCCGCTTGACCAGCTCCTGCCATATCCACAGCTCCGAGCGAGCCTCGCCTCGTGGGGGGATGGCCGGCTGCTGGAGCTGTAAGTAGGGATGGAGGGGGGTGGCGGTCAGGTCGGTCTTTTCGTACCAGGTGGCCGCTGGAAGTACGATGTCGGCGTATTTCACCGTGTCGGTCATCTGGTGGTCGACCACGACCACCAACTCGCAGTCCGCCAAAGTTTGGTGGAGGCGGTTGACGTCCATCCCTTGGATGAACATGTTGGCGAAACTACAGAAAAGCGCTTTCCAGCCGTTCTTGGGGAAGGGCACGGTCTCGTTGATGGTCGGCGTACGGCCACGGGTGAAGTAGATGCTGGGAACCACCTTAGCCTTCTTGTCGCCGGCATTCCACCAGGGAGATACGTCCACCCGTACCTTGTACTGCCCCACGTAGACCGAGAAGCCGCCGCCCGACCCACCGATGTTGCCGGTGAGGGAAGCTAGGAGTGCGAAAGCTCGGCCGGTCATGTCGCCGTGGTACCAGTGGTTCGCTCCTCCACCCATGAGAATGGCCGCTGGTCGTTCTGTGGCGTAAGCGTCGGCGACCTGGACGATCAGGTCAGCCGGTACCCCGGTGATCTGAGCGGCGTGTTCGGGAGTCCAGGTCTCAAGTTCCGCGGCGACGAGGGCGAAACCTGGGGTGACGTCCACGCTCTGTCCGTCTGCCAGGCGCAAAGTGAAAACGCCTTCTAGAGCAGCTTGGACCCCAGCGGGAAGGCCCAGACGGTCGGTGGTGATGACCACCGGGCGCCGCCGACTCTCATCCCAGGCCACAAAACGGGGTGGCGGAGGCGCTTCCGGGCTAGGCTTGGCGGCCCCTGGGACTACGGGGGCTTGGCCGAGGGGCGGGGCTTGCCGGCCGTAGTCGCCCAAGCCCACTCCGGCGGCCGGGCCAGGATCCCACGCCTGCCCGGGAGCAAGGTCTTCGGCGAGGAGGCGCTTTCCGGTGTCGTGGCGCACCAGCAGGGGCGCATCGGTGTAGGTGCGCATGAAATCCCAGTCTGCCTTGCCCGTTTGGACGACGCGCCGACAGAGAGCGAGCGCCAAGGCGGTATCAGTGCCTGGTTTGATCTTGAGCCAGGCGTCCGCCTTGGCGGCGGTGGAGGAGAAGGTCGGGTCCACCACCACCAGCCGCGCTCCCCGCTCGCACGCGTCTAGGAGAAAATGAGCGTCGGGGATACGCGTTTCCAGCGGATTAGCGCCCACCACGAGCAGGAAGCGGCTGTTTGCCCAGTCCTTGGCTTCGTGTTCCGCGTTCTGGACCCCGAAGGTAATGGGCATGCCCATGGGCAGGTCCCCGTTGAAATCGAAACTGGTACCGTGAGTCATGCCAAGGACGGCGCAAGCGCGGTAATTGGCCCCTTTCTGGATGTAGCCGGAGCCGGGTACCTGTCCGAAAACATGGATGGTATCCCAGCCCCAGGTATCCCCGATGCGCTTGAAATCGGAAGCGATGCGGTCCAAGACTTCGTCCCAGGTGGCCTTGCGGAAACTGCCAGAGCCGCGTTCGCCTTCTCGCACCAAGGGGGCGAGGATGCGGTCAGGGCCGTGCACGAGCAGGTGATAGGAGACACCCTTCATGCAGCCGCGGGGGTTGTAGGCTGGTTCGGGGTAGTCAGCGGCTTGTTGGACCTTGACTATGTTGCCGTCCCGCACGAAGGCCAGTTGCCCACAAGAGCCGGTGCAGTTGGGTGAGCAGGTAGTGCGCACCACTCGGTCGACAGGGAGCGAGCTAGACGCCGGTGAGCGGCCGGCGAGGGCCTCCCGGGTCAGACCACCCGCACTCGCGGTCGTGGTCGCCGCTCCGGCGACGACGCCGGCGAGCTTGAGGAACTGGCGCCGAGTCAGCTTCATACTGCTGCCTCGCTTTCGGTGCCGGACCGCAGGGCAGCGACCTCGAATCTCCGCTGACAGTCGAGGGAAAGCATGCGATGATCAGAAGCCCCGCAGGTCGCGCAGACACCGGAACTACTCCCAGTGGGATCGGGACGGAAGACCGGGGCCGCTACTGCGGCTTTGGAGATCACCCGTTTGGGACTTGCCAGCAGTGAGGCCAGTGCAAGCGAGCAGGCAGCAATGAGAAAGCTTCTCCGGTCGATGTCCATTCGTGCCCCCTTTCGGTGCTAGTCACTCTGTCTTCGTCTTTCCCTCGGCCCGTGGCAGCCGGCTGACTGGCGCGAGATGTTGATCAAGTACCCAAGATTAGGAACTTGGTAACCAATAGTGTCTTACCGGGAGAACGGTCGGCTTGCTAGGGTCAGTGTCAAGCCACAGGAGCGGCTGGCTCGTCGGGGAGCCGGTCCATCGGCCCGATTGACCGGCCGTTGCGCCGGGCTTTCGGCAGGCTTGTCAGCAGCAAATTAGGAGCGGATGAGTATTTCCTCGGCGAAGTAGGGCACGCAATACGGGCCATGGGGCAGCACAGCGATAGGCAAGCCGGGGTCGGCACGACGTGCGGCCTTGACGAAAGCCTCGATGTCCTCGACAGGCTCCATTCTGGCCAGGGCCAAGTCAGCAGCCGCCAGGCCTGAGGCCTTCACCAACACGCGGGCGCGAGCCAGGATGCGGGCTTGTACCTGCACCTGCCACTGGTCGGGGACTACTTGCTCGGAGGCCAGGATGCGGGCATTGGCGAGGCGGATATCTTCGCCTGGGCGCAGCAAGTCATTGTACATAGCAGGGTCGGGAAGACCATGGCGGCACTCGGCGGCAAGGATGATGGTCCCCCCGTCGGCTACGATGCGCTCGGCTGCCGAAACGCCCTTGATCGCCTGGTACAAGTTCTGGTCGAGGGGATAGCCGCCGCTGGTGGTGATGACTAGGGGGAAGCGGTGCTCGACTGGGTGCATGGTGGTCCGGTGCGCGACCTTACAGGCTCGGGCATGAGCCGACCAAGGGAGGCCGGCAAAGGCATGAGTCACTCGCTTGGCTGAGTCTAGGACCACCTCGAGGGTGAAGTGCGGCGGACAAGTCTCAGCCACTGCTCGGATAGCGTCATGCGCGGGGTTGCCTGCGAGGATCCCCCAGGTCGCGCTAGGATGACCCACGCGGCGGCCGTTGTGGAGGGCAAGGACGGTCTCCAGGGAGGCCACACCTGGGGACACGAGTTTGGGTCCTCCACTGAAACCGGCAAACAAGTGCGGCTCCACTAGGCCGGAAGACAAGCGCAGGTCTGCTTCCACCCAGAGGCGGTCAAGGGCTACCGGGATGTCGCCGCCATCGCCGAGTGGCGAGACGACACCCAGAGGTGTGTGGTCGCTAGACTGGCGGCAATCGTGGACGTGGACCTGGCAGCATCGAATGACTTCTTCGCCCAGCATCTCGCGGATGAGCTCGGGGGGGTCGGCGCGGTGAGTCCCGGTGGCGATGATGACGGTGATGTCCAAGTCGAGGTGATCCGCGGGTGGCTTGGTACCAGGGGGAGCCGTCGCTGCCGCTGATTCTGCCGGGGCATGACCTTCTGCCGTGCCACCCGCTTGTGCAACACCCGACTCTCCCGCTCCAGCGGCAGCCAGCTCTTCCAGGAACACCTGCAGTACCTCGCGGCGGGGGTGGGGCCGGGTACTGTCGCAGACGGCGATGGCGACGCGGGGCGCGCGGCCGCCTTCCGCGGCCGCGCGCCGCAACACCTCACGGGCCAAGTCGGCCAAGGGTGGTCCGGCCACCGGCTGGCGCACCGCCTGCCTTAGGGCGCCGATCACATCGGGCAGGCAGGGGGCATCCGCGGGACGGATGACCTCGCAGTCAGGGGGCAGGTCGACGACAAGACCGGCGGAGCCGTAGTCGAGCTTGACTTTCATTGAGGGGCGTGCTCGGCCGCGGCCAGGCCTGTGTCGGTGATACGTAACCACACGTTGGTCAACAAGGGGTCCCACTCCACCAGGCCCTCCGCAGCTAGGGCGGCCGCGACTGTTCGCACGGAATCGACGTCAAGACCGAACCGATGCTGCAACTCCGCGCCCGACACCTCCGCCTCGGGGTTGAGGTGGTAGGCAGTCGCTAGATGGATGAGCACTTGGCTACCGAGGTGAGCCAGGACAGCCGAAGAGTCAGGGTCGACCAGAGCCACCTCGACTCCTCAGCCCACTTTTTCGAGGTAAGGCACGCCGCTACGAGTGGTAGCGTTGAAAACCCCGCTCCAGGTCCAGCCGATGTCGTCCCAAGGGCGAAGATCAAGGTCGGCCGTGCCCACGGTCTTGAAAGCCAGCTCCACAAGTCCTCCCCGCAGAAAGAGGCTTTCGGGCAAGCGCCAGCCTACCCGCGAGCCGGGATAAACCCCCGACTTACCGATATACACGAACTCTCCTAGCCAACGTGCGCCCACAATCAAGAGGTTGGGCTTGACCTCCCAGTCGAAGGCTATAAGGACATGGACCCAGGATTCGCGCGGTTCCGCCGTGTCTGGTTCTGTGCGAGGACTGACCATGCTCCACCTGAAAAACAACCTGCCGGATTTGACCACCATAGAATCTGCTGACTATCAGTTTGCCATGAGTGCTGCTCAAAAGTGAAAGGTGAGCCCCGAGGCTCCCTCCTGCACAATATCCCCCAGGGCCGTCTTGAGCTGAGCTACGGCTGCCTCTCCCGTGCAGTGGCAGGGCACCACGAGTTCGGGCTTGAGGGGCTTGAGCTCTGCAATGGTCCCCTCCAAACGCTCGCGGGTTGCGTTCACGAGATGAAGTCCCCCGATCACGGCCCGGATCTGCCTGGCCTCGCTCCACCCGTTCGTCGGCCTGGTGCCGGTGGTGACGGTCCGAACATGGCGGAGTGTGTTCACTAAGCCGGCGTGGCAGCACCCCAAGCAGAGGATGAGGCCTTTGGCGGTCAGGATCCACAAGGCCAGATCGTCCTCGATGGAGTCCGGTTGTTTGCCGTGTGCGTCGAGATAGAAAGGCCCCCCGCTGTCTTCGTAGGGGGTAAGGCGGGGAAGGGGACCTGTCAATCCGACATTCGGCGACAGCCAGACCGGTTCCCGGACCCAACGCACCTGTGAGGCCGGTAACTGTTCCAGGGCGCCGAGTGAGGCTACGGGCATGCCGATGGAGGTGGCCTTGCCTTCGCGGACCGCGTAGCGGGGCCGGGTAACCCCGGGGTGGCAGTACAATTGGGGGGCGCCTATGAAGGCGGCTGGCTGTTGCCCACCGACCGCGGGCGAGCGGGCGCCGAAGACCTGGGGGAGTCCGCCCGTATGGTCGTAATGGCCGTGGCTCAAGACCACGATGTCGGCCGTGGCCAGCTTAACGCCGAGCGCTAGAGCGTTGGCGGCAAAGGCCGCGCTTTGCCCGGTGTCGAAGAGAACACGTTTCCCGTCGGCCTCTATCCACAGGGAGAGCCCGTGTTCAGCGGCCAGACCTTCGCTCGCCTTGTTGTCGACTAGGATCGTGATGTGTGCGGTACTTGCTCCCATGGGGGTCAGATGCCTCAAGCTCGCTTTCGCAGGGGTCAAGTGTCTCGTGCTCACCACCGTAGGGTCGAATCGGTCGGGTCTGTTCTCTCGAGTTCGAGCCCTTCACCTAGGCGCGTCTACCTTAGCGGCTTCTTCGTCTGGGGGACGTCCCGCCGGCGGGCCCGGAGGCCGGCGCTCACCGCCACGATAACCTCGACCGCGGGTTACAAGCAGCCACGGCAACGCACAGGCTAGGGCAGTGGCCAGCACTCCTAGCAGTGTGGCCCGCACCGGCGTCAGGCTCAGCTGCCGTCCTAAGGCGAGCACCAGCACGGCGGCCAATGTCGCTCCGGAACCCAGGGCGAGCAAGCGGACCAATCGGGCGGCGACCACCGCCCCCTCGACAAAGCCAGAACTGGGAAGCCCGGCAGCCATGAAGAGAAGCTCGGCCAACAGGAGCAAGCCCGCCGCATATCCGATGACTGTGGAGGGACTGACGCGGTCGGTCAAGAGGACCACCAAGTATTCGGCCGCCAAGAGGAAGAGGGCTGCGCCTGCCAGTCGCCCGTGTCGCCACAGTGAAATCAGCACGAAGACGAGGCCGACAGCGGCCAGCGGAGCGGCGGCTCGGGCGACCAGTCCCGCCTGTAGGACGGGGTAGGTGGCCAAGCCGCTTGCCAGCGCCAGTGCGGCGGCAGCGGTGACTAGGCGGACAGGTAACGCACGGAGCGACGTAGCCCCTTCACCTCCTCGACCACGGTCGCTAGCGGGACTTGGCCGTCCCACTCCACCACGGGGACGCCCAGCTCTTCGAATCGATAGCGGAGAGCTTCCCGCCAGAGTTTCCAAAGACGAAGGGCCAGCGAAGAAGCGGCCCCTCTGCGCTCTGCGACGAAGGTCAGCGGAGACACGTCTATCACCACCAGATCGAAGCCTCGCCGACGGAGATCAAGGAGTGCCCCCACACTCCGCTCGTCGAGCAACGGAGTCAAGGCTATGACCAAGGCTTGCGGGGGCAGGCTGCCCCGCGGCAGCACTTCGATGCCCTTCCAAGCGAACGACAGAGCCACCTCGGTCTCCAGCAAAGCCTCGATGATGTGGTAGAAACGGCGGCGACCGCTGGCTGGTGACAGCCACCGCACCAACGCTCCGAAACTGACCAGGCCCACCCGGTCCCGCTGGGCAAGGTATTGCTCGGCCAGCGAAGCCGCTCCTCTCACGGTCATGTCAAGCGTGCCCTGCTCGTGACCCCGCGCCTCGGCGAAGCTGTCGAGGAAGATGATGACGTCGGCGTTCTGCTCGGGGTGCTGCTGGTTCACCACCAGAGTCTTCCGGCCGGCGCTTGCTCGCCAGTTGATACGGCGCAGACGATCCCCGGGTACGTAGGGTCGCAGGCCGGCGAACTCGATGCCCTCGCCGGCGGAGCGGCCGGTGCGGTTACCAGCGAAAGGTTGCGTCTTTTGCGGAGCGATCAGGGCCTTGAGCTTGTCACTCCGGGGATAGACCTTGAGCCACTCCTGCCCGTCCACGGTCAGGTCGCGCGAGCGCAGACCTGCCCAATCTTCCGCGCGTAGCACCAAGTCGCCCAGCCGATAGGCGCCCCAGCGGCGGCAGTCCAGCTGCAAGGTCAGACGGTGTTCCTGCCCCTCTCGCAGACTCAGCAGGACTCTGTCCTTGCCTGAAGCTTCTCGCAGACCTTCAGGAAGCAGCAACACGACGTGGACGGCCGCATTGCGGGGAGCGCATCCAGTCGCGGTGAGCCTGAGCTCTGCCGCCACCTGGTCACCCTCTAGCGCTTGTCCCTGCTCCAGGCGAAGCCCTGCTTGCACCTTGGCCGGCTCTCCCAGCGAGAGACCGATGACCAGGAGCAGGAGGAAAGGAGCCCCCAGAGCCACGATCTCGGAGCGGCCGAACACCAAGGCCAACAAGAAGGTAGTGGCGGCGAAACCAGCGTAAAGGAGGAGCTTGGGGGAACGTTTCATTGCCTGGTCCAAAGCCCCGGCTCCGCCTCTTCGGGCGGTGGCGTGGGTACGGACTCAAGGACTTCCCGCACCACGTCAGCGGAGCTCACCCGTTGCACCCAGAGTTCGGGCCGTAGAGTCAGGCGATGAGCTAGAGCCGGGATCGCCACAGCCTTCACATCATCGGGCGTGACGAAATCGCGACCGTGAAGCGCTGCCCGGGCCCGCCCCAGGGTGAAGAGAGCCAGGGAGCCCCGGGGACTGGCGCCTACCTGGACCTTACGACTCTGGCGCGTCGCTCGCACCAGATCGACCATATAGAGTCTGACGCTCTCAGCTACGTGCACCTCCTCGACCGCTCGTTGCATGGCCAGCAGAGTGGAAGCGTCTACTACCGGTTCGAGCTCGATCCGCTCCTGCTTACGCTCGCCCCGCCGTCGCAATAGCTCGGACTCGTGCTCTCGCTCGGGATAACCTACAGATATCCTCAGCAAGAAGCGGTCGAGTTGAGCTTCGGGAAGAGGATAAGTCCCTTCGTACTCAATGGGGTTTTGGGTGGCTAGAACGAGGAAGGGGGGCTCCAGCCGTCGGGTCTCTCCCTCGGTCGTCACCTGCCGCTCTTGCATAGCCTCCAGCAAGGCGGCCTGAGTCTTGGGTGTAGCCCGGTTGATCTCATCAGCGAGGAGCAGGTTGGTGAACACGGGTCCAGGCCGGAACTCGAACTCGCCGGTCTTCTGGTTGTAGAGGGAGGCTCCGGTGACGTCCGAGGGGAGAAGGTCCGGCGTGAACTGGATGCGCCCGAACTCAAGCGAGCTAACCTGGGCGAAGGAACGAGCGATCAGGGTCTTGGCGAGGCCCGGAAGATCTTCGATGAGCACGTGTCCGTTGGCAAGCAGACCCAGGAGTACCAGCTCCAACGCCGGACGCTTCCCGACCACGGCTCGTTCGATCTCGGCAAGCATGGCCTCGCCCAGATGAGCGACCTGGTCTACGCGGAGCGGCTGGGTGGGGCCTCCAGGCGCTTCGCTAGGGGGTCCTGGCGGTTGCCCGGTGGGCTCAGGCGACTGGCTCACAGTTCCTCCAATTCCTGCAGTAGTTGCTCCAGTTCTGCTTTCGACCAGCCACGAGCTTGGCGGTCCTCGGGAGGCTCGCGGTCCGGTCGTACCAGGGCCCAAAGCTGCCCGTTGCCGATGATCGCTTGGGCCTGTGCGGGCTCGCGGTCTAGGCTTACGCCGTGGTGACGGGCCAGCCTGCTGGCCGCTATCTCACGAACCAAGGGACGGAGGTGGTGGTGCAAGTCGAGCTCGCTGGAGGAAGAGAGAGTGAGGTGCCGGGCGATCAGGCGGAACTGCTCGACCTCGTCGAGCTTGCGAGCAGTGCCAGGCAACAGACGCCCGAGCTCCCGTGCCGCCGGAAGCACCCGAGCCAAGCGGGAAAGCACAAGGATGATCGTCGCACCCCCCACGAGGAAGAGGTAGATGACCAATGTCAGGCTTTTCGTCTGCTCCTGGAAGACGAGGGCTGCGGCTAGAGCCGCTCCAGCAACGATGAGGGCAGCGACAAGTTTGAGGAGGCCGGGGCGCCAGATGGTCTTCATGTTGGCGGTACCGCCGGGTAGTTTCATGGTGCTTCGGCTGCTTGGAGCTCGTTCTCAACCGCGGTCAGCGCGGCGACGGCCTCTGCCTTGAGCAGGGAGTCGACCGGGTGGGGGCGGAAGCGGGCCCGGAGGAAGAGGTCGGTGAGCCGCTCAGCCGCTGCGCGGCTGAGCGGCACCTCCCGCAGCGCGCGCTCCAGATACTCGAGCGGGGCTTCGTGAGGCTGCCGGCTCAGACCGTGTTCTGCCAGGAGCTGGCTCATGCGCAGGTAGGCGCGGATGATCGCGCGACGGGGATCAGCATCGCGCGCTATCTCCTCCAGGGAGATCCTGACCACCTTCTCCAGGGGTCGGCGGAGCGAACGGGCCTGGGCGCGGTCTTGTAGCCATTCGCCTGTCTGTCGCCCCTGGATACGGCGCCGGTGTCGGACGTAAAGCCAGGCTCCACTCCCTGCCAGGATGGCCGCGACCCCGAGGAGGATCCACCAGTGCACCGTGAAAGAGGGCGTCCCGTAGGAGCTCGCAAAGTCAGAATCGGGAACACTCACGGTCGGGCCCGGAGGTGGCAAGGACTCGGTACCACTGTTACCCCTGTTGCGGGCAGCCAGTACTAATGCCGCGATGATGCCACCAAGAAGCGAGGCCGCCAACAACCCGCCTACCAGGTGCGCCGTCCACGGTACAGGAGGAAGCTCCCTCACCAACTCTGGTCCTCGGCGGTGCAGGCGGATTCCACCCCACAGGATGTAGACCAGCCCAGCCACCGCTACCACCAAGAACGCAGAGACAATCACAAACAGGTCGCCGGTAAGATCAGGTATCGCCACCGGTCCGCCAGCACCGCCAACACGGGCTGCGGAACGACTGCTCCCCAGGGTGATGCCGACAACCAGTACCAAGGCTGCAAGGACGAGTATGGCCGTTCTGCGGAGCGTCTGCAGGGCGACTGCGCGGGGCGGGCTCGGGTTGTCCGGGACGTGGGGTTTCTGTCTGCCAGCAAACAAGGGCTGACCCTCCGTGTGCCGAAAGCCTCGTTCCATGCTCCGACTAAGTTCCTTCCTGCCCACAAGCGGCGGGAGAAGAGAGACTACTACCGGTAGAAGCTATCAGCGCCGAGGGCGCGGCAAAAGGCGAGCCTCATCGCCGGAGAAAGATTACACCAATAGGGGCGGGTGGCGGACACTCTTGGGTGCGACCCCTTTCGCGCCAAACGGTTCCCAAGCAGAGCACGCGGCAAGGAAGCGTCGTCTCACCGGTTCTGTGCTAGTCTCCCTCAGGTCCGCGCAGGGCACGTAATCGGAAAGGGGTCTCTCACATGGCCACCAGCATGACGACCACAGATTTTCTCAGCCACAAGAAGCTCGCCTTGGTGAGACTATCCGCCCAGACGCCGGTCTTGGGCGACATGACAAAGGAGTTGGGACCGAAAGGCTATGAGGTTTCAGTGGTGTACCTCAAAGCCGGGGAGTCGGACCCAACGATTAGCAGTGTCAAGGATAGGGTCGAAGGTGCCATCATCGCAGTCCCCAAGAGTGAATGCGCGGCTGCTGTCAGCGAAGCCCTCGAGGCTGGCATCCCTCGACTGTGGCTGCAGTCGGGTTGTGATTCGAAGGAGGCAATCGCTCTCTGCGAGAAGGCCGGCGTTCCGGTGGTGCACGGCGCCTGCGTTCTCATGTATGCCCAACCCGTGCAATCGATCCACCGCTTCCATCGTGCCATCTGGAAACTGTGCGGGTTGCTCCAAGATTAAGCCCGAAGCCCGAGGATTCGGGGCATTCCCCTTGCTCTGCCTAGAACCGTGGTCCACTACCGCGACGCCTAGGGGAGCTGCGCGTGTGAGGGGCGAGGCCGGTGGCAGGACGAGGAGCCGGCTCGTCGGCTGACCCTGGTATAATGCCGGCGGCGATGGCATCCGCCTCTACCGCGGCCCTGGCCGCTGATGACGCCTACCAGCCTTAAGCGACAGGAGGCAATGGAGGTCGTATGGCGTCAGCTGATCGAGAGATAGGGCAAGGTGCCGCCGAGGTGCCACAGGAGACCGCGACAACCCACGAACTCCCCACTCGGACTATCCCTGTGGTCACTGCCGGTAGGGCTTTTCTTGAGCGTGGTCTCGCGGTGGTCAAGGAGATCCAGGCCGAGTTTCGCCTCGATTCCCTCAACCCCCAGGTCCGGGCCATCGAGCGGGCTTTGCCCGAGGAGCGGGCAGTCAACGTGGCAGTGGTAGGCCGCTTCAAGGCAGGTAAGAGCTCGTTTCTTAACCAGATGGTAGGACGGGAGGTGCTGCCGGTCGATGTCCTTCCCGCCACCTCGGTCATCACCGAATTGGCGTATGGCCCCGAGGATCGTGTGGTGGTCCGCTTCGGTGATGGGCGCGAAGAGGACATCGGTTTCGAGGATCTCCCCGATTATGTGACTGAGAAGAACAACCCTGAGAATGTCAAGCAGGTAGCGGTCGTGCTGATCGAGCTCTCGTCTCTGGAGCCGTTCCGAACGGTGCGCTTTGTGGATACACCCGGCCTCGGCAGTATCTTTTCCGAGACCACTAAGACCTCCTTGAACTGGCTGCCCGACATCGGAGCCGCGGTAGTCGCTTTGACCGTCGATCCCCCGCTTGCCGAAAGCGATCTCCGGCTGTTGCGGGACGTTCTTCGCTACACGCCGGAAGTGATCATCCTTCTTACCAAGATCGACCAGGTGGGGGAGGAGCAGGTGAAGGCGGTGGAAGCTTTCATCGCTAGCCAAGTGAAGACGAGACTTGGTCATGAGACGCCCATCTTCCCCTATTCCACCCGCCCCGGGTTCGAAGCCCAGCGGGAACGTCTGCGGGCATACCTGCTCGAACGGGTAGTCAGTCATCACCGGGAACGGCTGGAGGAGATCCTCAGCCACAAGCTTCGTACCCTGGTCAGGGAGTGCAGGGAGTACCTGGCCTTGGCTCAGACTGCCGCTGAGGTAAGCGACAGCGCCCGGGCCGAGCTGCTTGAGCTGACACGGCGGGAACAAGGCAATCTGGATCAGGTAGGCCGCGCCATTCGCGTGCTGGCCAGAGATCTGCTAAGACGGGCCCATGACAAGTTAGTGGAAGGGTATCTGAGCCTGCTCCCTGCGGTCCTTGCCTCAGTACGCGAAGACTTCGACCGATCTTCCCGGACGTGGCGGGGACATCTAGGCAAGACCTCGGCCGCTTTCCAAGAGTGGGCCGACGTTACGCTGCGACGGGAGATGACCGCGGTGATTCCTCGGGGCGAGAAATTCCTCGCCCCTGTGCTCACCGAGGCAGAGAGCCATTTCAAGCGGGCTGTGCGCGGTTTTCAAGACCGACTGGCTCTTGCCATCGAAACGGCTCTGGGGGTGCGGTTTTCGGGCGCCACCTTCCAGGCCGAGATCGAACCGCCGATTGCGCCGGACGTCCGGATCGACAAGACTTTCGACATCCCGCTCGATCTGGTGTGGTTCCTCGTGCCCATGCCGCTCTTCCGGCGTCTGATCTACCGAAGGCTTCGGTCCCAGTTGCCTTGGGAAGTGGAGAAGAACCTCACCCGGCTGGCAGTCCAGTGGAATGAGGCAGCCAAGCGCTCCGTCGAAAGCATAGCTTCACAGGCAGAGGAGTTCATGGCGAGAGAGGCGGCCACGGTCATCGAGTTGGCTACCTCCACCGAGGCCAAGACCAAACAAGTGAAAGTGGCCCTGGCTCGTTTGGCTGAGATCTATCCCGACGAGGCCGTTGCCCGGTAGAGTCAACCAGGCCGCTGGAGTCAGGCAAGCCCGCTGGAGTCGGCCACGCCCGCTGGGGTCAGCCAGGCTCGTCAGAATCGGCGGGAGCAGATCCGGCCGGTTTGCCGGGCACCTGGGGTAGCTGTGGCGGTCCGTTCTCTCGTGGTTTGCGAGCCGTCCCGACCTCGCTCTCGCCTAGCGCGAGCAGTTTGAGTGAGACGTTGAGTAGGTTGGCGGCTACGTCGCGCGCGCCGTTCTCTCGGGCCCAAGCGAGCATGCGGGCGGCTGTCTCGCGCCGGGAGCGCTCGGCTTGGGGACAGGAACAGGTTAGGGCCGGGAAACCGTAGAGCCGGCAGGCGCGGGCAAGATCGGCTTCATCTACCAGCAGGAGAGGTCGGATCACGGTGACGACTCCGCCGAAGAACTCCCGCCGGGGGGCAAGGCCCTCGCAACGTCCCTGCCAGAGGAGGTTGAGGAGGAGTGTCTCAGCGGCGTCCTCCTTGTGGTGAGCGAGAGCCACCGTACGGCAGCCGTGGGCGACGGCGGCTTCGAAAAGCGCTTTCCGGCGGCGGCGGGAGCAGAGCAAACAAGGAGCCGTCTTAGCGCGCAGAGCCTCGGGGGGAGGTAGGGGGTCAGCGGTGACGCACAGGAAGGGCACCTCCAAGACCTTGCACTCCCGGGCGAGTAGGGTCTCGAGCGAAGTTGAGGCGCTAGACCATTCTTGACGTACGTGACAGGCTACCAATTCGTAGCGTTCCGGACGCCACTGGCGCCGCCTGACAAGCACGTGCAGCAGCATGAGGCTGTCCTTGCCGCCAGAGACGCCGACAAGCACCCGGTCTCCGTCGTGGAGTAGTCCGAAACGGCGGATGGCCTTGGTCACTTTGCGATCCAAGTAGAAGATGGCCTTTTCAAACCGCTCGCCGGTTCCCTGATCAGACGGGGGGACAGCGTTCTCGGGCTCAGTGGCGCTCACCGGGTAAAGACCTCCTTCCTCATGCGTGTTGCTCCTTCCTCATGCGTGTCGGCCTTCCTGCAGTGTGGCACGCCTCCCGATACCTGACAGACCTTCTCGTGCTGGTCATTACTTCCTCGCGCCTGTCTCGTCATCGGCCTCCAGGTCCTACGGGGCGAGCAAACCCGGCCGGGGTGACGCTGTCACTAAGCATACCTGAGGAGTCACCGGGTGCCGGTCTGCACTTGGCGCGGTCTGGGCGCCGGGCTATGCTTTCGCCTGCAATAGGGTGAGGTCGTATGTGGACTACGAGCATCGTATACACAGACGATTCCCTGCGGTGGCAGCAGCGGCTTGTCCGTTCGGCCACGCACGAGCTGTCTCTCGACACGAGGGGGCTCAAGTACCTTTGTGAGTCAAGTCGGTTTCAGGAAGTCGGGGGACTGCTAACAGCGGTGCCTCCCGGTCTGGTGTTCTTGGGTGGGAGCAGTTTCCACCACTTGTCCTACCATCTGGTCGGGCGCTGCGCTTCGCGCCCTCTGGGTATCGTCATCTTCGACCGTCATGACGATCTCTTGCCGACTCTGCCCGGTCACGTCGCTTGCAGCTCCTGGCTTGGGGAAGTGGTGAAGCTCCCCGCGGTGAGCCGGGTCCTGGTAGTCGGCCCGGGGGGTGGCTCTCTCGACCAGCCTGAAGACTGGGCGGATGACCGCGCTGCCAGGCGTATAGCCCGGGCCGCCACCTGTGCAGCCCGTTTGTCTGCTGACCCTGCGGCTGGTCTGGGGGCGAGTCCTCTTGGCAAGGTCAAGTGGGCTCGCTCAGGCCGCCCCGTTCATGAGCTGGCGCGGTTCTGCGACTCTCTGGCCCGGGGGTCGTCGCGGCCGCGGATCTACGTGAGCATCGACAAGGACGTGCTGGCCGAGGTCGAAACCGACTGGGGCAGCGGGGAATTGCGCCTAGCCGGGCTGCTCGAGCTTCTTGCCTGGCTGCGTCAGTACGCCTTAGTGGTAGGGGCTGACGTCTCCGGAGAGTTGGTCCCCCGCGGACCATGGCCGACCGTAGCCGAGCTGGCCCAGATCAGAAAGAACGAGGAGATCAATCTGGCCATTGCGCGCACCCTCATGCAAGCCGCGAGCAGGACTTTGCATAGTCCAGCGCTCAGTACCAGTAAGCGACCTGGTAGGCCTAGCCGCTCCGGTGTCGGAGTCCGGCCGGGCGTTGCTGAGAAGAACACCCGGACGTTTACAGTAGGGCGATGACCCGAGCGGGGGCAGCATCGGCTTGCAACTTGAGAGGTAGAGCGACGATATAGCAGCGCTTGCCGGTCACCTCGTCTATCTGGCCTCCCAAGTTCTCAATGAGAAGGATCTCGTTCTCGATCAAACAGATACGGTGAAGAGGATGGTCCCAGTGTTCCTCCTCGCTGCCGGGTTCGACGCAGATGGTATCCATGCCGATCATCTTTATCTTCTTCTCAACAAGGAACCGTTCGCAGGCTTCGCCGTCCAGTCCCGGGTGTCGAGTGGCGTACTCTTCGGTGCCCAATTGTTTGTGACGTCCCGTATTGATGAGGAGGATGTCGCCCTCCTGCACGGCGGGCAGAGCGCGGGCGAGGTCTTCTCCGGTGATGCGGGCCCCATCGCTCAAATGCCTGAAGTCGAGCACGACCCCGGTGCCCATGAAGACCTCGGGCAGATACTCGTCGATGCGCCTGCCCTTCTTGTTGAAATGCCAAGGGGCGTCGATGTGGGTGCCGGTATGGGTGGTGAACCGCACGTCGTGATATATGGGCCAACCGGGGGCTGGTCCTTGTCCGCCGTTGCCCATGGGCGGCAGGTCTGCGGGTGAATCGTGGCGCTCAACCAAGGTGCGAGCACCGGCAGCCTCTTCTGCCGGGTGCATTTGCATGCCCGAATAGGTGATGACGCTCAAGTCGTAGATCTTATCGAACTGTACGGTAAAGCTCTTCGCACTCATCACAACGCTAGACTCCTCCGCTGTATGGTCTTTGGACCTGTTGTGGGCAGTCGGGGCCGGGATCGTGGGGGACAAGAGTCAGGATACTATGGTCGAGCGGACAGGTGGGACGGTGGCTATGGCAGGTAGACGCCGCTGGCAGCCACGTCTCGGACGAGGCCGGAGCGAGCTCGGGCATCACGGGGTGCAAGGACCGTAGACGCTGGTCTGAGCGTCTCCTCCGGATCCAGTACTTCCTCGGCCACGATAGCCAGTCCCCGCCTGTGGTTGTTCTGCAGGCGCCCTCGCACCAGGAAGTAGCTGACCTGGGCCAAGTCAAGAGCGTCGTCTTCGTGACAATATTGACAAAGCGAGAGCGAACATGTAGAGTGCCCAGTCGATAGACTACCTTGACGGGTCTTCTCGCTGCCCTCTCGATCATTCCAGGATCGAGGGAAGGAGGCGGTGACGCCATGGGAACCAATCCCGTAGATGCACTCACGGAGCGGGAACTAGAGGTTCTTGCCATGTTCTCCGCAGGACTCGCTACGAAGACCATCGCCTCCAACCTGAGGATCTCCCCCCAGACAGTAAGGACCCATGCAAGAAGTATCTATCGCAAACTGGGGGTCACCAATCGGGTGCAGGCCATTCTGCTCTATCAGGACTCTGCCCTCGGAGGCCCAGGGATCGAATAGACTGCACGCGTGACTTACCCCAAGCGTCTACCCCCAAAGTGGTATTCACGGGGCTCCGCTATCACGCTAGTCTCCTATAGGTATCTCCCTAAGGAAAAGAATATGGGGACGAAGCGCAGCGTACTTCCGATCCTGTTCCTGGCGTTGACGCTACTTGTGCTGCTCAGCTCCTCTAGTGTTGCTACCGCCAGTCTTGATCTAGCCGGAGGTCTTGCCCAACCCGGATATGAGGTCAGATTGCCGGACACCGATGACGCCACAATAGACTATTCCGCAATCACGGAGGTGATTGGGAACTACTTCGCCTGCTACTACCGAAGCCTTGAGAATCTGAGCGTGGTGCCAGAACTAGGCCACTACGTGGCTGACACTGATGACACTCATCTTTCCTCGGAGCGCTGCAATACGGGATCAACTGGCGCAAACAGTGTGACTCCGGCATCGCCGCTACGAGAGTAGAGCTGGTGGACGTGAAGTACGCCAAGAGACTCGAAGGCGGAGCTCTGGATGTAACGGCGTACGTCAGAGTTGGATTCCGGTACTTGGATGACAGGTCGGGCACCATGGCGGGGGTGGGGGATCTATGGGAGCTCGGCCTAGACAAACTGGACGGTGCTCTCAAGATAGTGTCCCTCGATTGTCAGTCATCGGACTACTACTTCGCCAAACAGCTGGTGGCCGAGAATCTGAGGAGTCACTCGGCTGAAGTAGCCGCGGGGACCTATCCAAAGACGGACGCCATAGACGACGCCTACGCCGTCATCAATTCAAGGATAGCCATGGTCAAGTGGCAGCTTGATGTCCCCTTGGTAGCCCCCGAGGACGAGGGCGAGGAGGAGGAAACGGTGGCACCACTTAGCGTCGGTGTTCCATACGACGGCTACAGGGCCGGCCTCTACGGTTCCTCCAAGGGCATGTACTACGACACGCTGATATTTCACAACATGGAGGAAGGCGGGTACGGGGACTGCACGAACTTCGTTTCGCAGTGCATGTGGGTAGGCTACGGCGGCGACCAGGGCAACGACTGGTTTAGCAGCGCGGGAGTGAACGCCTGCATAAACCTTGCCTACGCCAACTTTCGCCAGATAGGCGGCAGCTCGGGCTGGTGGGGTAAAAGCCAGAAGACTACGTGGGGATTGTCATCGTCCAACTGGAGGGGCGTAATCACGCTGTGGAACTACTTGAGCTCCACGTCTCCTGGGCCCCGTGCCTATAAGTACAATAACGGTCTGCGCTATGACACTTGCGGCACAACCGTACAGCGCGGTTACGTTCTTCAGTTGTCACACTTTTCGAGCAGCAGCGGCTATTTCCATTCTGTGATGGTAGTGAGTGCGAATGTGCCCCTGAATGCCGCGACCAGCATCTATGTAGCGCAGCATTCGAGCAACTACAGCTGGCGTCAACTGTACGAGTGCATAATGACCAACTCCGCTCCCTATGTGAGGATCATCCGGCCGATAACGGGGTCATTTCCAAGCTAGATGAAGGTGACCGAGTCCAGGAACCTGTGCATCACCTAGGAGATCAAACACAAGTACATCGACGCTTTATAGACCCGTGCTACTGCGGTCCAATAGCTACGCGCAGGATGCATCCACGCCTTATGCGCGGCTGGTACAGTGGAGAGGAGTCATGAACAGAACCGTCGTTACTGCTGTCGCGGTCACACTCATTGCATGTTTCACCCTGGCGGCGTGCAGCGCGCGCAATCCGGCCTCGGTGACGACTGATGCTGGTATGCACCGCGAAACAACGAGTACGGCCTCGCAGCATCAGGAACCAGTGGTAACCACTAGTGCCACCGCCCGCCAAACGAGCAGCAACGTTGCGCAGGAACCTTTCAGGTGGCGGCCAGATGGCAGTGAAGAATATGGCTCTCATGCTGCAAACAGATGTGCTGACGGGATTATCGATGGGGAGGGCGCCGTCCTCTACTACCAGGGACTGCATCCCGATGGCGATATCCCTTTTGGTCTTTATGCACTCGATGAAACGACCGAGACTACTACGAAGCTGACCGATAACTGTTTCGGAATGGTAAATGTCAGTAGCCCGTATATATTCTACAGGGGTTACCCCAAAGGCTGGCTGTTTAGGTACACACTGACCACAAACGAGGTGAGATGTTTATATTCCGGCGACGATGTCTGGAATGTCTTGACTGCCGGGAAATCAGTTTACTTCATAGATCGTAACTACAATCTACGCCGCATCGACCAGGGCGGCGGTAAGTCCGCTATCGTAGCGACTGATGTGGCCGGACATTACCTAGAATATCTCAACGGATACGTGTACTTTGGCCGAATGAATGGTGACGCGGCTAATTGCGATCTTCATAGGGTGAAGGTGGATAGTAATGGCCAAGCAGAGTCTGTCTGTGAAGATGTTGGTTATATTATGGGATGCGTCGGCACTAAGGTGTTGTATGGTGATGATGAGGGTGTGCAGTTGCGCGACTGGATCACGGGGGAGAAAGACACGGTGTTCTTGAAAGGCAATGGGGCGTTGCTTGCAGCTATGAATGGAAACGGTGTCTTCTATGTAACCCGTGACAGAGAAGGTTACTCAGAGCTGAGAGTTTTTGATGTGGACACCAAGACAACGAGCGTATTGATGCCTGTACATTGCGCTACGGTTTCTTTTGTTGATGACAGCTTGTACTTGGTAAGTGCGACCGACCTAGGGTTTGAACGGGCTGTTCTTGATGCAGAGAACCCGCATACCGAGTGGGTGGTACAGCGCGGGGGTGGGGCGCGGTAGAGGCTGGTAAGAAGGTTGCACGGCTTCGCCGATGCTGGTGTCGGTCAGTGAGATGTGTTATCCGACTTTTTTCGGGATTGCTGCTACAACTATCTGTCGCGTTTGCTTCTTGGCGGAGTGTCTTGCCAGCACCGCCTCCAGATCCAGTACTTCCTCGGCCACGATAGCCAACCCCCGCCTGTGGTTGTTCTGCAGGCGCCCTCGCACCAGGAAGTAGCGGGCCCGGGCGACCACTGGGGCGATCTTCGGGAGCTTCGACTCGAAGCAGACACATTCAAAGAGGCCGTAAGCGTCCTCCAGGGTGAGGAACATGGTGCGTTTGCCCGAGCGCATCCAGGGGTTCTGGGCGCGCTCATATACACCGGCTACCGTCACTGGCACCTCGTCCCCCAAAGCGGGTAGCTCATAGCTCATACGCACCCCTATCCGACGGAGCTCCTCTTCGTACAGCTGCAGCGGATGACAGCTGATGGTGAGGCCAAGGAGCTCAAGCTCGGCTCGGACTTTGTCCTCCAAGCTCCATTCACGCTCAAGCCCAGTGCGAAGGGGTGGAGACGAGAAGGCCCGAAGTTGACCGCGTCTCTGTCCGGACGACCCGGTCAGTTCCCCTAGACGCTCGTGCAACAGGGGAAGGCGCCAGAGTAGTTCGGTGCGGTCGGGCTCCAACGAATCGAAGGCTCCTACTCGGATGAGGTTCAAAGCCACCGGATACTCCACTCGGGTGCGTAGGTAGAAGTCCTCGAAGCTCTCAAAGGGGCCGTGGCGACGCTCTTCCTCGATACGCTGAAGGGAGCGCTCGCTCATCTGTTTGAGGTAAGAGAAGCCCACGCGTAGTGCTCGGGCAGCGTCAGGGGCGATGCCCGAGCGAGGGGCAAGACAGGCACTAGGACCGAGGGGCCCGCAGGTCTGGACTGAGTGAGAGACAAGATCAGTAGGCCAGGGAGGTTCTGTTCGGGGGGTTTTGACCGCCACCGCCTCTTCTTGTTGCTCGGCGGCCGATTCGACCAGGTCGGCCTCGGTGAGCCCCCAGTTATGTTTAGCAGCCCAGGCTTGAGAAAAAGGGTTGTAGTCTTGGTCGCGCCAGGGATCTGGGGGGATTGCATCTTCCACCGTGAACCCGCGTCCCGACAGATTGATGTCGAGCGGCCGCACTTCTAGTCCGAAACGCCGGGCGTCGTTCAAGACCGTCCGCGGCGTATAGAAGCCCATGGGCTGGTTGTTAAGGACAGCACACAGGAACTCGGCTGGGTAGTGGGCCTTGAGCCAGGCCGTCGCGTAGCTGATGACGGCGAAACACACGGAGTGGCTCTTGTTGAAGCCATAGGCGGCAAAACCCTCCAACTGGCGGAAAACCTTGCGGGCGGCCTCCTCGGGCACTCCTCGGGCCACGGCGCGGCTCACGAAGGTCTCACCGATCTTGGCCATCTCCTCCCGGCTGCGGTCGCGGGTCATGGCTCGGCGCAAGCTGTCGGCGTCGGCGAGATCGAAGCCGGCCACATCGCGTGCGATGCGTAGCACCTGCTCTTGATAGAGGATGACCCCGTAGGTGTCGGCTACCGCCTCGGCCATGGCAGGATGGGGGAGACTCACCGGCTCCAGGCCCCAGCGCCGGTTTATAAAGGGGGTGATCATCTCGGCCTCGAGCGGTCCTGGGCGATAGAGGGCGATAGCGGCGATGATGTCGTCAAAAGTGCGCTCTTTGAGGCGAGTGGCGAGGTTGCGTTGTCCGGGGGATTCCAGCTGGAAGAGCCCGATGGACCCCCCGTTCGAGATGATCTCGTAGGCAGCAGGGTCGTCGGGGGGCAGTTCGTAGGGGCGAATATGGCGGCCGGTGCGATGCCGGATGATATGCACACACTCCGAGATAGCCGAATGCGTGCGGAGTCCCAGGATGTCCATCTTGACTAAACCGAGGGCAGCGATGTCGTCTTTGTTGAACTGAGTGACCACCACACCTTTGGCCGCCCATTGAAGAGGGGTGTAGTAGGTGATGGGCCGGTCGGCGATGACAAAACCACCCAGGTGCGTGCCCAGGTGCAGGGGGAAGGAGTCGAGGCGCTCCACTAAGTCAAGCAGGCGCCAGTAACGTCCACCAGGGTTTACCGTGCCGTCCGGAGCGACGCTGGGGCGGGCGGAGTCCTGGAGCGGGGAGTCGCAGAGTTCCGGCCAAGCCCCGGCTAGATATTCGCGGATGCGTGCTGTATCACCGTGTCGAGGCACGTTGCGAGCGAGGGCATTGATCTCGCTGGGGGCGAAGCTCAGGGCCTCGGCCACGATGCGCACCGCCGAGCGGGGACTCATGGTATTGACATTGGCTACTACGGCCACGTTCTCTTTGCCGAAGGTGTGGTAGATATGCTCGATCACCTCGTCGCGCCGCACCGAGCAGAAGTCGACGTCGATGTCGGGCATCTCCCGACGATTGGGGTTGAGGAAACGCTCGAACAAGAGGTTGTGGCGGATGGGATCACTGGCGGTGATGCCAAGCGCGTAGCATACGATGGAGTTGCCGGCACTACCTCGACCACTGCAAGCGATACCCTGAGCCCGTGCCCAACGGACGATATCGTGTACCACCAAGAAGTAGTGAGCAAACCCCATCTCCTGGATCATCCGCAGCTCCTTCTCAAGAAGTTCTACAGCCCGAGGGGGCACCGGCTGGTACCTGCGGGCGATACCGCGGAAGCATCTCTTGGCAAGCAGAGAGTAGGCGGTCTCGCCGGGAGGGAGCTCCACACAGGGAAAATGAAAGACACCAAGTTCCAGATCCACGCTGCAACGCTCGGCGATCTCCGCGGTGGCGGCCAGGGGGTCGAAGTTAGGTGGCACTGTGGTGGTATTCCTCGGGGTGGCTAGGACCGCAGGGCTCACGGTGATCGCGGATCCACCCGTGGCCGTGGCGGTACTGTTAGGCGCCGCTAGGGCTGTCTCGCCCCGGTCTCTATATGCAATAGTTGTTGCATTGCAATATCTATGCATACGAACGCACTTTCCCGTCCTCTTCGTTCTTGCTGTTGTCTCCGGCCTCTCTGAGCCACGACCGCCGAGGTCCTCTCCGTTGTTGAATGCCGGCCGGCCGATCCCTTGCAGAGCCTCCAGAAGCGGTGCTGCAAAAGTCTCTAGTCTCACTTTAGAGTAGAGATATCTTCTTCCTGGAGTGACGGGCGGATAGTCTGAGAGGGGCTGATCATGGCCGGCCGCGCGGCAGACCAGGTGGAGATCGAGATCATATTCCCCTGCATAATGGGCATTGGTGGTAAGCACAATGGGGAGGTTGCAGGCGCGGGCGAGTTGGGCCAGAAGCAGACAGTAGGTGAAGCAGGAAAGACGCCAAGGTCTACCGTCCCGGTGAAAGCCGATGTCGAAATCAGCAGGGTTGAGATTTTGGGGGGTGGAGGAGGAAGAGGGGATGGCTGGGCTCCGAAGGGAGGAAAGAGGGCCAGCGGGGGGGATGGTCTGGTTGGGGGTGGTGGCTAGAAAGGGGACGTTGTTGGGCTGGGAGACGCGGGGTGGTGAATCGAGAAGCGCAATGAACCTTGCATTGGGATGGTACTGCAATGCAGTTGAGGACGAGGAAGGGGAGCCGCAGGGAGGTTGTGGTTCATAACCAAAGTACTGGAGCTCGACATAGAGGCGGGGCTGTCCGGCGGGGTCGGGAGGGAAGATGTCGCACAACCGAAGCAGGACCTGGCGGGCGTCGTCGAGGTGGCCGGCATCGACGAGGTAGCCGACTTCACCGTGGCGGCAGCCGGTGAGGCAGATGAGACCTCCGGCGTGGGCGCAAAGGGATTCGAAAGTGACAAGAGGTGGTCGCTGACGGGTGCGGTCGGCGAGGTGGGCTGCAGAGATAAGGCGACAGAGATTGGCATAGCCCTGGCGGTCTTGAGCGAGGAGGACTAGATGATGGGGGTCGGGAGGGTGAGGCCCGGAGTGGTCGCTGGCGGAATAGAGGGGAGCGCCGGCTGGGGAGCCATCCAAGGGGGCTGCGGGCTCCAAGAGTGACCCTACCCGTACCTCGGCTCCGAAGATGGGCTTTATCCCGTGCTTAGTGCAGGCTTTGGCGAAACGTACCGCGCCATAGAGCCCGTCATGATCGGTGAGGGCTAATGCAGGTTGGCCTAGCTCGGCCGCACGGGCCACCAGTTGATCTACGTGGCTCGCTCCATCGAGGAAAGAAAAGTTTGAATGCACATGCAGGTGGACGAAGGGGAGATCGTTATTGCTCATGGCGTGCTGCATGCCCCGTCATCTATCGCGTGGCCCGTCCTCTCTCCTAGAGAACATATGTTCGTAGGAGCGCGAGTATATACGAACATATGTTCGAATAGCAAGGGCGTTTCCGCCCGGCGGCCGTTGACGCCCGGCGGGCTATGATATGGAGAGCGAACCGGAGGTGGGAGCAAAGGGGGAACGAAGGGGGAATCGATGATCGCCACCACCGCCACCCCTGCTACTTGGCCCGCGTATCTTGCCCTCCATGCCTCGGGAGAGCTGGCCGCACGGGCGGAGAGAGCTCGGAGGCGTCTCCGAGACTGCGTCTTGTGTCCCCGACGCTGCCGGGTGAATCGCTTGGCGGGAGAGCTGGGTAGCTGTCATACAGGAGCAAGGGCACGGGTAGCTAGCGCCGGGCCTCATTTCGGAGAGGAAGCGCCTCTCGTAGGGCGGAGCGGCTCGGGCACCATTTTCTTTGCGGGCTGCAACCTAGCTTGTGTCTTCTGTCAGAACCACGACATAAGTCAGCCAGAAGGGGATTCGACGGTGACTGCGGGAAGAGCCCTCCGTTGGGAGATAGGTGCGGAGGAGCTAGCCGAGATCATGCTGCGACTGCAAGCGGTGGGCTGCGAAAACATCAACTTGGTGTCTCCCAGTCACGTGGTTCCTCAGATTTTGGAGGCTCTGGTCTTGGCCAGCGGGCGCGGATTGCGGCTTCCTCTCGTATACAACACCGGTGGTTATGACTCGCTTGCGACCCTGCGGCTGCTGGACGGGGTGATCGACATCTACATGCCCGACATGAAGTACGCCGACGAGGCGGTGGGGCTGGCACTCTCTGGCGTGCCCGATTATGTAAGACGCAACCGTGTTGCTGTACGCGAGATGCATCGGCAGGTGGGGGACCTTGAGCTTGACCAGCGCGGCGTAGCTCGTCGGGGTCTCTTGGTCCGGCACCTGGTGCTTCCTGGGGGACTTGCGGGCACGGTGGAAGTGGCAAGGTTCCTGGTGCAAGAGGTCTCCCGGGACACCTACCTCAACGTCATGGACCAGTATCGGCCTGCCCATCGGGTCAGTCCCCCTTACCGGGGGAGTCTTCCCGGCCGTGTGGCGACGGGGTCAGATGCTTGTTACTGGCCCGAGCTGAGGCGTCCTCTGGCCACGAACGAGTTCTGGGCAGCTGTCGCTGCCGTGCGGGAGGCCGGCCTCTGGCGTCTGGACGGTCATGTCTAAGGGGGCTTGTCCGGCGAGATGCCGCAGGGATCAACTGTGGCGCTGTAGTGGTCGGGCGAGACGGCGCAGCGCACGAGATGCGCCGCGGGTCAGGTGTGGTGCCACGGCGCGAAGCCGCGCCGCACGGTGTTCTCGGTGACGGTACGGGGTTCGAGGAACTGCAGGAGATAGTCGGGTCCGCCCGCTGTGGAGCCGACCCCGCTCATCCTCGACCCTCCGAACGGCTGTCTTCCTACCATCGCGCCTGTGATGGGTCGGTTGATGTAGAGGTTTCCCACCCGGAACTCTCGGTATGCTCGCCGTATATGGGCCGGGTTGCGTGAGTAAAGACCACCGGTCAGGGCGTACTGCACGCCAAGAGCTACACGGAAGGCTTCATCCAGATCCGCCACCTTCATGACCGCAAGAACCGGTCCGAAGATTTCTTCCTGGGCGATCACCGCCTCCGGCGGGACGTCGACGAAGATGTGCGGGGCGACGAGGTAGCCCTCGTCTGGGCGCTTGCTGAGAGTGGCTGCCGCTGCCTGCTCTTCTTCTCGGGGCTCTTCTGCCTGCTCGTCCTCCATCCGCTGGTCTTCTTCCGGCCGCTCGGGAAGTGCAGTCACTGAAGGCAGGACGAGGACGGCCTCTTCTTTTCCTTTTTCGATGAACTCGTGGATGCGCTCGCGGGCCGCAGCACTTATCACCGGACCTACTCTGGTGGCCGGGTCGGCCGGGTCTCCCATGCGCAGACTGGCAACAGCCGGCACTAAGCGCTTGAGGAACTGCTCATAGATGGGCTCGAGCACGAGGACGCGGCTGCAAGCCGAGCACTTCTGCCCACTGTAAGAGAAGGCAGACGCTACCACCCCTTCCACAGCCGCGTCCAGATCGGCGTCGGTGTCGATGATGATGGCATTCTTGCCTCCTAATTCGGCTACCACTCTCTTCAAGCTCCGCTGGCCGGGGACCACGGCAGCCGCCTTCTCCAGGATTGAAAGCCCTGTGGCCAGACTGCCGGTGAAGGCGATCATGTCCACCCTGCGATCGGCTACCAGGCGGTCGCCGACTTCTTCTCCACTCCCCGGCAAGAAGTTCAGCACTGCTCCGGGTACGCCTGCTTCGTGGAGGATGCGTACCAGTGCGTAGCCGAGCACGGGGGTCGTGCTTGCCGGCTTGAGGATCACGGTGTTGCCTGCGGCCAGCGCTGCGGAGACCATCCCCATGGGGATGGCCAAGGGGAAGTTCCACGGCGCGATGACGGCAGCCACTCCGCGAGGCTCATAGAAGTAGTGGTCTTCCTCGCCGGGTACGTCACTCAGGGCGCGCGGCGGACTCAGACGGAGGATCTCCCTGCCGTAGTATTCGAGGAAATCGATAGCTTCCGTCACGTCGGCGTCGGCTTCACGCCAAGGTTTGCCAGCCTCCAGGACCTCCAGGGCGGCGAGCTCGAACCGCCTCTCTCTGACCAAGGCCGCGGCCTGGAACAGTAACCGCGCTCGCTCGCTCGCCGGAGTGTCGCGCCAGCTGGGGAACGCCGCTGCGGCTGCGGCAATCGCTTGCTCGACCTCAGCCGAGCTTGCTGCTGCCACCCGCCCGATCACTTGCGTGGGTTTGGCGGGATTGAGCGATTCTATATACGCTGTGGCTTCCACTGCCTCGCCGCCGATGAGGAGTGGGTACTGTCGGCCCAGGCTTGCCTGGATGGTGGTGAGGGCACGGTGCATCGCCGTCCGCGCCTCTTTGCGCGAGAAGTCGGCGTGCGGCTCATTCCGGAAAACGTGGGGTTGCGTCGGGAAAGTCTGGGGCTCGGGGAGACCTTGCGGCTCGGGGAAGCCCTGCGCCTTGCCCGTGGAAAGGGCGCTGCCTACCTCAGCTTGGGCCCCGGCCGGTGGCGGTGTGTCTAACTGCGGCCTGGCTGGTCGGGGCGGAAGGAGCAGCATCTCAGGGTCTTGGCACTGGGCAAAGGTCAACCTTAGACAGGATTCGTTGGCGGTGTTCTCAAGTAGGCGCCGGACCAGGTAGGCCATGCCTGGAATCAGCTCCCCCACCGGTACATAATCCCGCACCCGCAAGCCCCGAGCCGCGGCTGCCTCTCTGATGCTGTCCGCCATGCCATGAAGAACCTGGATCTCCAGAGCGCGCTGGGGCAGTCCGCTTGCTTCCGCCAGGGCCAGAGCAGCAGCGATACTGCGCAGGTTGTGGGTTCCCACGGCCGGTCGCAGCCAAGGCCAGGCGGTGAGCATGAGAGCAAAGAGCCGCTCGAACTGGAGATCGGTCTCAGCCTTGTCCAGGAAGACCGGCGGGGGCCAGTGTTCCTGGGCGGCAAGGATGGTCTCGTAGTCCCAGTAGGCACCTTTGACCAAGCGGATGGTGAAAGGAGTATCGCGTTCCCTGGCCAGACGGATAAGGTCAGCGATAGTGGCCTCGCTATCGCGCAGGTAGGCCTGGACTGCCACTCCCAGATAGGGATAATCCCTCAAGTCGGGGTCGAGACAGAGGTCAGCGAACACGGCATAGGTGAGGTCGCGGTGCACGAACCGCTCTACATCGAGGGTGAGGAAGGCGCCTCGCTCCCTGGCCTTTAGGAAGAGGGGTTTCAGGGCGGAGACCAGGGCTTGCCGCGAACCTTGGAAGTCCGCCGGATCTATCTGAGAGTAGACCGAGCTTAACTTCAGGCTAAGGTTCACTCTGGGGTCGACGCCCCACGCGGCCTCATCTATGGCCGGGTCTGGTGGCCAGCGGTCGGTGAGGGGCGGCAGGATATCCAACAACTCGTGGTAACGCCGCAGGTAATGCTCCGCCTCGATTTCGCTGAGGCAGGCTTCCCCCAGCACATCGAGGGTGAAAGCTGTGTGGCGGCGTCTCAACCGCCTGAGTGTAGGCAGAGCCTCGACCGCGTCCCGACCGGCGATGAGGGTGCTTGCCATGCGCTGCATGCCCTTCTCCGTGAGCCGGGCGACCAGCCAAGTAGGGAGTCGTTTGGTGCCAGTAGCTAGAAGGCGGTCGAAGGGGTGGGGGAGGAGTGAACCGTCCCCGAAATAGGCGCGAAGGTGACGCACGAGGTCCGCTTGATCGCGCAAGCTGGGGTAGACGTCGACGAAGCGGAATAGCTGTGTCTTGAAAACAGGGTCGGCCATGGCGTGGCTCAGGAGACGACGCTGTAGGGCTCTGCCCGAGACGAAGGCCGAAGCGAAGTGCCCGGGATCCCGGCGCGTCATGGCGGCATAGAGACCGAGCCCGATCTCTCGGATGCGGTTCTCCAGGGCGGAGATGTCCGGGGAAAGCCCTTGGTCTGCGGGGGGTGCGCTTTCCATGCCGCAATGGTACCCCAGGGCAAAGCCGCTGGGAGAGTCTCCCGGTATGCTAAGCCCTCCCCCGATCGGTTTCGGACCTGTATTCGCGGTAAGCCTCCATGAAAGTAGGGAACCCGCAGGTGGGGACTACTAGGAGCAGAGCGTGCAGGATCTCGTCTTCGGTCGCTCCTGCCTCCCGGGCTCTCGCGATCTGGGTGCCGACAGCTGTCTGGTGGTGGCTTGCCGCCGTGACCCCCAGCTTGATGAGAGCGCGGGTCTTTTCGTCCAGGGGACCAGCCTTCTCGTGTATGAAACGACCCAGAGCCTCGTTCAGCTCCACGATCTCGGGGAAGCGGGCGCGGAAATCAGCGTAGAGCTCGGAAACATCCTTCATAGCTTCTCCTTTAGTTGCGCTGGTGGGCAAGGAATTAGTACCCTCGAGGCGGGAGCTACAAGCACCGTCGCGTAAACGGGGACCGGGCGACAACGAGGGGGCGAGGTAGATGACAAGGGTCTGGGTGAAAATCTTCGCGGTCGGTCTCTTGCTGCTGGGAGCAGCAGGGCTGGCTGCCTGCGGGGTCAAAGTGGGCCCCATGCAGGAGTTGGTCATCGAGGAGCCGCTGGGTGGTTCGGCGGTGATGGAGGTGGTAGTGAAGATGGGGGCCGGTTCCCTCGGGGTCGAGCCGGGCGCGCCAGGTCTGCTCTCGGGCGTCATTCGTTACAACGTGGCGAGTTGGAAACCCACGGTGAAGCGCAGTGAGTCGCGGCTCACCATCGAGCAGGGCAGTCCGAGATCGTTTGCCACCTGGCCTGGATCGATCACGAATCAGTGGCAGTTGCGACTAGGCAAAGCTCCGTTGGCGCTCGTGGTGACTGCTGGAGCGTATGACGGGCGGTACGAGCTGGGAGGACTGACCCTGACCTCTTTGCACATCAAGGACGGGGCGGCGAAAGCGAGAGTGACTTTCTCCGAGCCTAATCCCGGGCGACTGCAGAAGTTCGATTACGAGACCGGGGCTTCTACGGTGACCTTGAACGGGCTGGGCAACGCCAATTTCGAGTTGCTCGAGTTCACCGGTGGAGCCGGTGAGTACACTCTGGACTTCAGCGGCGAGCTGCGGATGGACGGGAGAGTGCGAGTCAAGACCGGGGCGAGCAAGGTACGGCTGGTGATCCCTGCAGGCGTGGCCGTCCAGGTCCATGTAGAGGGCTCCCTGAACGATGTGTCCACGGAGGGAACCTGGACGAAAACGGACAAGATTTACCGGACGGAGATCCCTGAAGGCCCGGTCAAGGGCGATCTGGACATTGTCGTGGAGTTGAGCGTGGGCAAGCTCGAACTGGTGGTCCAGTAAGCGGGGCCCGGCGGCAACGCCGCCGGGCCCCGCCCGGGTGCCGAGCAGAAGTCCTTTGTCTACTTGATGTTCACTGTGGCGGTGAAGGTCTGGATGGGTTCGACGTTCTCAAAAGAGCGCGCATACACCAGCTTGAGCATGGCCCGGCCGCTCTTGATCGCCTTGAATTTGAACACGTAGGTGCCGCCGCTTCCTACGAGCATCTGGTCGGTGGAATCGGGGGTGTAGGTGGGCTCGCCCACCTGCCCAAGAAGGGCAGACGACGCCGGGTCCAGGGCTGCTGTCCATTCGTAACCAGTGGTGGGATTTCCCGCGATCACGACTTCGATCGTGTCACCTGTCTTCACGTCGAGGATCTTGCCGCTGTCAGCTTCGGTGAGCTTGAAAACGCCTCCGCTGGCGTTAGCCGAAGCTCCGCAGCCTGTGGCTGTCATGCCGATTACAGCAATGACCAGGAACAAGGCGACTGCTCCAGCGACCAGCTTCCGTCGTCTCGAGTGGATCATGGTGTGCCTCCCTCCGTTTGCGGTGGTGACAGTCAGCTCTGGCGTAGCGCGGCAAGAATCTGGCGTTGATCTTGTCCACAACCGTGGTCCTGATATCAGTTCGTGACCCATGCGCCTTCTCTGCCGTGGCCTTGCCGAGTGGGCTTGTCGACCTCTTTCTCCCCTAGCCCATATGACGGAGCGCAGAGGAGAGAGGTTTCGTACGGTCTGGGCTGCCCTACCGTTCAGGAGGCTGGGGAGGCGAGTCCTCGCTCCGCCCCGAAGGACCCGAAACCGCGCCCGCGGTCCCAGCGAGGGCACCGGGGCCGGCAACACTGGCTGTGTCATCGGCGTCAGCGATATGAGCTGGGCTGCCTACAGCGGCAGAGCCAGCGTCGCCCCCCAGGCCAGTCGCAGGAGCAGCGCTACCCTCGGCGGCCGCTGGAGCGGCGCCGGCCTTGGCCGCCGGAGTCCCCCGCTCCAGGGCATGTCTTCTCCGCCAGACGGTGAAACCTAGCAAGGCCACAATGACCACGGTGGTCATGCCGATCTGGAGGGCCGACATCCCCTGGATGGCCATTGCCACGATATTGGCGACCATGGTGACGGCCCAAAGGATGAGGGTGGTGCGCAGTTGTGAGAGGCCTGAGGCCAAGAGCCGGTGGTGGAGGTGGTCGGTGCCTGGGGAAGAAAGCGGGTTCTTGCGCTTGAAAAGTCGTCGCAGAAAGACCTGGACAGTATCCAGTAGCGGAAGAAACAGGAAAAGAACAGTGGGCACCAACGCGAAGACGGTCGTGATCTTGACCTGGCCCAGGATACTGGTGGCTGCAAGCACGAAACCGAGGAAGTAAGCTCCGCTATCGCCCATGATGATGCGGGAGGGCGGGAAGTTGTGTCGGAGGAAGCCGAGGGCGGCTCCCGCCAGCGCAGCCAGGACCAGGGTAGCAGCGGCGGTCGCTTTGTTCTGGGCTGAGACTGCCAGTAGGCTCATCCCGGTGATGAAGCCGACGCCTCCGGCTAGTCCGTCGACCCCATCCACCAGGTTGATGGCGTTGGTGATGCCGATGAGCCAAGCGAAGGTGACGAGGATGGAAACGGCCGTGGCCCCACTCCCGCTGTCCGCGAAACCGATGCGGATGCCGACGCTCACCAAGAGGAGAGCGGCCACCACCTGGACCGCCAGCTTCAGGGCAGGAGGGAGGCCGTACTGGTCGTCGATGAAGCCTGTGATGAGGAGGAAGGAACCCCCCAGGAGCATGGCCAGCAACTGGATCTGGACCTCGCTGATCAGAATGGGCCGCAACAAAGTGGCTATCACCAGGGCCAAGATGACCGCGGCATAGATGGCTAGCCCACCTGCATTGGGAAGAGGCTCTTGGTTCAAACGCCTTGGACTTGGTTCGTCGGCCCAGCCGACCCTCAGGCAGAAGACCCGGACGCGCGGCGTCAGGCTCCAGGCAGCCAGGACTGCGATGACGAACGTGAGGATGACGGTCACCCACCCCAGCCGTCCGGGAGCGGCTATGCCAAGTGCCTTCAGAAGATCCGCGATGTGGTCAAGCACAAGAGCATCCTAGCATCAACTGTCCCGGGGCAATGCGAGGATACCGCGCTCCCGGTAGGCCGTCGCTACTGGGCCGTTCTTTGGTCAGCCCAGATGAACCGCTCGAGTGCTAGAGTGTGTCTGGTAAGGTCTACGACCGCAAGGAAGGACAGCCTTTGAAGACCACGGAATCGGCGAAACTAGGGGTGCGGACTCTTTGGAACCGGGCCAAGGGTTGGCCTCTCTGCGTGTCGTTCGAGGTGACCCATTCCTGCGTAGCTGATTGTCGTCACTGCGACAAGGGCGGACTCAAGAACGAGGCTCTGGTCATGGATCCCGGGGACTATCAGCGCTACTCTCGCGAGCTCAAACCCGGAGTATGTCAGCTCTCCGGGGGCGAGCCTCTCCTACGTAAAGACCTCGAGAGTATCGTGCGTGCGGTCAAGCGTCCGAGCGGTCTGCCCATGGTCGTGCTGGTGAGCAACTGGTGGTTGATGACGGAAGAGCGCTACTTGGACTTGACAGAGGCGGGAGTGTCCATCTTCTCGGTGTCGCTCGACTTTCCAGATGACCGCCATGATGACTTCCGCCGGGTTCCCGGTCTGTTCGCCAAAATGAGCGAGCTGATCCCTTACCTGGCCAAGAAGTACGGCCGAAAAAACATCTGCCTTAATTCGGCCCTGACTCACGCCAATTTCACGGAGGTCCCGGGTCTCGTCGCCAAGGCTGAGGAATGGGGAGTGCCAATCTCCTTCAGCGCCTATAGCTGCCTGCGCACGGGGGATACGAGCCTGTGCATACGGGCCAGCGAGGACCTGGCGATTCTCCGTCAGCATTTCGATTGGCTCAAAGAGCACAAACGGCGGTCAGGCACGGTCATGAACTCCGACTACATCTTGGAGCAGACCTTTCGGTTCTTTGCTCAGGGCGGGCTGGGCGGCTGCCAGGCGGGGCGGAGGTTCTTAGTGGTGCGTCCCGACGGTCTGATCAATGCCTGTTCGATGTGGCCGGAGCTGCAGTATGCATCACGCCGGGAGGCGGTGGTCGGCTTTCGGGCGACGCGAAAGAGCTGTGACCAGTGCTACGTTTCCATCCGGGCGAGCACCGAGAGGCCTTTGGGGAGACTGATTGCGGAGAATCTGAGAGTCGCGCGCAAGACTCCCAGCCTCGGTCGCCAGGCTGAGTCTGCCTGAGCCGGGGGCCGGAGGAGCTAGGGTCCGGGAGACCTCAAGCGTGTGGCTGGCCAGTGGGGGATCGGGGAGATTAGGAGGGGCCATGTTCTGTTCAAATTGCGGTCAGCCAGTGGAGAAAGGAAAACGTTTCTGCAAGTATTGCGGGGCGCCTCTGGCGGTGCCGACTGAGCCGATGGAAGCGGTCGGCGAGCAGCCGATGCTCGGCGAGGAGCCGACGCTTATCGAGCAACCGAGGGCCGGCGAGCAGCCGCCGTTTCCGGAACAGCCGACGGTCCGGTTTTCTCAGCCGGAGGGGCCTCCGCCAAGCTCTCCGGCGGAGCAACCGACTCTGGTCAGGGCTGGCTACGGGCCTGGCTGGGGAGGTCCGCCTGGGGGGCGTCCCAAAGGAGGGCAAGGTGCCCTCATCGCGGGTATCATTGCTGCCACTGTGGTGATACTGGCCGGGATCGGGGTCGGTACCTGGCTGTTGGTGCGCGACTCCGGGGCGACGAATACGACTGTCGTGATCGGGACCACGACCACTGCGACCGAAGTCACGTCCACCTCTCTCAGTATGGATACGACTACCTCCTCGAGTGTGCCGTCGACGACTCCCACCACGGGCTACACCATCCAGGACTATCTAGTGGCCGTCGGTAACATGATCAAGCGGCTGGAGGAGTATGACCAGCGTATTCCCAAGTTGGCAGATAAGATCAATCAAACTGCGCCTCGTGTCCCTCAGGGTATCTATGACGAACTCAGTGCCACGATGCAGGACCTGGAGAAAGCTTACAACGAACTCGGCTACCTGCCCTTGGCTCCTGGCTTCGAGGAAGCAGACCAATGGCTGGACGAGGCGGCCCAATACATGGATGACCGTATCTGGTACACACTGCAAGGCATCGAGGCCATGTGGAACGGCGAGGACGCCACGGGTGCCTTCGACAAGGGGCGGGAGGCTCGTGATAGGTATCGCGAGGCCATGAAGAAGTTCTGGGAGGTCGTTCCCGCGGACTGATGCTGTTCACTTATTCGTGGTAGCCTTCGCTATTTGATTGAAGGTCGTCGCCCGGCCGCGTGACGAGAAGGGGTGGGCTCGTCTGCCTGGCCGGTAAACACTGTAGAGGAGAGGATATGGAAGTGCTGGAGCAAGGCAAGAACCCGATCTTCACCGACCCCGACCCCGACAAAGCCCGGGAGTTCTTCCGCAACAAGTCCCGGGCGATGGTGGACAAACGGATGACTGCCAAAGAGGCGGTCGAAAAGTTCGTCCATGACGGGGACTATCTGGCGATCGGGGGTTTTGGAGCCAATCGTATCCCCAACGCGATCGTGCACGAGATCGTGCGGCAGCGCAAGAAGAACCTAGGCTTCCTCGGTCACACCTCCACCCATGATTTCCAGGTGCTGGCGGCAGGCAAGTGTTTCAACCGGGTGGACGCCGCCTATATCGTGGGGTTGGAAGCCCGCGGCCTGTCACCTAATGCCCGTCGGTATATGGAGTCGGGCGAAGTCCAAGTGACGGAGTGGACTAACTACGCGCTCGATGTTCGCTTGAAGGCGGCTGCGGACGGGGTGTCCTTCGGCATCTTACGCAGTGTCCTTGGCACCGATACGTTCCAGATGTCGGGCGCCAAAGTCATCGAGTGTCCCTTCACGGGTAAGAAGTATGCGGCCGTCCCAGCCTGCTGGCCAGATGTAGCTGCCATTCACGTACACGAAGCCGATGTCTATGGCAATTCTGTCATCCGAGGGATCTCGGTCGCCGATCTGGAACTGGCCCGGGCGGCCAAACATCTCATCATCACGACCGAGCAGATAGTCCCTAATTCAGTCATAAGAGACAACCCGACCGCGACCTCCATCCCCTTCTACCTGGTCGACGCGGTGGTTGAGGTTCCCTACGGTAGCTACCCGGGCAACATGCCCTATCTCTATTTCTCCGACGAGGAGCATCTGGCCGCGTGGCTCAAAGCCGAAAAGGATCCAGAAGAATTCGCTCGCTTCCTTGATCACTACATCTATAGCAGCGCCAATTTCGAGGAGTATCTCGAAAAGTGTGGCGGGCTGAAGCGGATCGAGGAGCTGCGTAAACTGGAACACCTGGTAAACGACTGATAAGGCCGGCGGCCTAAGGAGCACACGTACGATGGCAACCGAATACAACACCATGGAGATGATGATCTGCGTCGCCTCCCGTTACCTCGAAGACGGGAAGACAGTGGCGGTCGGCACGGGGGCTCCTTGTGCGGCAGCCATGTTGGCGCAGAAACTCCACTCCCCCAATCTCATCATCCTGTTCGAGGCGGGTGGGGTGGCCCCCCTCCTGCCCCAGATGCCTATCTCGGTCGGCGACTCCCGTACTTTCTACAAGGCCGTCATGGCGGCAGGGATGTCGGAGATGATGACTACCTGTGCCAGGGGCCAGGTGGACTACGCCTTTCTGGGCGGCGCTCAGATCGATAAGTATGGGAACATCAATTCCACTCTTATAGGGGACTACTACACGCCCAAGGTCCGCTTCCCGGGCAGCGGGGGTGCTAACGACTTCGCCTCGTTCTGCTGGCGCACCATGATCATGACCGTGCACAGCAAAGCGCGTTTCGTGGAGAAGTGCGACTTTATCACCTCTCCGGGATTCTTGACGGGCGGTAATGCTCGGGAAGAAGCCGGCTTGCCCGAGGGCGGTCCTTACAAGATCATCACCGATCTCGCGGTAATGGGGTTCCATCCCGAGACCAAGGAGATGATGGTCGAATCGCTCAACCCGGGCGTGGAGCTGGCGCAGGTGAAGGAAAACACCGGCTTCGAGCTCTTGATCGCGGACGACATCGGGCGTACCGAACCGCCCACTGAAGAAGAGCTGCGTCTGTTGCGGGAAGAAGTGGACCCGCTGCGTCTGGTGATCGGACGGGCCTGAGGCCAGTGATCAGGAGGGCCCGAGAGCCCCGGACGCCGTAGGGTTCTTGCTGGAAGGCGCGGGGGCCGCTGCCGGGCGCGCCCGGCAGCGGCCCCCGCTCTCCCTCGTGCCCAAGCTCTACTCTACGAAGCCTTCGACCACGTAGGTCCACCCCGCTTTCTTGTCGCGGTGCAGTTTGATGAGCTGGTGCTTCTCCGCATCGAGGAGCAGGCTGCTGAAGCTCCGATAGCCATAGGCCGCCTCGTTGAAGGAAGGCTTCTTGCGCTGCATGGTGTCCTTCACCATCGAGGCGAAAATGGGGTGCTTGTTCTCGCGCATGAGTGCCGCGATGGATTCGAGCAGCAGATCGAAGACCTCCTTCTTGTCCGGCGGTATGTCTAACCCTTGGGGAGTGGGAGCTGCCGGCGGAGTCTGCTGCTCCAGGTCCTCATAGAAGATGAACTCGTCACAGTTGCTGGCCAAGAGATCAGAAGTGGAGGCCTTCATGCCCAGCCCGATCACGTGCTTGCCGTTCTCCTTGAGCTTGGAGACAAGCGGCGAGAAGTCAGAGTCGCCCGACACGATAACGAAGGTATCGATGTGCTCCTTAGACCAAGCCAGGTCCATGGCGTCGACAGCCAGCCGGATGTCAGCCGAGTTCTTGCCGGTCATCTGCCGCTTGGGGATCTCGATGAGCTCGATGGCGTTTTCGTGAAGGGTGCGAGTGTATTGCTTGTACTCGCTCCAGTCGGCATAGGCCTTCTTGACGATCACCTTGCCTTTCTCCACCAAGCGCTCAAGGATCTTGTGAATGTCGAACTCCCCTCGGCGATGCTTGAAACCTACCGCCAGGTTTTCGAAATCTATGAACACAGCAAGGGTGTGTTCCGGCTCGGGCATGAATGGGTGCTCCTCTCGTTCTGGTCACGCCGGCAGGCGTGTATTCAGTCCAGCTTCATGTTTGACAGCAGTTCGATGACCGCCTTCTCATCCTCAGCGGAATCAACGCCGAAGTGAGCCACGAACTGAGTGCCGATCGCGGCCGCTGACATACCTCTCAAGTTGATTCCCGCCTTACCGATGGCTTTGGCCATAGCGGCGACGATACCCTTCTTGTTGGGGCCCTCCACCCGCACTGAATGGAGTCGGCTGGTCACCGAAAAGCCGAGATTGGCTGCAGCGCTCCACTCTCGGTCGCCCCGCAAGGGGGTAACAAAGATGACCCCTGTCCCCGGCTTCTCCGGTGCTCTACGCACGATGACGAAGTCGAGATCAGCGCCGGCGTCAGCGAGAGCGGAAAGCACCTCCCCGAGAGCTCCAGGCTTGTCTTCGATGCTAGCCGCCCAGACCTCTTCTTTTTGTACCAGCAAGTCCACTGCCACTCCTTTCCGTAGTTGTGAACAGCGTCTTCCAGGCGTTCCCAGTGTTGATTGTAGTACACGCACCCGACCGGGGACGGATGGCTTGGAGTTTGACGCCGCGGCCTTATCGCGCTAAACATTTAGCTAACGACGTTCTCACGTCTTGCCCAAAGGAGGCCGCGATGCGCCCACACATCGCCCCGGAGACTCTCCTTGAGCTCGGACTGGCACCCAGTGCGGCAGATGAGCTTGCCAAGAGGATCGCAGCTTTGGACGCCGATCTACCCGCCTCGCAGTACTGGATGTGTCTGGCCCGCGAGGTGCTTACCCCGGAGGTGCCTTTCGCCGTGCACCTGCGCCTGTTCCGTGAGGTCTTCCAGGACTGGGACGCCGCGCAAGGTCCGCCTCCGGCCTGGACGCCGACGGACGACGAGATAAAGGCCTCCAACATTGCTGCTTTCGTGGCCAGGCTGGGCCTGGGGTCGGTTCATGATCTCCATCGCTGGTCGGTAGAGAACCGCGAGGAGTTCTGGCGACAGGTGGTGGAAGTACTGGGAATCAGGTTCCGGCAGGAGCCCACGGCGATAGTCGACCTCCGTCGGGGGGTGGAATATCCTCGCTGGTTTCCTGGCGCGCGGATGAACATTGCCGAGAGTTGCTTCCTGGCTACGCCCGAGGTACCGGCCATCGTGTACCAAGCGGAAGGCGGCGCAGTCCAGAGCATCACCTACGGCGAGCTCGACAGGCTCTCTAACCGGTTCGCTAGAGCCTTGGTCGCATCTGGGCTGCCCCGTGAGGCCAGCGTGGCCCTGGTCATGCCGATGACGGTCGAGGCGGTAGCGGCTTACTTGGGAGTCGTCAAGGCGGGCTATGCCGTCGCTTCCATTGCTGACAGCTTCGCAGCAGATGAGATCGCTACCCGTCTGCGCATAGCCTCTTCGGGTCTGGCAGTCACTTTGGATGTGATGCCGCGGGCGGGCAAGATCCTCCCCATGTACCAGAAGGTTGTCGAGGCCGGGGCGAAACGCGTGGTAGTAGTCGCGTCCGGGGTCGGGAGTGGGGTGGTCATCCGTCCGGAAGACGAGTGGTGGGATGACTTCTTGAGCTGGGACGACAGCTTCGAAGCGGTCGCCTGCGATCCTGAAGACCTGACTAACATCCTGTTCTCCTCGGGTACGACCGGGGATCCCAAAGCCATACCTTGGACCCATACGTCCCCCATAAAATGTGCCATGGATGGGCACCTGCACCACGACATCAAGCCAGGGGAGGTGGTGGCTTGGCCCACCAGTATCGGCTGGATGATGGGACCCTGGCACATCTACGCCAGTCTGATCAACCGGGCCACCATGGCTTTGTACTACGGCGCGCCTGTCACGCGGGAGTTCTGCGAGTTTGTTCAGAACACCAAGGTCACCATGCTGGGGGTGGTGCCCAGCCTGGTGAAGGCCTGGCGGAATGGCGACCTGGTGCGAGGACTCGACTGGTCGAGCCTCCGGTTGTTCAGCTCTACGGGAGAGGCCTCCAACGCGGAGGATTACCTCTACCTCATGTCGCTAGCGGGCTATCGGCCGGTCATCGAGTACTGTGGAGGGACCGAGATCGCCGGTGGCTACATCACGGGCACGGTGGTGCGCCCCGCTTCGCCGGCGACATTCTCGAGCCCGGCCTTCGGTCTCGACTTCTACATCTTGGACGAAGCAGGTCAGCCTGCCCGTCTCGGGGAACTCTTCTTGGTCCCGCCTTCCATCGGGCTTTCTACTTGGCTGCTCAACAAGGACCATCATGAGGTCTACTACGCGGGTACTCCCCGGGGACCGAAAGGGGAGCTTCTGCGCAGGCATGGCGATGAGATGGAGGAGCTTCCCCACGGCTACTACCGCGCCCACGGGCGGGCCGATGACACCATGAATCTGGGTGGAATCAAGGTGAGTTCGGCTGAAATCGAGCGGACTCTGGCCACCGTGGAGGAGGTGGTGGAGACGGCGGCGGTGGCTTATGATCCCCCGGAAGGCGGTCCCAGCCTATTGGTTGTCTACGCTGTACTGAAACCCGAGGCCGCCTCTGACGACGAGAACCTCAAGAAAGAGATGCAGCGGGCCATCGCCGCGAAGCTCAACCCACTGTTCAAGATCCACGACGTGGTGCGGGTCCCGTCATTGCCGCGCACAGCCTCGAACAAGGTGATGCGGCGGGTGCTGCGCGAGGAATACAAGCAAAGCCGAGCGGGCGCTGGAGCCTAGCCGGACGAGCCCAGGGTCAAACCTGGCCGCCTCGAGCTGACAGCTGGGCAGGCGTTGCCAGCGCAGCGCGGCTCCCGTTGCGGTCGGGCCTATCGGGGCTGGCTGAGCGCATGCGAGTCGTTGACATCCACGCTCTGAGGGCTCTAAGGAAGTTTGACCTCTCTGCCGATGCATAGGGTGCCCTGCGCGGGTGAATGCACTCGGTAGGGAGCCGGACGTGATGACTGAGGAAGGCTTAGCCAACTGCAACCCAGGAGAGGCCGCGGCCAGGCTCGTGGAGGACGTTCTTGCTGCCCTGCCCGACGGCGTGCTCCTCTACGACGGCGGGGGAAGGTCCTGCTCGCCAACTATCAGGCACCCATGCTCTTGGGCGTGCCCTGGGAAGAGCTGCAGGCCGGCGGCTGGGAGATCTTGCGCCTGGAAGAGCGCGCCGAGCTAGAGACCAAGATCGCCCAGGTGTTGATGGGAGGCAGTTCGGAAGTCTGGGAAGGGCCATTTCCTCTGCGCGACGGAAGGGTGCGCTGGCTGCGATTCCGGCTGACCGGCCTTGAGCACAAAGGCGCGCGTCTCCTTCTCCTCACTATCACCGATGTCTCTGTCCGGCGCCAGGCGGAGAAAGCGCTCCGCCTTACTCAGACCTCGGTCGACCGCTGTACGGACCCGATCTACTGGCTTGGTCCCGACGGACGCGTCCTTTTCGCAAACGAGACCGGCTGCCGCAGGTACGGCTACTCCCGAGAGGAGATGGTTGGTCTCACTGTGTTCCAGATTGCACCCGGGCTCACCCCGGGACTGTGGACCGCTCGCTGGAACGAGACCAAGCGGGCGAAATCCCTGGTCTTTGAGACGCTTCACATGACCAAGGCCGGTGAGGTGCTTCCCGTAGAAATCAGCTCGAACTACGTAGCTCACGAGGGCGAGGAATACGTGGTCGCCTTCGCGAGGGACATCTCGGAACGCAAGCGGCAAGAACGGGAGTTGCAGGAGGCCAAGAAGGCAGCGGAGGCCACCAGCGCCATGTTGCGGCAGGCGGTCAGGCGGGCCCACCGGCTGAACCAGCAGCTGCGGGCAGCCCAGAAGGAACTGGAGCAGCGAGCCAGCACTGACCCCCTCACGGGGACCTTGACCCGGAGAGCAGTCCTCGAACGTCTGGATGAGGAACTGGCTCGCAGTCAGCGGACTGGCGCGCCATGCGGCGTGGGTCTGATCGATCTTGATCGCTTCAAACAGCTGAACGACTGCTATGGCCATCTCGCAGGTGACGAAGCCCTACGTGTGGTTGCAGGCCGTATCGCCACGAACTTGCGTCCCTACGACGTCATCGGAAGGTATGGGGGCGAGGAGTTCCTCCTGCTCATGCCTGGAGCCGACGCCGAAGAAGTGCGGGCCATTCTTGAGCGGGTGCGTCAAGCAGTGGCTGCCTCTCTGGTGGAAGTCCAAGGTCATCAGCTCAAGCTTACTGTCAGCGCGGGAGGGGTGAGCGGCCGCGGGGACCTCCTGGAAGATCTCATCCGCGCCGCCGACGAGGCTCTTTATGAGGCCAAGCGTTCCAGGCGGAACCGCGTAGTCATGGCTGCCGGGGCTAAGCCTGCGTCAGGTTGCCCGGTGTCGAAAGTGCGCTAGGCCACGGGGGCGCAACTCTAACGATCCCGCACCTTGAGCGACATCCGAGTGTAGTCCGTAGCTGCTGCTTCCGGAAGCCTGAATCAGTCTGTCAGAGCAGCTCCAAGAAGCTTTCTAGCTGCTGCAGGGCCTTCTCTTGATTAGGCCCCCCGCGGGCAAGAGCGTCTCCGTCGATGGCTAGGAAAGGTATCCCCGCTTCGATAAAGGCCGCCCGCACCACAGGCAAGGAGCCCAGACCATGCCGGCAGCCCCAGTGGTTGAAGTGGATCGCCCCGTCCGCCCGAAGCTTCTTAGCAAGGGCTATGTTCAGCCTGGCTCTGCGGGCTGAGGTCCCCCAAAGAGTGTGGTCGGTGAGTCGGCGGGCCAAGCCAGGCCAAGGATCGTCGGGGTCGATGAGCTCCTGGTGCATCTGGCCCATCTCCTCGAAAACCACGTAGGCTCCCTGCTTCTCCATTAGTTCGAAGAAGGCATGGTCATGGTGGGGGACGGTGTGTAACCACAACAGGCGTTTGGGACGGCGGCCATCGAAAGCGGGCGGGACCAAGTCGCTGCGGCCGCGCTCGGTGAGCAGGCGTTCGAAGTCTTTGGCACCTGCCTCGGTTCCCCAAAGCAACTGGCCCAGGAAGACGATGGCAAAGGTCTTGCGACCGTTCAATTCCAGACGACCTGCTAACCGTTCCGCCATGAGATCCCCCCAGGCCTTTGCAGCCCGGTTAGACAGCAAGACAGCCCTGCGCAGATCAGGACGACGACCGGTCCAGCGACCGATGTCCTCGTGGAGCTCCCGGATCTGCTCGGCGACCTCGGCCACCACAGCCGGCGGAGCCTCACCCTCGTCGGGCGGAAGGGGTACGCGTATCTCCCGGAAAGGCACCCCGTAACGCGTGGCCAGCATCTCCAGAAGGCACTCCTTACCGAGACACAACGGAGTGGTGCCCAGGCACATGGTGGGTGCGGGCAGCATTCCATTCTCCACGGCGGCCAAAGCGGTCCGGTGGTAGCTACACACGTCCCGGGCCAGAGACATGCGGGCGGCCGCGTTCTCGACTGCTTCCCTGAGGTCGCTGCCCGTGAGGGTGGCGGAGCCGACCTCGGGGATCATCGGCGTGAGACCGTGGGAAGTGAGGATCTCGGTCGGGAAAAGGTACGACACCCAAGGTACGACGGATCCTGCCTTGAAAAGTTCGAGCGAAGCGGCGAGGGCGTGGTATTGGAGGTAGGCGCGGGCTGTGCGGGTGTGCAAAGCTTTCCAGCGGGTCTGAGCCAGGAAGGCGGCTCGCACCAGCGAGGCACTCAAGGAGTCACCGGTAAGCTCGGCCATACCCGGCATTGTCACTCACTCCTGGCTGGACCCGGTTCGGGCAAGTGTCCGGGTTCGCGCTGACTCGTCAGAAGGTCGCCGGCAAGGAGCTCGTCGCCACCGAGAAGATCGTCATCGAGAAAGTCGCCCCCAAGGATGTCTTCATCCAGGAGTTGCGCCTCCAGGAAGGCCTCCACCCGGGTCCGTAGGGGCCCGCTGGCCTCCAAGGGGAAGCCCACCTCGAGCTCGAGGAAGGGGAGGCCTCGTTCTGCAGCAAGTTCGGCTACCAGTAAAGCGTCGTAGGCTCCGGGATCGCAGAAACTCTGGCGGGCATAGATGACGCAAGAAGCTTTGGTTTGCTCGAGCCGGCGGGCCAGATGGGCCTTGCGCAGAGTGGTGGAAAAGCGAGGACAGATGGCAAGCTGGAGAACCTGGCCAGCCAACGCGGAGAGGTCCGAGGGCAGGGCGTCCAGCCCGGCTGTGGCGAGGGGCTGCCAGCGGTCGGGAAAGGTGCATGACTCCAGCCCTGCCACCTTCGCGCCCAGGGTGCTGAGCAGTTCTAGGAGCGAATCGTCACTCATAGGACCTCCAACCACGAAAACCCCGCCGGGCTCTGGAGCCGAGGGGTAGTCGGGCGCGCCGAGCGCGGCGGCCCCGGTGGTAGCGCTGGCGGTGGGGGTAGCTGCGGCGTCGGCAGTCTGCACGGCTCTCTCTTTCAACCACTGTTCCAGGCGTACCAGCTCAGCGGCGAAAGCTCGCACGTCGTGTTCCGTGGACGCTCGGGGGACCGCCAGCACGAAGGTCCGCTCTGGGTGGTAGGCGGCCAACAAGTCGCCCATACGGCGCATGGCGTCACAGCCTCCGGCGATCACCAGCACGTCATCGGGTGGCCTTTCTTCCAAGAGGGCCTCGGCCGCAGCCACCAACCGAGTGACATAAGGGCAGGTGGTGGGGTGGACGGTCGTTGCATCGCGCCGAGGGGTGGTCTGGTGGGGGAGTCTGGCCCCCAGCCACTTGGGCGTGAAGCCAAGGGTGCTGAGTAGGCCCAGGGGTACTAGGTGACAGGTGTAGTACGCGTTCGGCATCGCGCGGTAGCTTAGAGCCAAGACGGGGGGATGACAAGGGCTACGGCTACGATCAGAGGGCCTGGGGGTTCGATGCGATGGTTCGATGCGATAATTGATACTAACTCTTTGGTCGGGATCTGCTGCTGGCGGGCTGCTCGAGGGGAGTTCTGAGCGGCCTGCGCTGGGGGACCATCATGAAGCGCCGGACTGTCAGTCCGCCGGCCCGAAACGGCTGGCCTAGAGGCCGCTCGTCCGCGGCCGGTCGCGCGGCGCTGCACCTGGCCAGGTTCTGCTGGGCGGTGGGTCGGCATCTCCTGGTACTGGTCCTCATCGGCATCTGGCTGGGAGCTGTGGTGTATCCCGATCCGCGTCCCTTCGTGCAATCGGTCTCGCGCCTGCACAGTCCTCCCATCGACGCTGGCGCCGTAGCGGAGCTGGCTGCGGACCTTCCCGCTGACTACAAGGTGCTGGAGGACTACGCCCTGGAGTACGTGGTCTACCTGCCGGCGTGGACAGCTTATGGGCTGCCCTGGTATTTCCCCTCTGTGCCTGAGGTGGTGGAAAGCAGGGCCGGGGATTGTCAAGCGCGGGCGGTCTTTTTCGCTAGCTTGCTGCAGGCCAAGGAGCTGCCCTACACCTTGCGGTATTCCTTTGATCACGTGTGGGTCGACTATCCGGGGAAAGAGGTGAGCGATCTGGAGGACCCGGCCACCTCTTTCGTGGCTGATTCTGGTGAGGGCTGGCTGGCTCGGCTGCCCGAGCGCATTCCGGTGTGGTCCATTCTCAAGACTCGGGTCGCCTACCATTGGACTCCGATGCCAGTGCCCCAAAAGGCGCTTTTCCTGGCGGGGGCTGCGGTCATCTTCCTCTACGGGGAGAGACGTCTGCTGGGGCGGGTGGCTCGCAGGCTAGGCCTGGCTGACCGCGGGTGCAGCTGGCAGGCGATGGGTGGCGCCATTCAGTGGGGCCGCATCCGCCGCTGGTCATCCTGAGCTTCAGGACCGCTCCCGAGCTTCCCGAGGTGCCTCGCCCAGGGCAGCTAGACGTCGCTCTAGCTCCGCGACTCTCTTCCGAAGCTCGGCCACTTCGGAAGCAACTCGTGGCGTCAGCTCCTCCTTGGGCCCCTGGCCGCTCGCTGGCTCCGGGGGGCCCGCCGGCTCCTCGGTGCCGGCGGGCGCCCGGCCGCCTGCCCCTAGGGTGGTGTGCCAAGCCACCGGTCCTTCGCCAGCCTCCATGGAGACGATGGGTTCGTAGTCATGCTGACGTACGCGTAGACCCAGGATGTCCCATCGACTGTAGAGGCCGGTGATGTTGATTATGGCTCTGGCCATCTCGTTGACCTTGAGATCGAGGTCGGCGTAGACGATGCCCTCCTGGTCGCGAAGAGGCCCGGCCACGATCTCGCCGAAAGGATTGATGATCGCGCTGCCTCCGAAGCTCTGATAGAAGCTGGTGTTCGGGTAGAAGTCTGTCGGGCGCTTTTCGGGTGGGATGTACTCGGCGGCCAGCACACACCAGCAGGCACCGCTTACTGCTGCCGCCGCGGTCAGCGCCGGCATCACCCGCGGCAGTTCTTCGGCTCCTCCCAGACAACCAGGCCAGAGCGAGCAGTTCACTTTGGTCCCCTGGATCACGTAGTTGTTCCACAGCATGGGCTGGTTATGCTCGCCACAGATGAGTGCACTGACCTTGCCGAACTCGAATTCGGGGATGAGGAGATTCTGGCCTCCGTTCCCGCGCGTGTGGATCAGGAGCTCCTGCACGGTGATGTTGATCTTACGATGCAACCCCACTATCTCGCCCCGTTCGTTGATGAAGAGCACTGAGTTGTGCATGCGCCCGCCGTACTTGGGTACCCGCTCATTGATGCCGATGACCACATTGGTCTTGGCCTCGCGGGCGGCACGGCACAGCAGGGCGGTCTCCTCACTGGGGACCTCGACCGAATGGCGTAGGTACTCGGCCCATATGTTGGTGTACTCCGGTCCCCGGGTGAGCTCCAGAGCGAAATGGCAGTAGCCGGGGACAAAGAGTTCAGGAAACACCACCAATTTGGCCGCATTGGCAGCGGCTTCTTTGATGCTCGCGACAGCTTCGGCCAAAGTGGCCGGGAGGTCGAAATAGGCCGGCTTGTCCCGGTAGACAGGGGACTTCTGGACGGCGGCAGCAGTGAACTTCGGATAATCCTTGAGCATGACCAGCCTCACTTTCTGGGGGCTCTCTGCTAGAAGAGTTTATGCGGCAGCAGCCTTGTTGACGAGCCGCCCGTCCACTAAACTTTGCACTCCTATGACCGCGAGAAGGACATTATCGCTCCTCCTCCTGCTCCCCCGGTAAGGGGGAGGTAGTCGCACGCCGGCGTCGGCCGGTCAGTCAACAGTTATCATTGGCAGCACCAGCAGGAGGTAGGGCTATGTCCACAGAACGTCGTAACATCGGAAAACCGGTCATCTTCTTCGACACCACGCTGCGCGACGGCGAACAGTCACCCGGCAGCAGTCTGAACGCCTCCGAGAAACTGGAGATCGCACATCAGCTTGCCCGCCTGGGTGTGGATGTCATCGAAGCCGGCTTCCCGGCCACCAGTCCGGGAGACTTCGAGGCAGTGCAGGCCATCGCCCGCGAAGTGCGGGGACCGGTGATCTGCGGACTAGCCCGGTGCGTGGAGAGCGATATCCGTACCTGCTGGGAAGCCATCAAACACGCGGAGCGGCCCCGCATCCACACTTTTGTCTCCACGTCAGACATCCACCTCAAGTACCAGATGCGTACCACCCGCTCCGAGGTGGTGGATCTCACCAGGCGGATGGTGGAGTTGGCGGTCTCTCTGTGTCCGGGCGACGTGGAGTTCTCGGCTATGGACGCCACTCGCTCCGATGTGGATTTCTTGGCCGTGGTCTTGCGCACCGCCATCGAGGCCGGAGCTACCACCATCAACGTTCCCGACACCGTGGGCTATGCCCTTCCCAGCGAATACGCCGCTCTTATGGACAGTCTGTTCGAGAAGGTGCCGGGCTTGGAGAACGTCGTGCTTAGCGTGCATTGTCACAACGACCTGGGGCTGGCCACCGCCAACTCCTTGGCGGCGGTGGAGCGGGGGGCTACCCAGGTCGAGGTGGCTGTGAACGGCCTGGGTGAACGGGCCGGCAACGCCGCCCTGGAAGAAGTGGCCATGGCGCTGGTCACTCGCAAGGACATCCTCCAGCGGCCCTGCAGGATCGTGACCACCGAGATTGCTCGTACCAGCAGGTTGGTCTCCAGTCTCACCGGTCAC
>CAKZRW010000121.1 GCA_937148845.1 uncultured Actinomycetes bacterium | reverse complement strand
CCACTACCGCCGGGTCGTACAGGATGCCCTTCTTGGTGACTAATTCCTCGATGGCCGCCTCTGGACCCTTGGCCGGTCGATAGGGCCGGTGGGAACTCATGGCTTCGGCCACGTCGGCCACGGCGAGGATGCGAGCGGGTAGGCAGATGTCTTCTCCCGCCAGTCCCTGTGGATAGCCGCTACCGTCCAGCCGCTCGTGGTGTTGAAGCACTGCCACCGCCTCGCCTTCCAGCGAGGGTATGGAGTGCAAGAGCTCATAGCCGGCCTGGGCATGACCCTCCACCAGTTGCCGCTGTGCCTTGGTAAGCACGCCGGGCGAAGAGAGTATTTCGATGGGTACCGAGATCTTGCCCACATCGTGTAGAAGAGCCGCCTTGTCCAGACTCTTGAGCTCCTCTTCGTCCAGACCCAGACAACGCCCGATCGCGACGGCTATCTCGGCCACCCGCTGCTGATGCCCCGCTGTGTAGGGGTCTCGGACCTCAGTCACCGAACCCAGAGCCTTGATGATGGCCGCCTCCGACTCGCTGACCCTTCTCAGACTTTCAGCAAGACGCTCCTCCGCCTCTTTCCTCTCCGTGACATCGGCCACCGTGCCCAGCATGCGCAAGGGCCGGCCTTGCTCATCGGTCGTCACTACGCGGCCCACTACGAGAAGCCAGCGTGATTTGCCGCCAGCAATCTGCCACCTCACCTCACCCCTGAGCTCATCCGAGACTCCTCGGTAGCAGGCCTTGAGCGCTTCCTTCGCCCTGTCTCGGTCGTCGGGATGCAGATTAGCTAGGAAGTCGGCGACGGCAAGCCTCTCACTGCCCTTGAGCAACCCGAATACTGCGGCGAACTCGGGGCTCACCGTGATAATCTGGGAGGGTGCGTCAAGCTCCCAGATACCCTGGCTTGCCGCCTCCAGGGCCAACCGTAGCCGCTCCTCATTCAGACGCAGGGCTTCCTGCGCCAGCCAGCGCTCGGTGGTATCTTGCAAGGTTCCGGCCACCCTGGTCACGCGGCCTGTCTCGTCACGCAAGGCGGCGCCCCGCACGAGAGCGAACCGTCTCTCTCCATCGCCGCGTACGAACTCCAGCGTCAGCTCTTGTCGGCCTCCTTTCGCCACCGCGCGTTCCAGCGCCGCACGAAGACGGCGGTAGCTCTCCGGCGTCCAGAGCTTTTCTTGCTCGTCGAGGTCTGGCGGCGGTAGGGCAGGGTCCCAGCCAGAGAGCGCATAGAACTCCTTGGACCACGTGACTGCGCCTGTACTCAAGTCGAGGCTCCAAGTGGCAATTTGGGCCGCCTCGCGGGCCTCTTCGAGGAGCTGCTCGGCCTCTTTCAGGGCTTCCTGCACTTGCTTGCCCCGGATGATCTCTTCCTCGAGCTGCTCGGTGGTGCGCCCCACTAAGTCAGCTAGATGCTCCTGAGCCTCGTGGAGCCGCTCACTGAGGAAGCGGGTCTGCAGCAGGGAGTCCACGTGCAGGACCAGCTCCCGCAGGTCCACCGGCTTAACCAGGTAGTCCTTTGCCCCGGACTGGAAAGCTCGTGTCTTGGCGTCAGGGTCAGCCATGCCGCTGACCGTGAGAACAGGCAGATAGGTATCCTGGGAAATCCGACTCGAGATGTCACGTAGGAGGGCAAAACCGTCTAGACCAGGCATATTAAGGTCGAGGATGACCAGATCAGGAGTGATCCGGTCGAGATAGGCGGGAACCTGGGTGGGGTCACTGATGCCTTCCACCTGCTCGTAACCAGCCCCCTCTAGAGCGCGGATGAACAGGCGCACGATGCTCGGCTCATCGTCGACGACAAGAATGCGTCCTTGCTTCTTTGCTGCCTCGTTCATGGGTGAGTCTTCGCTCAGGCCTTCACTCTAGGAGTGCTTCCACCGCGGTCAGCTCCCGCCTGGCCCAGCCGCCTGCAGCCGATTGCGAACCTCCCCGACCAACGCTTCCCGGGTAAACGGCTTCTGCAAGTAGCCGGGCTCCGGATCGATGCGCCCACCAAGCAACGTTGCCTCTCGTGTGTATCCTGACATAAACACTATCGGTAACCCTGGCCGCAGAGCAAGGGCCGCATCCGCTAGATCCTGGCCCTGCATCGGCCCGGGCAATACCACATCGCTCAAGAGCAGATCGACACGGCCCCCGTTCTCCCTAAGCATTTCGAGCGCGTCGGTCGGACATCCGAAAGCAAGGACTTGATAACCTTCGCCCACCAGTATCCTTCTCACCAGCTCCCTGACCGGCCCCTCGTCTTCCACGACCACAATGACCTGGCCTTTTCCGGCACCCCTCTCACCCGTCAGACCCGGACCGGAGTCCTCGGAGGAGCGAGACTCCCGTCCCTTCCGGGGCAGGTAAATCCTGAAGGTAGAACCCTTTCCAGGAGAGCTCTCGACCGCGATGTGCCCTCCGCTCTGGCGGACGATCCCGTAGACCGTAGAAAGACCAAGCCCTGTACCCTCCCCGGGCCTCTTGGTGGTGAAAAAGGGTTCAAAGATGTGTTCCAGGATCGACTCCTCCATGCCGCAGCCGGTGTCAGTGACCGTAAGCATCACGTACGGGCCTGGGCTCACGTCCCCGCGGGTTCGGCAGTAGTCGGGTCCCAGCTCCACGTCCGCCGTCTGGATCACCAGCCGCCCACCATCGGGCATGGCGTCCTTGGCGTTGAGCGCCAGATTCATGATGACCCGCTCGATCTGGTGGGAGTCGGCTTCGACCAGTCCCAGATCCGGTTGGGGAGAAAGGACGAGCTCGATGTGTTCCCCCAGACTTCTTCTCAGCAGCGGCGCTATTCCCAGAAGTATCTCGTTGATCGACACAGTCTGAGGCTTGATTTCCTCTCGACGCGCAAAAGCCAGCATCTGCCGCGTGAGAGCCGCTCCTCTTTGCGCAGCCTGAGTGATGGCTAGGACGTCCTCCTGCAGACCGCTCGCAATCACTGCCTCATGGCTCCCAAGCAGCTCGCTGTAGCCAAGGATGGCAGTCAGCAGGTTGTTGAAATCATGGGCGATGCCGCCCGCCAGCTGACCCACGGCCTCCATCTTCTCGACCTGGCGCAAGTGCTGCTCCAGACGACGACGCTCGGTAATGTCCGTGTACACGGCCATGAAATGCCCTGGGAAAGGAGAGGAGGCCGATATTTCCATCCATTTACCCAAGCGGGGCATCTCCAACTCGAACCGCTCGGATTCGCCCGTAGTGGCCACCCTGCCGTAGATTTCGAGGAGTCGGGGAAGCGGGTCGTTCATCCCCGGGAACACGTCGGTCATCCGGCGGCCTTCCAGCTCAGAACAGCCCAGGATGCGCTCCAGGGCCGGGTTCACTGCCAGGTAAAGCCAGTCCACGGGATGCCTTTGCTCGTCATAGATCATCTGACTGAAACTGCAGCCGTTCTGCATGGTCCGGAAGATGGCGCGGTAGCGCTCTTCACTCTGCGCCAGGGCCCCTTCGGTCTGGGCTTGCAGCCAGTGTTTTTCGCAGAGGAGTGCAAGCGCGGTACCGAAGTTGCGAAAGGAGGCGCGATAGGCAGGGGGCAGAGAACTCTCCTCAAACTCTATAAGAAGCCGCCCGTAGCGCGCCGATGTGGTAGCCAGATCGAGAAGAAGCAGGCGGCCCTGTTCCTCTTTTGCCTCGACCCCGAACCCGAGCCGCGAAGGCTCACGCTGTGCCCCCAGACGCAGCGGTGCGGGCTCCGCAAACAGGTCGCAAGAGCCGCCCACCACACCGGGCAGGTCGAGAAGCATGGTTTCCACGAATTGAGCCATCTGCCCGGGACTTTCCAGTGTTGCCAGTACCACCTGGGCCAGCAGAAGACGTCCCAGTACGAGCGCGCTGCTAGGACATGCCTCCGGCTCGCCCGCCCCGGCGGGAGACGGGTTCTCAAGAACACGTCCCCGCACCACGAGATGCCGATGTAGACTCAGAAGTCGGTAGAGAGAATCACCCGTCCACTGAGCGACGTCATACTGACACATCGCCGTTATCTGGTGTCTGTGCAGGACGGCGTCGACCATCGCTTCGTACTCTTCCAGCCGCTCGGCGCCGGGTAGGCGTGCTTGGCCCACAGCCCAACCTGTCTCCCCAGTGACTCGCAACGATCGATACCCCTCATGGCGCGCCTCACAGGCAGCGCGCTCCAGCTCCGCGAGCATGCGGTTGGGGTCGAAGCGACCGTCGGGGCAGTAGACAGATTCGGCGGGCAGTACTAGCACACCGGCTGCCCGCCCGGCCCCGTCGACCGCCGACCGCTCACTCGCCAGGCCTCTATAAGTACGGATCCCCAGTCCCCTCAGCCACTCGCAAGTGGTATCCGGGGCATCGGCTAGGTAAAGGACCTTGTCGCCACCTTCAAGACCTGCGCTGAGGAAACCGGCGACGACCGACTGTCGCTCGGCCTCGCTACCGAACACGACACAACTGTGACCACCCGACATCATGCCAGGCAAAGAAACATCCGAGAGCTCATACCACCGGGCGATTGTCATCAGCGCGCTTGCAAGACTTCTACCACCATGGACCCGAGTCGCCCGTCTGGCCAATCATCTGACTACTCGCCGGGGCTGGCCACCGTTGACATCCTGTCCACTCAAGGGTTCCCCAAACAACCCCGGGTGCCAATCATGCGCCCGTAAGAAAGCGGCGACTACCTCGGGGTCGAACTGGGCCCCGCTTTCCCGCTCGAGCTCCGCCAGGGCTTCCGCTACCGTGAGAGCCGCGCGGTGAGGCCGGGGATGCGTCATGGCGTCGAAGGCATCGGCCACAGCTACGATCCGAGCCGACAGAGGGATTTGTTCGCCCCGGAGGCCTTGCGGGTAGCCCGCCCCATCCCAGCGCTCGTGGTGGTTTAGCGCGATCTCTTCCGCCATCTGGATCAGGCTACTATCGCCGCCACGGAGCAGTCCCGCTCCCAGGGTGGTGTGCTCCTGCATCTGCAGCCGCTCACTCTCGGTGTAAGCACCCTCTTTGAGTAAGACGCGGTCGGGCAGAGCCACCTTGCCCAGGTCGTGGAGAGGGGCCGCCCGCATTATGAGCCGGATGTCTTCCTCTGGCAGCAGCAACTCCTGGGCGATGATCCCCGCCAGACGGCCGACCCGGGCTGGATGTTCACCGGTGGGATCATCCCGGATCTCGGCTACCCGGGACAGACGGTCGAGGAGTTCGTGCTGCGCCCCTTGGGCCTCCCGACTGCGCCTCCGGAACAGCTCCTCGAGGGCCAGCCGCGTCTCGCGAAGACGCAGATTGATGAGCCGGGTTTCCAATAGGGAACCGATCCGAGCGACAAACTCGCGCACGTCGATCGGCTTGCTGACGAAGTCTTTGGCCCCGGCCAGGATGGCACGCGCCCGGGCCTCAGCATCCCCCAAGCCGCTGACCACGATCACCGGGAAGTACTCGTCGGCGCTGACCCGCCGGCGCACCTCCTCCAAGATGGCGAAGCCGTCTGTCCCCGGCATACGCAGATCGAGCACCAAAAGGTCTAGGGACCTGTCGGCGAGCAACGACATCGCCTCGCTCGGGTCGGTCACCCCCCGGACCCGGCGGTAGCCGGCGCTTTCGAGTGCCCGCACCAGGAACTTGACCACGGGCAACTCATCGTCCACTACTAGGATGCCAGCCTCCTCTTGGGAGCGCCCGATCAACCTTCACCCCTTTCGCCGACGACTCCAAGCGCCTGCACGGTGAGCAGCGTAAAGTGAGCGTGTGTTCACTTGTATCGGCAGAAATGGGCGATGACTTCAACGTCTCTGAGAATCGGCGGCTAAAATACTTCCCAGATCAGGATGCGTCCGCATAAAGGATGCCGGGACTTAGCTCCATGCCCCGCAAGAAGAACCAACAAGCCAGAAGAGAACAGCTCACCGAGGCGGCCCAGCGTGCGATCGCCGAGCACGGTGTGGCTGGGGTGCGGGTAGAGCACGTGGCGCTCGAGGCTGGCGTGTCGCCGAACACGGTGCGCTACTACTTCAGTGACGTGGAAGAATTCCTGCGCGAGGCTCACCGCAAAGCCATTGAGCGCTTCTACACGGAGAGGATGAAGCAGGCCCGAGCCATCGATGACCCTGTGCAACGCCTGGTGGCCACCATCGACTCTGGGGTCGCTTCGGGACCTGACGATCTGGAGACCAGGCTCTTGTGGGAGGGCGTCAGACTGGCGGGAGAAAGTGAGCTTTTCTCGGTGCTCATGACCCGCCTTCACAAAGAACAGGAGCTTCTCTACGAGAACATCCTCGAGCTGGGAGTGGCAGCCGGAGTATTCAAGCTCGCCGACGACATACACCGCATCGCCCAGACCCTGGTCGCTTTGGAAGACATCTGCGGCATCCGCATGATGCAGCGAGACGAGGACTTGACCCACGAGGAAGGGAAGCGCCTGATCCTGGCCTACGCGCGACTTGCCACCGGCTGCGACCTGCCTGAGTAGACCGGATCCCGATTGCCGCCGGGTCTGGCACCTCAGCGGGTTTTGTCCCCTTGACGTCATTTCTTCGCAGTTTATAGTCAAAAAAGACCCCTGCTTTTCCCGTCGAGGTGGGCAAAAATTCCTATTGATTTTTTGTATTGAGGTTGCAAAGATTAGAGTTGAGCGCGACCGTGTGGGGGCACCGGGGGCGCCGACCCAGGGGGTATCCTCACTGAGAGGGCTGTCCGTTCGTGCCCGCCCACCAGCTTCACCGTCAACCCAGCCGAGAGGAGCGGGAAGTATGGACGAGAGTTCGACAGCCGGAGCCGGAGAGACCCTCTCTTACGATCCCTTGACTCACACCCCGTCCGGAAGGCTGCGGGCACGCGGGCTGGGCATCCCTCTGGAAGGCCGCCCCGGTCGCTGGAACGCCATCACGGACGTGCCCGGGGTGGAGCTCGGCTATGTGACCCTGGTAGAAGGAGAAGGACCCCTTGTCCCCGGCAGAGGCCCGGTAAGGACGGGCGTCACCGCCATCCACCCCAGAGGCAGACAGGGTACTTCCGACCCTGTCCAAGCAGGCTGGTTCTCCTTCAATGGGAACGGGGAGATGACCGGCACTGTTTTGATCGAGGAGACCGGGCTCCTCGCGGCGCCCATCCTCATCACTAACACCCACTCTGTAGGGGCGGCGCACACCGGCGCGGTCAGGTGGCTTACCGAGCGACATCCCCGTCTGAGCAAGCTGTGGGTGTTACCGGTCGTGGCAGAGACCTGGGACGGCTACCTGAACGACACCAACGGACAGCATGTGAAACCTGAGCATGCCTTCGCAGCGCTCGAAGCCGCGCGGAGCGGACCGGTCGACGAAGGCTCGGTCGGCGGCGGCACCGGCATGATCTGCTATGGCTTCAAAGGCGGGTCGGGTACGGCTTCTCGCTTGGTCGAGTTCGGAGACCAGACCTACACCGTAGGCGTCTTCGTCCAGGCCAACTTCGGCTGGCGCCCCGAACTCACCATCGCGGGCGTGCCCATCGGCCGGCACATACCGGAGAATAACCCGCTGGACGCCGACCCTTCCTGGCTCATGCCGCCAGGGGCAGGATCGTGCATCACCATCGTGGCGACCGATGCGCCCCTGCTCCCCGGTCAATGCAAGGCTTTGGCCCGTCGGGTCCCGCTGGGTCTTGCTAGGACTGGCACCACTAGCTCCCATTTCTCAGGCGACATCTTTCTGGCTTTCTCCACCGGCAATCCTGGCTCAGTAGCCACCGGACCGATCACCCTGCTCGGCCGGCCCGGGGTGACCGAGTCCCAGTCTTGGGTGCCCTGGGGCGAGTGCGACCCCTTGTTCGCAGCCGTCGTCTACGCGGTGGAAGAAGCAGTCTTGGATGTCCTCATCGCTAACGAGGACATGACCGGGTGGGATGGCCACTTCGTCCCCGCTCTACCCCACGACCGGGTGCGCGATTTGCTGGCGTCCCACCGCATCGTACTGGGCTAGAACGCGGGGGGTGTTTATGAGGCAAGCTCACCAAGAGTAGTGCCAGCGGCCGGAGCCGCTGGACGGTAATACTCAGTCCTTAGGGGGAGGTCGGGCATCGTGGAACAAGTAACGCAAGTCGAGCAACGACGCTACAGGCAGGAGCTGGACCGCGGTCTCCAGGTGATCCACAACGTGATGATGACTATCTCGGGCGTGGCCCCGACCGCTTCTGTGTTCATCATCGCGCCCGTGGCGTTCCTTTTTGCAGGGACAGGAGCTTTCTGGGCCTTCATCATAGCCGGCATCATCGGGATAGGCATGGCTTTCTCCTATGCCGAGGCAGGCACGGCCTTCCCGGTGACGGGCGGGGAGTGGGCCTTGGTCGCCCGCATCCTGGGAAAGCCCATAGGGTTCATTTCCCTGGTCTTCATGCTGATCTCGGTGATAGTCATCCCCAGCTCCATCGCCTTGGGGGCTAGCCAGTATCTCTCGGTGATCTGGGAGGGAGCGAACCCCAATCTGGTGGGAGCTATCATCATGCTCGTGGTGGGAGGGATCGCGGTCCTGCAGATCAAGACCAATTCCTTCATCCAGGGCGTGCTGCTCGCCATCGAGCTCATCGGCGTCCTCAGCATCACTGTGCTGGGATTCGCCAAGGTGCATCAGTCGGGGATGGTGCTCCTCGACCCGGTGATCTTCGACGAAGGCGGGATCGAGCAGGCCGTGTCTTTCGGGATGATCATGAGTGCGGTGGTCTTCGCCATCTTTGCCTACAACGGCTACGGTGGAGCCATCGTTTTCTCTGAAGAGACCAAGAGCGCCCGCAGGAATATAGCTCGGGCGATCCTGTGGACCCTGTTCATCACCGTCGCTGTAGAACTCATCCCCTTGACCGCTGCGATAGTGGGCGCGCCCTCTCTCAGCGAATTCATGGCGGCTCCCTCGCCCATGCAGTACATACTGACGGAGTTAGGTAACGAGACACTCAACACCATCATCAGCCTGCTGGTTTTCGTGGCCATCTTCAACGGTTGCCTGGCTATCGTGGTGCTGATGAGCCGTATCGTGTTCGGCTCCGGGCGCGACAAGGTCTGGCCCGAGCCGGTCAGCGGCTGGTTGGCCAAGGTGCACCCGCGGTTCAAGTCGCCTTGGGTGGCAGCGCTCGCCATGGCTGTGATAGGCGCCATCCTTTGCGCGACCACCACCAAGACGGCGGTCATCACCTTCACGGGAGTGGTATTGGCAGCCACCTACATCCTCATTGCTCTGTCGGCAATCGTGGTCCGGCTGCGTTTCCGGGATCTGCCGCCGCACTACAAGATGCCGCTGTGGCCGGCCTGGCCCTGCATAGCCCTGGTCGGCGTGGTCTATATGTTGGTCAAGCTAACCCAACTGCAGTGGAAGGACTTGGTCATAGTGGTGGGAGCAGCCGTCGGCGCCCTAATCTACTATTACGCCTACCTCTACCCGCGGCGCGGCAAGAAGTGGCTCATGCTCGAATGTGTGGAGGAGGAGCCCGAAGCAGTGAGCGACAAGGCGAACCTCTAGCTATGCAACCCAAGAGATTAGCACCCCGGCCACAGAGGCCCCGGGGGAGGCGGTGCCCAGATCGCGGCGCCGCCCACGGGGGCGGTACAGGGGGGTGGTACAGGGTGCCCAGGGGGGCGCGGCGCCGGGCTTTCAGCCCGGCGCCGCGGCAGTCTAGAATGTCGCTTAGCCGGCAGGGGGCCGCTCGGTAACCACGACACAGAGCGGGGGCCGCACCGACAAGTCGGACCCCCGAGGAGAAACCCAAGCGGCAAACAAAGGTTACGGCAACAGATCCAAAGGGGGTAGCATGACCGATCTTTCAAGCCACGATCAAAGTCGCAACTGCAACCATGACCACGAGGCCGTGCGTGCTGTCATGGAGGGCTACGCGGACGCCGTCTACCGCGCCGATGTGGAGACACTCAAGCAGATCTTCCATCCCGCGGCAGCCATGTGCGGGTACTTGGGTGACAAGCTGCTGGTAGGCGGACCCGAGCCTTTCTTCGAGGACCTGAAGAGCAGACCGTCGATGCAGACCGAGAAGGCCCCCTATCAATGGGAGATCCTCGATGTCCACACCTCGGGCCTGACTGCCAGCTTGCGCCTGGAAGAGTCTGGTTTCTTCGGCGTCTTCAGCTTCGTCAACTATTTCCACCTGGTCAAGGTCGACGGCGAGTGGAAGATCGTCAGCAAGCTGTTCCAATCAGTATAGGAGCAAGGTCACGAACAAGGGTCCACGAATAGGATTAGTGTAGGAGCGGATATGAGCGAACTGACCCCACTTACCCGTGACTTGTCTGTCTTCAAGAAGTTAGAGCTGGAGAAACCCCCTGTGGGGGTGAAGTTCCTTTACCGGGAACCGGAGGGCATACCCAGGCTCGACCGCACACTTGGCCTTTGTGAGATGGTGACCGAAGCCCAAAAGGGCAAGATCTTTTACGCCGGCTTTGCCGATCACGAATGCGCAGGGCCTGTGCCGCTGGGCATGGTCGACGTGGAGCCGTTCTACTGGAGCGGCCAGATCGGCCCCTGCCTGGAGATCTTCAAGGAGGCCCGGGCCAACCGTCGCATCTATGATGTCATTCCGCGCTTGGTGCCTGGCACGTGCAACTACACGGTGTTCGCCGCTCTCGACCTTCTGACCTTCGATCCCGACGTGCTGGTGCTCTCCGGCCCGGTGCGCAAGATGGAGATCGTCCTTCGCTCGATGAGCTGGACCACCGGTCAGATGTACGAAAGCAAGGGCACTCCCGTGCTCGGTTGCGCGTGGACTCTCGTCTATCCGTACGTGACCGGAAAGATCAACTTCACTGTCACCGGGCTTACTTTCGGTCATATCGCCCGCGAGGTAGGGACCGAAGGCCACGTGGTGGTGTCGGTGCCCTGGGACGCCCTGCCCACCATGGTAGAGAACCTGGAGGTCATGCCGTTCGTGCTGCCCTCTTATGAGGATGGGCGCGACAACTACAGCGAACGCTTCAAGCGGGTGACCGCCGGTCACTGAGCCTCCCGGCCCTCCGACTGGTCACGCGGCTCAGAAGGTCACGCGGCCGGAATGGGGAGCCGGCCTGGCGGCTGGCAGCGAGCCGCCGGGCCGGCTCCGCTCCCTGGCCGGACGCTTGGCCGGGATAGCCGGTGGTCACAGGCCGTTCTCGTACACCAACTTGCCGCCCACGACGGTGGCAACGTTCTTGACTGCGTGGATCTCCTCTGGAGGGATGGCGAAGAGGTCCTGATCCAGGACACAGAAATCCGCCAACTTCCCCGGCTCCAGTGACCCCTTGTGCCTCTCCATGTGATCCTGCCAAGCCCCGCCCATGGTGTATAGGCGAACAGCCTCTTTCACCCCTATCCGCTGATCGGCTCCCCGCACGGTGCCGGAAGCCTTCGACTTGCGGAGCGCGGCCGCTTCCACACCCTGGAGCCAATCCGGTTCGGTCACGGGGGTGTCCGAGGAGAAGCTCACGTGAGCACCCGCTTCAAGAAGGGAGCGGACCGGGAATTGCCACTCCGAGCGCTCTAACCCTAGCGCCCGGTCCATGACGTCGGAGAATACCCACTTCAGTATGGGCTGCGTGCAGACCCCCACTCCCAACTCGACCAGTCGTCCGATGTCGGCCGGACGGATCAGGTCGCAGTGGATGAGATAGTGGCGAAGGTCTACGGGCTTCTGCTGCTGCGCCAGAGCAAACCCGTCGAGACAAGCCGATATCGCCCGGTCCCCGATGACGTGGACGCCGCATTGGAAGCCGTGGGCGTGAGCATAACTGATCAGCTTGAGCAGTTCCTGGACCCTTTCCTCGTGAGTCGCGCCAGGAAGGACAAGGCTGCCGCTGCCGCCGTCAGGGTATTCCTCCTCGAGCCAGGCCGTCTTCGTATGCGGGATGCCATCGGCAAAGAGCTTCATCCCGCCGATGCGGAGCCATTCGTCGCCAAAACCGGTGTGGATACCGATGTCTTCGATGCTGCGCTGGACGTCAGCGAGCGAGATGGCTCCGTATTCTCCAAACAGATACAGGATGGTGATCCGGACGGTCAAGGCTTCTTCGTTGTGCAGGTCGTTGTAGACGCTTATGCACTCAGAGCCGAGCAGTCCTCCTTGGTAGCCGGTCCCGCCGGGGCCCAAGGCAGCGTCGGTCACACTGGTGATCCCGCGAGCATTCATATCTCTCATCATGTTGAGTATGGCCGCCCGCTTCTCCTCCCGCGTCCAAGGGGGCACCACTCGCATGAGGAGGCCCTGGGCGGGCAATTCGACCAGAACGCCGGTAGGCTCGCCCGTGACCGGGTCCTTAACGACTTCGGAACCGGGCTCCGTCACAGTGTCACGGGTGATACCCGCCAGTTCCAGCGCCCGGCTGTTCGCTACCAACTGGTGCTGAGTGAAGTGCACCAGGTAGACAGGGTTGTTCGGCGCCACCTCGTCGAGGTCGGCCTTGGTCATGTGGCGGTTGGGGTCGGCCAAACATTCCTCCAGGAAACCCTCGTCCCAACCATTTCCGCGGATCCATTCCCCCGGCTGCAGTTCGGCCGCCCGGGCTCTCACCATCTCCTTGATGTCCGCGATCGATCTCACATTCGGGTACCCCACATCCAGGGTAAGAGGCGGCCGACTACCCCCGTACATGGCCGCATGAGTGTGAGAGTCGTTTATGCCAGGAAGAACGGTCTTACCCTTGAGGTCGACCACTTCGGTCGAGGCAAAGGCAAGCTCCCTGATCTCACTGGTCGAGCCTACCGCGAGGACCTTGTCCCCTTTGACCGCTATCGCCTCCGCTTCCGTCCCTGTGGCATCCATGGTGAAAACCCTCCCGTTCACATAAACGGAATCCGCGGCCCAACTGATCACAACTAGCTCTCCTTTCTCTGTTCTGCGTTGGAGGACCGACGATGGACCAAGCGTGAACCGACGCCCGCTCCTCGCGGTCACTCACCCAGATATGCTTTGCGGACATGCTCGCTGTGCAGAAGCTCCTCCGCCGATCCCTCTATAACGATCTTCCCGGTTTCAAGGACGTAGGCCCGGCTGGCCAGTTTCAAAGCCAAACGCGAGTTCTGCTCTACCAACAAGACCGAAGTCCCCGCCTCGTGGATCTCCCGGATGATCTTTGCAATCTCACCCACCATGAGCGGAGACAACCCCATCGACGGCTCGTCCAAGAGCAGCAGCCGAGGCTGGCACATGAGGGCAGTGGCTATCGCGAGCATCTGCTGCTCTCCGCCACTTAGCGTGGAGGCTTGTTGGCGAGCCCGCTCCTTGAGTCTGGGAAAGTGAGAAAGCACTTCGGCCAGATCCCTGGCGCTAGCCTTACGATCTTTACGCAGGTAGGCACCGACCTTGAGGTTCTCGGCCACGGTCATGTACGGGAAGAGACCTCGGTCCTGGGGCACCTGGACCATCCCCATCTTGACTATGGTCTGCGGCCTTTGCCCGTCGATCCGCACTCCTTCGAACCAGATCTCCCCGGCTGCGGGCGTCTTGAGACCCGACAGCGTACGCAGGATGGTGGACTTCCCCGCGCCGTTGCTGCCAATGAGGGTGACTATCTCTCCTGGCTCCAAGTGAAGAGAGACCCCCTTCACCACCTCGGCGCCTTCGTAACGCACGACCAGATCACGCACCTCAAGCCACATCGGCATCAGTCCCCAGGTAGGCCTCGATCACGGCAGGGTCGGTCACACACTCGCGAGGCGAGCCCTCCACCAGTTTCTGACCGTAGTTGAGCACCACCGCCCGGGCGCACAGGCCCAACACCGCGCGCACGTTGTGCTCCACCACCAGCACCGTAGTCCCCCGCGTGCGATTGATCTCTTTGATAATCCGGATCATGGACGCGGTCTCCTCAGCGTTCATGCCCGTAAGCGGCTCATCCAACAGCAACAGGGTGGGGTTCGACGCCAGAGCCACAGCAACGCACAACTCCCTCTGGCTGCCGTGAGGCAGATTCACACACAGCTCGTGCGTGCGGTCGGTCAGTCCTACTAGCTCCAGTAACTCGTGGCACCGGTCCAATAGGCCCGGGTCCTTCCGCACCTTGTCTAAGGTCCGAGTCAGGGCGGCCAGGGGACCGTGGTCAGTGCGAAGATAGGAGCCGGCCAGTACGTTCTCCAGGACCGTCATGCTCCGAAAGAGGGCGTTCTTCTGGAAGACCCGGGCGATACCCAGCCGAGCCCGCCGGTGTGGTGAGTAGCGGGTGATGTCATGCCCTCTAAAGACGATACGGCCACTGGAGACTCTCAGGGTCCCGTCGATCAGGTTGAGGAGGGTGCTCTTCCCTGCCCCATTGGGGCCGATGAGGCCGACGATCTCACCCTCTTCCACCACGAGGTCCACCTTGTTGACCGCCGCCAACCCGCCGAAGTTCTTGCAGACCTGGCTGGCTTCAAGCAGGCTCATGCCTTACCCTCCTTGCCCGCCGGGTTGACGCCGTCCACCCCCGCAGCCCGGAGCCGCTTGACGCGCCGCCAGCTCCTCACTTGCTTGGGGATGCCCACCAAGCCCATGGGGAGGAAGAGGATGACCAGGATGGCGATCGCACCGGTGATCATCGGCTGATATTGCTGCGATGACCGGGTGGCCTCGGCGATCAGCATGAGCACCGTGGTCCCCATCAGCGGTCCCACGAAATAGTCTTTGCCTCCGACCACCATATACACCAGGAGGTATATGGACATACTCACACCAAAGCGCGAAGTGGTGTCGGGACTCAGGTTGTGCTGGTAGGAAGCGAACAGTGCCCCGGAGAGGCCGGCCATGAAAGCAGCGATCACGAAGTTGATGGTCTTGTAGCCTATGACGTTGATGCCCACCGCCCCGGCTAATAAGTTGTCGTCTCTGATGGCCCGCCACTGGAAGCTGATGTAGGCCCGCTCCAGCCAGTAGAGGATGAGGAGCGCGACCAGCACCACTCCCACGGCGATGTAATAGTAGTTGGCGGGCCGATCGAAATTGACCTCCCCGACAAAGGGCACCTGCTGCTTGCCCGGGCCAGGTACCCCCGTGAGTCCGAGCGACCCACCCGTCATGGAGGTCCAGTAGTAGGCCACCAGACGGAAGGTCTCGGCAGTCAGCAAGGTGAGGATGGAAAAGTAGATGCCCTTGACTTTCAAGAACGGATAAGCCACCGCCAGTGCGATGAGGGCAGAAAACAGGCTGCTTAGGATCAGCGACGGCCAGAAGGGTATATGGGCCTTCATCATCAGGGCAGCATGCGCATAGGCGCCGATCACGGCGAAACCTACCTGGCCCAGGGAGATCTCGTTTATAAGAGTCACGCTGCGCAGACTGCTCACCAGCAAGGTGTTGATGGCTAGCAGACAGAAAACCGTCAGCCAATAGGGATCGCGGCGGAGGATGGTGGGCAGGGCGAAAGCTATCACCACGAGCCCCACCCAAAGAAGAAGCTTGGTCCAGCCCCGCTTAGTCATGGCCCAGCAACCCCTTGGGCCGGAAGAGCAGCACCAGGATGACGACCACCAAAGGCCCCACAGACGCCACCGCCGGACTGAAGAACACCGGCACGATGCCATCGATCAGCCCCAGGATCAGGCCCCCGATCAAGGCGCCAGGGATGCTACCCAGCCCGCCCAGCACGATGATGACCAGGCCCTTGATCATGGGCAGCGCCCCCATGTACGGCTGGAGTTGCAGAATGGCACCGGCGAGCGCGCCGGCCAAGGCCGCAAGAGCGCAGCCGATGGCCATGGCCGCCATCGACATCCGATTGGGATTGATGCCCTTGAGGAAGGACCCCTCCCGGTTCTGGGCGCTGGCGATCATCGCCAGTCCCAGCCGAGTCTTCTTGAGAAAGAGATAGAGCAGCACCAAGGCCAGGACCGAGAAGCCGATGGCGAGGATGCGGTCCTTGGGTACTGCAGCGCCAAAGATCTCGACCGATCCCGTGGCCAACAAGGGAAGACTCTTGGTATAGAGACCGAAGATGACGACAATGGCGCTGGTCAGGATCAAAGTGAGACCCGTGGATATCACGATGGAACATAGCACCACCTCCCGCCCCGACCGCGGCCGGAAAAGTCCTCGTTCGAGGATGATCCCCAACACAGCCATGATGAACATGGAGGTGGCAATAGCCGGATACAAGCCAAGGCCTCGCCCCACCAGGTAGTGGACGGCATACGCCCCCAGCATGTAGATCTCTCCGTGAGCGAGCTGCAAGATGCCCATGATGCTGAGGATAAGTGTTAGCCCCAGCGCCATGAGCACATAGAGCCAGCCCAAGGCTATCCCGTTGACCGTCGCTTGCAGCCAAAGATCGAGTGAGCTCACTCAGTCTCCCTCACCCACGTATTCTCCTAAGTAACTCCGCAGCCATCCAATACCTCACCATCCCTCACCTCAAAAGGTGGCCGGGGGTGAGAAGTCCAGCCTGTGACTTCGATCCCCCGGCCAGCTGCGGTCCCAGACTACGCCGACAGGTGTGAACAGGCGAACAACCTACGCTCGGCTACTCCTTGACCGGCTCCATGAACCCGATGAACTCTATCTGACCGTTCATGATGCGGCTGAGTGGCAGCGGCCTGTACAGCACCCTGTTCACTCCGAACCGGTCGGCTCCCCCTATGTAGCCCGGACCGTGCAGAGTCTGGATGTCTCCTGGGTTGGTCATGCCCTCCATGGTCTTGACTAGGGTGGCGGCGTCACCGATAGCGCCGGCTTTCTGCATGACCTGGACCATCACCCAAGGCATGTCATAAGCATGCACAGCATCCGAGATGAAGGGGTCGTTGGGCCACTTGGCCTGCCAAGCGTCCATCAGCTTCTTGACTTCCGGAGTGGGATGGGTGACGTCCACGCTGTTGCAGATGACGTCAGTGAGGGCGGCAGGATCCTGCACCGTAACCACAAAGACGTCAGCCCCCAGGGGTGAGTTGGACACGAACACCCCTTTGAACCCAAGCTGCCGAGCTGCCTTCAACTGATCGTTGGCCTGGCCGCTCACCATGGCCCAGATGATGTCCGGCTTGGCCGCATTCAGCTTGGTCATGATCGGCACGAAGTCGGTGGTCCCCCATGGCCACTTCTCCTGAGCCACGATCTGCATGCCCCGAGCTGCTACCTGCGCTTGGAGTCGCTCCACCATGCCCTCATAGCCGATGTCGGGCACGGAGAGAGCGATCTTCTTGGCCTCAGGATAGGTCTTAGCGATGTAGTCGAGATCGATCGGGCCGGTCTCGTCATGGTTTATGAAGGGACGGACTTGCAGCGGCTTGTCGGAACTGACATCCTGCGGTGCCCCTGGGATGTTCGCGTTGGCTTGAGCGTAGAGCACACCGGCAGCCTCGGTGACCTGATTGATGGCCGCCATCTCGCTTTCCAGGATAGCCCCGATCACCAGGTCGACCTTGTCCTGATTCACCAGCTTGCTAGCCGCTGTGCTGGCACCTTCCGCCGATCCCTTGCTGTCCTCGTGGATGAACTTGATTTGGTAGGTGTCGTTGCCGATCTTCACACCACCAGCCTGGTTGACATCCTCCGCATACAGGTCCCAAGCTCTGGTGAACGCCAGACCTAGGATGGCGAGAGGACCGGTCTGGGGCATGATGGTGCCGATCTTGAGCGTTTTGACCTCTCCCGCGGGCGCTCCCGTGGTGGTGGGCCCGGCCGTTGTCTCGGGGCCGGCCGTCGTACTCGGAGCGGCGGTGGTGGCAGGTGCAGAGCTAGTGGTGGTCTCTTCCTTGGCACAGGCTGACAGGCTGAACAGCAAGACGCCTATCACCAGCACCGCACAGATCAAGAAGACTCGTTTACTGCGCATCTTATTTCCCCCCTCTTTCGTGAAACCATACACGCATGGAAGATGCAGGGAACCGGTCCCTCGGCCAGTAGCCACGCGGACCCAGGGCGCGGACCACAGACCCAACCGACCGATCCCCCAATTTCATATGACCAGACAAGAACCGACCCGACAAGTATCCAAAAGTACCATCCTGTCCGTTCCCCGACGGGTCCTCTACGGGAACGGAAAGCCCTCGCCTCGGTACGTGCCGGGGTCTTGGCCGCACTACCGGGGCAGTCCCAGCTCCTTCCTGACCACGTGGGCGATCGCGGCCCGGGAGCGGACCCCGATCTTGGCCGCGATGCTATGAACATGCTTCTTCACAGTGCATTCGGCGATGAACAGAGACCGGGCGATCTCCTTATTGCTGGCTCCGGTCATCAGCCGATCGAGCACCTCGACCTCCCGCTGGCTCAATCCGAAACGCTGCTTGAGGGGCTCTGCCCAGCCTGGTCGCATAGCCGAGGGTAGCCCCAGTGTGATCAACCGGCCCGGGGCCCCGTGCTCCAGGGTGACTTCGCGGGAGGTTACTTCTGCCTCACAGACCTCCGCCAGCACCTCGGGTCTGCTCAATTTGTAGCCGACAAAGGCCTGTTCGACCGCCAGACCTAAGTTCCCCAGACGTCCCTCGGAAGCGTATAGCTTACGGGCCGCTTCGTTACAGAAGAGCACCCGTCCAGCCGTATCGCAGACGATCACTCCCTCCTCCTGGCCCGCTTCCAGAGCAGAACGCATGCTAGCCGCAAACATCCTCTCCAAGTGATTGCCGACGAAGGGGGCCAGCATCTCGAGCACGGTCACTTCATCCGGAGAGAAGGGTCTGCCGTTCCGGGCGCGATGCAGGCAGAGCGCGGCATGCGTATCAGGGTTCGGCGAAACAAGGGCGACGATGTCGTAGTGGATGCGAGCAGTCCTGAAGAAATCGTTATAGAACTCGGTGGCCAACAGAGACGAGTAGTCGACCACATCCATCAAGTCGGACACCAAGTAGCTGGGGGTGCGCTTGGGAAGAGGACAGCTGCCCCTGACGTAGTTGGGCAGTCCAGTGGGATCAAGGTCGCAGTAGTAGTCAGCATAGACCTTGGCCACACCAGGGTCTTGGTTGTGGACGACGAACTCCAGTTCGCGCGTGAGGGGGTTGCACAAGATGAGCACACCCTGTTCAGCCCGCACTTCGTCCGCTACCAGGCACAGTAGATGTTGACAGCCCTCAAGATCGGGACTTGCCCTGCTGATCTCCTGTACCGTCCCCAACACTTGCGCGCAGCGCTCTAGATCAAGAGCGCTTCTACGCGTCGGTGCGGAGACAAACAAGAACCTGTTCGCCCGCCCGTCCCGGTCGACTGCACCGCCCGCATATGATCGCGAACCCCCTGACGTGGGCACTCGTGCCACCGCCCCTGTACCCCCGGAAGCTACGCCCAGTCCGATGCCCAGGTTGAGAGATTAGTCTACAACTTGGCCCCTCACCCGTCCAGCTCCGGCCCGGGCCGCTTGCAGCCCCGACGCCATACCGCTTCAATAGAGATGGCACGGCAGCTGGGCACCTGCTGGGGAAGAGGCTTGAGCTGCTCTATCTTGAGCAAGGGGGCGTGATGATCGAGTCGATGCGGACCGGGACCCTAGAGGCAAATGGCGTGCACCTTTACTACGAAGTGGTGGGGCACGGACCTGCACTCCTCTTCATCTCCGGGGCCGAGGGTGACGCCGGGGAATGGGTGAAAGTCGTACCTCTGCTCAACAACGACTTCACCACCATCTGTTATGACCGTCGCGGCTTTTCCCGCTCTCCCCGCCCGGCCGGCTTCGCCGGGGCCAGTGTTGAACACCAGGCCGATGATGCTGCGGCCCTGCTGGCCGGTCTTGGGCTTACCCCTGCCTATGTGTGGGGTAACAGCCTCGGGGCCGTTATCGGCCTGGCCCTGGTCCTGCGACACCCCGACAAGGTGCGATTCGCCATGCTTCACGAACCACCGCTTTTTGCGGGCATGTCGGCGGTCGATCAGGTGGTGGAGACTCTTACGCAGGCCACCGCGGCAGGCAAGGTGCCCTTTCTGCGCATGCTGACCGGGGACATCGTCTATGACTCGCTCCCCGCTGATTATCGGGCCCGGCTGGCGGCCGATGAGACGTGGCTCGATTACGAGTTCAACGTCTTGGAGTACTACCGGCCGTCCGATGAGGAGCTGGCGGCAGTCCAGACTCCTGTGGCTATCCTCTGTGGCGAAGACAGCCCGCCTTTCTTTGCCGAAGCGGCAGAGTGGGTGTCGGCCAAGTTGGGCACACAGACCTGCTTCATCGCCGGCGGCCATGGTCTCCATTATGACCAACCCCAGGTGGTGGCAGACACGATCAGGCAGCTGACCGCGAGCCGGTAGATAGGAGCAAAGTAGAAAGGAGCAAGGCTATGGAGAAGCGGGCGATCAACCTGGGGACCTGGCAAGACCAGTTCGACTTCTCCCAGGGCATCGAGGTGGCACATGCGCAGCGAGTCGTGTACTGCTCCGGTCAGGTCTCGGTCGACGAGGAGGGCCGCACTCTTGATCCCGGCGACATGGTGGCCCAGTTCCACCAGGCGCTCGACAACTTGGAGAAGGTCCTCTCCAAAGCAGGACTGACCTTGGCCGACGTGGTGAGACTCAACTACTACACCACCGACGTTCCCGCTTTCCTAGCCGCTGTTCCGCTCATCGGGGAAAGGCTGAAAGCGGCCGGCTGCAAGCCGGCTTCGACCCTCCTCGGAGTGGCGAGGCTAGCCCAGCCGGAGTGGTTGATCGAAATCGAAGCTACCGCTGTGAGCTGAACCCCGTGACCGGGCTGTGAGCCTAACGGCGGGCGATCGCTGTGACCTTGGCAACCGCTTCTTCGAGTACCTGCTGGATCTCGGCAAGCTTGTCCGGGTTCGCGACCGCTTCCCGTATGACTTCGGTCAGGCGCCCGACCAGCTCTCTCATCGCCGCTTGCGACCTCATGATCTCCCCCCGCGGCCGGTCGGCCTCCCATGTACCCCAATGGCCGGCCCAACGCTCCCGATGACGGACGACGCGCTCCTCGTGTTCTTCCAGGAAGGCAAGGCCGGCCTCAGTTATGGAGTAGACCTTCTTCCCTTCCTCGACGGTGTGGCGTACCAGGTCCTGGTCCTCCAGCGCCTCAAGAGTGGGATAGACCGCGCCGGGGCTCGGGCTGTAGAAGCCGCCCGAGCGCCGCTCCATCTCGAGGATGATGTCATAGCCGTGCCGCGGCCTCTCCTTCAAGAGATCCAGGATGGCGAACTTTATGCCACCCCGTTCGAAGAAAGGAGCCCCGGGGCGATGGCCGTGCTTGAAGAACTTGTCAGATCCGAACCTACTGCCCACTGGGGCTCACCTCCGCCCTCACGGGCAAACATCACCCGGCCGAAGGGATATATCAGGATACATCAAAGCTCCCCGAGTCGACACACCGGGTAGGCCACCCAGCCGCGGCGCCCCCAATGGCGATGCGTAGCGCAGTGCCAAACGGGCCCACCCCGGGCTGTCCTGAGCCCTCCGCGCTATGCCAGACTACTGGAGGCTCTCCCACACCTCCAAGGCATCCACATTCACCCGGGTGCCGCCGGTGGAGACGCTTCTCTCTCCGCTCCAGGAGATGACCACGCTGTGCTGGCCGTCGGGAAGTTCACCGCTCGACCATACTCTCACCTGTCTTAAGGTGGTGGGATTGTAGAGGTCGACGGTCACCGGGGCCCCGCCATCTAGTATGAGCTTGGCCTTGCCCTGGGTGTAGCCTTTGGTAGCGATCCAGTCGATACGGGTACCGGTGAAGGTGATGGTGGCACTGGCCGGGGCGTCGGCGTACTTGTAGCTACCGCCGGAAGCCCCACTGGTCAAGAAGTTGAGCCAGGGGCCGGTGTAGGCGATCTGGGTGCTAGTCTCTTCGTAGCGGTTCAAGCCAGACGGGCGCGTGTGCTCCCGTACTGCCTTGGCGAGGGCCTCGGCCATCCGCTGCCGGCCGCTTTCGCTAAGAAGTAAGGCCCGGTCGGCCACATTGTCGCCGAGCTCCAAGATCACTCTGAGTGGGGCGGAGTTCCTTATGGGGTTCAGACTATAGTACTAGCCTGTGGTATAGACCTCTGTAGGTCATACCCATACTCGCGGCAATCGATCTTGCCAGGGCAGCTGCGTAGTTCGCGGAGTTAGAATCGCCGGTGAAATACACTCCTAGGATGCCGCTGGGAGCGCCGCTGTCCACATGGATACCGATATAGCAATCAGCGTTTGCGGCATTCGCCTGATCCACCTCTGACTGCAAGGCACGGTGGTTGTTTGTGGTAAGCCCCATGCCAAGTTCCCAACAACGCACATTGATGAAATCGGGCAGGAGCGCCATCGCTCTCTGTGTGATGTCCCCACAAACGACATACTCATGCCAAGCGACGCCCGTGTCGTCCTGATGTGATGGGACCCAAGCTATCACCGTCTGCATATTGGCACCAGCCGGCGCACTCAACAACAAGAGCAGGGCAACCGCGGCTACGAATGTGAGAATCAGGCCTGTGCGCGCATGGAAGGGCACAGGAGACTTTCTTGTCATCTCCACACGGGCCTCCTATCCAGGCAGGGGCATTACGGTTCAACACTGGCAGGCTCCTGCCCGCGCGACAAGCCCTGCCTCGTCCAGACACCTCCACTGGGCACAACTTCGCTGACTGAACGTCGTGTCCTACCTGGAGGTGGTACGTATTATGATGTCTGCGCCCGCTAGCTGTAATGCCCGCTGACATTGTTGACAGAAAGAGAGCCTTCATGTTCGGTTGGGGGTGGCGATACTCCAAC
>CAKZRW010000120.1 GCA_937148845.1 uncultured Actinomycetes bacterium | reverse complement strand
TCCTCGGTCAACCGGTTGAGCCGCGCTACCTCCTGGGACAGTCGTTCCGCGAACTTCTGCGCCTGCTGGGGGTCCTCGTTGATGGCGTGGCGTAGAGTGTCAGCCAGCAAAGAAAGACCGGCCAGGGGAGTCTTGAGCTCATGGGAGACGTTGGTCACGAAGTCACGGCGCATTTGCTCAGTGGCGCGGCGCTCCGACTCGTCTCGGATCACGAAGAGCGTGTGGCCGGCGGCGCCCCTCGCAGAGACGTCGGCGTGCCGTCGCGAACTGACCCCGGAGAGCGGCACGACTTCCACGCTCAGCCACCGGGCGTCCGGGAGCTGGATGCTCTGAGTGAGCGCCCGACCGGCCGAGTGGGCTTTCTGAGCTAACGCCAAAGCGGGGAACGAGCGTGCTGCTACCACCAGGGGGCGTTTCTCCTGGCCGCGAAGCTGCGCTCCTAGGATGCGCTCGGCTGCGGGGTTGGCGCGGACAAGGCGTCCCTCTTCGTCTATGAGCAGGACGCCTTCGTCCATTGCCGCCAGCATCTGCTCAAGACGCTCTGACTCCGTGCCGAGGTCGCGGTTGCGACTCTCCAGTTGCTCTGCCATCTCGTTGAGAGAGCGCGCGAGCTCGCCTAGCTCATCATGCGTGCTGACTCCGGTCCTCACGCCGAAGTCTCCGCTTGCTACCCGGGCGGTCATCTGTCGCAGGCGCTCGAGGGGCCGGGTCAGAGGCCGGGTCAAGAGATGACCAGCAGCCAAGGTGGGGAGCAGGAGGATCAGCCAGACGTAGAGGGGGACTCGCCAGGCTGCAGCTACCAGGTCGTCCACCCGACTCGCCGGCTGGGCTGCCCGCACCACACCGCCGGACCAAGGGGCCGTACCCGCGGACAGACGGACAGCCACGTAGACCTCCTCCACCCCCAGAGTGGCCGACTGGCGGCGGGCTCTTCCTTCCCCGGTGGCGAGAGCCTGGGCCACTTCGGGCCGGTTGGCGTGATTTTCGAGACTGGCCGGGTCGGCGAAGGAGTCAGCGAGCACCACTCCCTCATGGTCGATCACGGTGACGCGGATGGCGGAGGCCCGCCCGGTCTCCACAGTCAGCTCCTGCAAAGCAGCGGCGCCCTGGAGGCCGGCCCCAGGACTTCCCTCCCGAGCGGAGAATTCGAGGAGAGCGGCGAACTGCTGAGCTTGCCCCAGCATGTCGTCTTCGAGACGGTCGAGCAGGACCCCCCGAAGGCCAACCGCCGCCACCAGGGCGACCAGACCGGCGAAGATCAGAGTGGTGAGCGCGAAGGCCAGAGGTAGGCGCCAGCGGATGCGCATCACGCGGAGCCTGCCGATGACGTCGCGCCTGCCGATGACGTCGCGTCCGCCGACGACGCCGATGCTCCCGGCGACGTCGTTCCCGAGCCTCTCCCTTGCTCGAAGGGTTCCAGCCGGTAGCCCACTCCCCGCACGGTCTGCAGTGAGGCATCGGCCCGGACTTGTTCGAGCTTGGACCGGAGGCGGCGCACGTGGACGTCGAGACTGCGGGAAGTGGGTAGGTAGCGATGGTGCCAGACCCTCTCCACTATCTCCTCGCGTGAGAAGAGATGACCAGGCCGGGAAAGAAGCAGCTCGAGCAGCTCGTATTCCTTCGGGTTGAGCGCGGCTTCACCGTGGGGCGTGCGGATGGCGCGAGCATCCCGGTCCAGCACCAGATGGCCTGTGCCTAGAAGCCTGGGCCCCTCGGAATCGCTAATGAGAGGGATCCCCGCTGCTGAACGCCTGAGGCGGGCCTGTATGCGGGCGAGGAGCAACTCCAGGTCGAACGGCTTGGTGACGTAGTCATCGGCGCCCAGGCCGAACCCTTCGAGCATAGTCTCCCGTTCGCCACGGGCGGTCACCATGATGATGGGCAGCGTAGGCTTACGACGGATGATCTCCCGACTGGCAGTCATCCCGTCCAAGCCCGGCAGCATGAGGTCCATCAGCACGAGGTCGACGTCTTGGCGCAGGGCCGTTTCCAGACCGGCGCGACCGTTATGCTCCTGAATAACCTCATAGCCAGCGCGGCGGAGGTTGTAGGCCAGGAGGTCCGAGATAGTAGGGTCATCCTCTACTAAGAGGATGCGTTTGGCTCCGTCCTTGGACACCTCCACCACCCGTACATTTAACGTTCCGGTAACCGAATGTTAACACCCCTGGTGGCAGGCGCTGCTAGCCTCAGAATCAAGCAACAGCGTTCACTTGGACAGGTACGTACCCAGAGAGGATCTGAAGGGCATGAGCAGGCTGGAGACAGGAGCAGGGACGAACAGCAGAGCATGGTGGCGGAGACCCCGGCGTCATCCGGGTCCCTGGATTGCCTTGACGGTCTTCATGATGCTTCTGGCCCTGGTCGCTGGGGGCTGTGGGGGAAAACTACCTTCGGCGCCGGGTGCCACGGCTTCCCCAGGCAGTGCTACCGGCCGCACCACCGACGGCTCGACCGGCAGTAACGCCCCTCTCTCCGCTACGTTGAACGGCGCCGGCGCCACCTTCCCCGAACCTCTCTACGTGGAGTGGATTGGCGAGTTCCAGGCCCTTTATTCCGAGGTGACCATCAACTACCAGGGCATCGGCTCCGGGGGTGGTATCGAGCAGTTCTCCAAGCTGACCGTGGACTTCGGCGCCTCTGACGCCCCCATGAAAGACGAAGAGATCGCCGCCGCCGAAGCGGCCAGCGGAGCCAAGGTCCTGCACATCCCCACCGTGTTCGGGGCGGTGACCGTGGTCTACAACCTTCCTCAACTCAAAGGGCTCAGGCTGGACCCTACCGCCCTGGTGGATATCTTCCGTGGCCAGATCACCAAGTGGAACGACCCCCGCTTGGCTGAACTCAATCCCGGGGTGGCTCTTCCCGACCGCGCCCTCCAGGTGGTGCACCGCTCCGACGCCTCTGGCACGACCAGCATCTTCACCAGCTACCTGGCCGCGGTAAGCGAGGTCTGGGCCAAAGAAGTAGGCAAAGGCAAAGAAGTGCCCTGGCCGGTAGGCGTAGGCGGGCAGGGTAACGATGGCGTGGCCGCAGTGGTCAAGCAGCAGGTAGGCAGCCTGGGCTATGTGGAGCTCTCCTATGCTCTAGAGAGCGGCCTTCCCACCGCCAGCCTGAAGAACCCGGCCGACAACTTCATCGCTCCCTCCCTGGAAGCCACCTCGGCTGCCGCCGAAGGGGTGGAGTTCCCAGACGATCTCAGGTTCTCAGTCGTGAACAGCCCCAACCCCGAGGCCTATCCCATCTGCGGTGCCACCTGGATCCTGGTCTATGACCAGATGAAGGACGCCGGCAAAGCCCAGGCTCTCAAGGCCTTCCTCACCTGGGCCCTCACGGAAGGGACACCGCTGGCTAAGGAGTTGGGGTTTGCACCGCTGCCGGATGACTTGCGCACCGTGGCGCTGGCGAAGGTCGGGCAGATCAAGTGAGCTCGGTCTCCGGGGAGGTGGCGGCCGGCGCCAGCGCTGGAACCGGCCGCAAATGGCAGCGCAGGGGGCTCAGCCGGCGGGCGGACCCCCTCTTTCTGCTGCTGGCCGCCCTGTCGGGGGTACTCATCCTGTTGGTGCTGGCTTACATGGTCATTTCCACCACGGGGACAGCGCTGCCGGTCTTCACCAAGGAGGGGATCACCTTCCTTACCGGCAAAGAGTGGAGTCCAAGCGCCGGCAAGTTCGGGGCTCTGCCTTTCATCTACGGCACCGTCGTCACGTCTGTGATCGCTTTGGTCATCGCAGTGCCTTTGAGCCTGGCCGTGGCTCTCTTTCTGACGGAGTACCCGGTGCCACGCCGTCTGCGGGGTCCTATCACCTATGCCGTCGACCTGTTGGCGGCGGTTCCCAGTGTCATTTACGGCCTGTGGGGTGTTTTCGTCCTCTTGCCCCTTTTCCTACAGCCGGCGGCCGACTTCCTAAACAAATATCTGGGCTTCATCCCTATCTTTGCGGGCCCGCCTTCCGGATTGTCCTATTTCGGGGCGGGGGTGATCCTTGCCATCATGGTCACTCCTATCATCAGCTCCATGTGCCGGGAAGTGTTCGCTACTGTGCCGGATTCCGATCGGCAGGCCGCTTACGCATTGGGGGCTACTCGGTGGGAGATGATCCGCGAGGTGGTCTTTTCGCACAGTCGCTCCGGCATCATCGGCGCGGTGATGTTGGGACTGGGACGGGCGCTAGGCGAGACCATAGCCGTCGCGCTGCTTATCGGGTCTCGCCCCGTGGTGGATGCCTCGGTGCTGCGTCCGGGTTACTCTATGGCGGCAGTAATCGCCAACCAGTTCCAAGAAGCGACCGGCGACCACATCCGTGCTCTAGTGGCGATCGGAGTGGTTCTCTTCGCTATCACGATCGTCATCAATATGGCAGCCCGGGCCATGGTGTGGAGGTTCAGCCGGCTATGAACGAAGCCCGAGCCGAAGCGCAGCTGCAGAACTGGGCGGGGGGGAGGTTGCAGCCGGGGGTGAGTCTGCGGCAGTGTCGACCTACCCGGCGGCGGGTGTGGCGCGATCGCCGCAACACGGCCCTCATCATCCTGGGGGTGGTCATCACCCTGATCCCGGTGGTGATGATCCTGTATCAGATCACGAGCAAGGGCATCAGGACCATGGACTGGGAGTTCTTGACCAGCTCCATGCCGCTCAGTTTCCGGCGAGAGGGAGGCGGATTCCTGAATGCTCTTGTAGGCACTCTGATCATGGTGGGGCTGGCAACTGCGGTCTCGGTGCCTTTGGGGATAATGGCTGCTGTGTATCTGGTCGAGTACGGCAAAGGCAACTGGCTCGCCCGCCTTATCCGCTTCTTCTCGGATGTGATGACTGGGGTTCCCTCGGTGTTCGTCGGTCTTTTCGTCTACACTGCGCTGGTGGTCAACTTCGGTTTCGGCGCCCTCATGGGAGCAGCTTCCCTCGCCATCATCATGATGCCCATAATCGTCCGCTCCACCGAGGAGATGCTCAAACTGGTCCCCGGGGAACTGAAAGACGCCAGCTACGGGCTGGGCGCCGCCAAATGGCAGACCGTCACCAAGGTAGTGTTGCCCTCTGCGGCTCCCGGTATAGTCACGGGGGTCATGCTAGCGGTGGCCAGAGCAGCCGGAGAGACCGCTCCGCTCATTCTCACCGCGCTGGGCTCGTATCAACTCACCGCTAGACTATGGGACCAGCCTATTTCGGCGTTGACTCTGGCGATCTTCGATGGAGCCCGCAACCCCTTCGCGGCTGGCCAGGCTAGAGCCTGGGCCGGAGCCCTGGAGCTTCTTCTGATAGTCCTCATCTTCACTATCGTGGCCCGTGTGATGGCCTCAAGGAGCCGTTTCAAACGATGAAAGAGCAAGCGCCGGACACGCAAGCGATGAACAGTCCAGTTGCAAGCAGCGAGGCCACAAGTGGCGGCACTCGCGTCTACGCGCAAGAGGTAGCCCCACCGGTGACCCTCTCGGTCGCGGGTGTAAGCGAGGAGGGTAGAGCCACTGGGTCGCCGGCGGAGCCGCCCGTCTTCTCGGTCCGCAATCTGAGCGTGTACTACGGCAAGAACCTGGCGCTCAAGGATGTCAACATGGACATACGTCCTCGCCGCATCACGGCCATCATCGGGCCCTCGGGTTGCGGCAAGAGCACGCTGATCCGTTGCTTCAATCGCATGAACGAACTGATCCCGGGAGCGCGGGTGGAGGGCGAGGTGCTTTACCACGGGGAGAACATCTACGCCCCCGGGGTCGATCCGGTGGTGGTGCGCCGGCACATCGGCATGGTCTTCCAGCGGCCCAACCCTTTCCCCAAGTCCATCTACGAGAACGTAGCGTTCGGGGCTAGGATCAATGGGTACAAAGGGGACATGGACGAGTTGGTGGAGAGGTCTCTGCGGCGAGCGGCGCTCTGGGATGAGGTCAAGAACCAGCTGAAGAAGAGCGCGCTCGACCTTTCCGGAGGGCAACAGCAGCGTCTGTGTATCGCCCGCGCCATCGCCGTGGAGCCCGACGTCATCCTTATGGACGAGCCTGCTTCGGCTCTCGATCCCATAGCCACTACTCGTATCGAGGACCTGATGCAGGAGCTCAAGCAGGACTACTCCATCGTCATCGTGACGCACAACATGCAACAGGCGGCACGGGTGTCCGACGAGACAGCCTTCCTTTACACTGAGGTGGATGAAGCCACCTCGGCGCGGTGGGGCATACTGGTGGAATTCGGTCCCACCAGTCGCATCTTCACCAAGCCGTTGGACAAGCGTACAGAGGACTACGTGTCTGGCCGCTTCGGATAGAAGCGAGAAAGGAACGGGCTGATGCGGATCGCCTTCCACAAAGAACTAGAAAGCCTGGATCAGGCCATCGTGCAATTGGGGGCACTGGTTGAAAAGAGCACTCAGATGGCTACCATCGCTCTCATCGAAGGTGACCAACAGCTCGCCGAGCAGGTGCAGGCGGGTGACGACGAGATCGACGCTCTGTTTCTCGATATCGAAAAACGCTCTCTCACCCTGCTCGCTCAGCAAGCCCCGGTAGCGGGAGATCTTCGCCTGATCGTGGCCATCCTGCGCGTGGTCAACGATCTCGAACGTGCGGGCGATCTTGCCTACAACATAGCGGGGTTGGTCCACCGCGAGGAGTTCCGCGACCCCAGTTTGAAACCGGTGAAGGCCCTGGTGTCGGAGCTGGGTCAGGCAGCCGCTCGCTTACTGAGCGTAGCCCTTGACGCTTGGGCGACCAAGGACGAGAAACTGGCGGCTGATATTGCGGTACAGGACGACCGGCTTGATGACCTGCACGCGGAACTCATCGAAAAACTCGTGGAGCTCAAAGGCCAAGATAACCTGGCCACAGCCATCCGCTTGGCTATGATCGGGCGCTACTTCGAGCGCATCGGGGACCACGCGGTCAACATCAGCGAGCGCATCCGGTACTACATAACTGGAGACGAGGAGTTGCTCGGGTAGCCAGGCGACCGAGGCAGTCCGTCTGACAGGTCGCCGAGGCTGGACCCTCGCGGGGGGGTCTCCACCTGACCCCAGGGCGCACTGGCTATCAAGTCCGGCTTGGGCCCAGCCAGGGTTGCTCGGACACCAGACGCAGCCAGGGACGGCCTGGAGTAGGGGCCTGGTCATCCTGGTTCTCGACCAAGATGAGAGGTGCTGACCTAGGGCTGCTAGCCAGACGCTCGAGTACTTGGGGAAGCTCTGCGGCCAGCACGGGCGGGCTCACGAAGTAACCCTGGAGGTGGTCACAGCCTACCTCGGCCAGTGCCCTCCACTGGGCACTGTTCTCGACGCCCTCCGCCGTCACCGCCAGGCCCATACTGTGGGCTAGGTTGACTACGGAGCGGGTGACCTCCAAGTGGGTCGCACTCTCGGGGAGTCGCGCTATCAGCGACCGGTCGAGTTTGACCTCGGTGAGGGGAAAGCTGGTGAGATGCTGTAGAGACGAGAAGCCGGACCCGAAATCGTCGAGGCACACCTGCATCCCCATCGTCCGAAGCTCGGCCAATACCCGGCGGGCCTTAGCTGGATTCCTGAGCAACGCGGTCTCGGTCACTTCGCAGCTCAGGCTGCCAGGCGGTACCCGCCATTCGGCGACTCGAGTGAGCACGGCCCCGACCAGGTCGGTCTCGAGGAGCTGGCGAGGCGACAGATTCACGCCGACGGGGAGGCGGGACTCGAGTCCTGGCTGTGACCTCCACCGGCCTATCTGCCGGCAGAGCTGGTCCAAGACGAGCTCCCCGAGAGGAAGGATAAGTCCGGTGTTCTCGGCCGTCTCCAGGAACTCACCGGCGGGAACCAGACCCCGCCGGGCGTCTTCACGCCGGACAAACGCCTCCAGGGCGCATACCTGGCCGTTCTCTAGGTTCAGCACCGGTTGGTACTCAAGGACGAATTCGCCCCGGTCAAGGGCGGCGCGAAGTTCGGTCTCGATCCTGGTGGTGAAGAGCAGAGAGCGGTGCATGTTTTCGTCGAAGAGACGGTAGCAGTCTCTCCCGGCTTCCTTGGCCTGGTAGAGGGCGGTGTCGGCCGCTCTCAAGAGGTCCTCGGGGTCGGTGTAGCTGGGGTCCCAGATGACGACGCCCAGGCTGGTGGTGGTACTGATCTCCCGACCGTGGAAAGATACCGGCCGCTGCAGCTCTGCCTGGATGCGCTCGAGAATGGGGAGCAGGTCGCTCTTGCTGGCTATTCCGTCCAGCAGCAGCATGAACTCGTCTCCGCCTAGCCGGGCGACCGTGTCGATGTCGCGGGTGCAGCGAGTCAACTGGCCAGCGACATGCTGCAGGAGTACATCCCCTGCCAGGTGACCGACGGTGTCGTTGATCTGCTTGAAACGGTCGAGATCCAGGATAGCCACGGCGAAAGCACGCTCCGGATGTCTCTGGGCCTGCCGCAGGGCGTCGGTCAACTTGGTCATGAACAAGGTGCGGTTGCCGAGTCCGGTGAGGCCGTCAGACAGAGCTTGCACGCGCAAGCTCTCCTCCATGATGGCGCGCTCGGTGATGTCCCTGAAGACCAGAATGTGTCCTTGCAGTCTGTCGCGCTTGATGAGCGGGGTGATCCGTACCTCGTATTTCCGCCATTCCGCGTCAGTCTCCAGAGTGAGCAGGGCTAGCGAGGCTCCTTGGGTGCAGGGGGTGTGGAGCTGCTGCCAGTCTTCCCAGACCGCGGCCACCGGCCGCCCCAAGATGACCTCTCTAGGTTTTCTCAAGAGGGTGAGAGCGGCTCGGTTGACGTCAGCCACCCTCACCGAGGCGTCAAGCACCAATAGACCGTCACTCATGTTCTCCACCAGAGCGTGTCGGGCAGCAGGTACCAGCGCGAAGAGCTCGGAGCGGAAGAGGCCCCAGGCAAAGATCGAACCGGCTGCGGAGAAGGTGAGCGGGGTAAGGTCTGCGGGGAGGAAAGTAAGGGGATGAATAAGCTCTGCCAGGTTGGAGCCTATGGGCAAGAGGAGTCCCGCCAACATCACCAGGGGCCCGCGCCGGTGGGCTCGGGGTGAAGTCAGCACTGCCTGCACGAGTAGGCCAAGGGCGCTGAGCAGCAAGGCGTAACTGTAGCCGGCGTGGACTAGGAACCAGGGACCCGAGTTCCAGGCCAGCTTGACCACAGGGCCGTTGGTTATGAGCCAAGACTCTGTACGCATCAGGTGGTGGTGATGGTTGGTCCAGGTGAGGACGACGGTGAGCAGCGGCACAATTGAGAGAGGCAACAAGCGGCCGGGGGCAAGCCAGCTCCTGCGTCCCGTGTAGTCGAGCACCAGAGCGAGTGCTGCCAAGGGTATCAGGGCTATGAAGATGAACTCCGCCTGGTCCCAGGTGATCTTAGCGGAGAGACTGTGGGACAGTGCGCCGCCGATGGTGGCGAGTGCCCAACCAAGGGCGAGTCCGGTAGTCACCATGAAGGGAGCGGCCCCTGGCATAGTCCGGCTCATCCGGGCGTGCCATATCAACACGGCCAGTATCGCCGCCGCTACCCCGTGGAGCACGAAGATCATTACAAGTTGGAGGCTCACACCCCCAATGTCGGCAGAATGAGGCTTTGCCTCAAGCTCAGGACAGAATGTCCTTGCGTGTAAAGCGGAACCAGGCGGCAGCCATCGTCACCACGATCCAGACAGCGAAGTTGAGGAAGGCGTCGCGGAGTGGGCCCCAATCTACCGGGCTGCGGAAGAAATTGATCCAAGCATCGAAGTGATGGGTGAAAAGGTAGGGCCGCAGGAAGTCGAACACGTTCAGGCTTCCCAGCACCAACATGATGATGACGAGCACCAGAGCCGTCGCCACGGCGGTGAGACTGGAATTGGTGAGGGTGGAGAAGAACACGGCCAGCGAGACGACCGTGGCCATGGCCAGAAGTACGAAGCAGTAGCTGACGAAGACGAGCAGCAGGCTCTGGCCCACGCCCACGGTCTGGCCGGTGAGGAGCATCATGGGCTTGAGGCCATAGATGGAACCGCCGGCGATCAGGGACCCCACGGCCAAGATGACGAGGCCGATGGCGATGTAGATGTTGGCTACCAGCCATTTGGCAGCCAACACGGCCCCCCGCTTTACCGGTTGCATGAGGACGGTGCGGAGAGTGCCGTTCTCGGCCTCCCCTGCGATGGTCTGGCTACCTGACATGGCGGCGAGCAGGGGCAGGAGGAAGGTCACCAGGGCGACCAGTGAGCCTACCGCCACGTACGAGCCGTTCAAACGGATGAGTTCGAAGAACTGGGGCCCTCCCTGTTCAGGAGGGGGTGGACCCTCGCTGGAAAGGCGCATGGCCACGGTGATCAGGAAGGGCACGATGAAAAGGCCGGCCCAGCCGAAGTAGGTGCGTTTCTGATAGAGGATCTTGATGAGTTCACGCCGCACGTGGCCCATAGTCACTTGTCCTCGCTGCGGGCAGTGAGCTCAAGGAACATGTCTTCCAGGCTCTGGTCGAAGGCGGGGACCAGTGCCTTGACGTCGATGTCATCGGCTACCAGTCGCCGCACCATCTCAGGTACGAGCTCGTCGTCGGCCTGGACCACCAGGTACTCCTCGTCCTCCCGTATGTTCCCCGCTCCGAAAAGGCTGCTCAGGGTCTCCCTGGCCTTGGACTGGTCGGCGGTGAGCACCTTTACGGTGCTGGAAACGGGACGGAGGGTCGAGACAGGTCCTTGGACCACCACTCGGCCCTTGTTCATTATGGCCGCGCGATTGCAGACCAGCTCCACCTCATGCAAGAGATGCGAGGAAAGGAAGACGGTGGTCCCTTGGTGTCCCAGCTCTCGGATCAGCTCCCGCACGTCCTTCATACCCTGGGGATCCAGACCGCTGGTAGGTTCGTCGAGGATCACCAGCTCGGGGCGGTGCAGCAGGGCCAGCGCTATGCCCAGGCGTTGGCGCATGCCGTGGGAGTAGCTCCCCACTTTGGAATCGGCGCGTCCGGCTAGACCGACCAGTTCCAAGACCTCCGTGATGCGCTCCTCACTCACTCCCCCGCGCATCTCGCCGAACAGACGAAGGTTGCGACGGGCGGTCATGTTGTTATAGAAGGTAGGGTCGTCGACGAAACCGCCCAGGTGGCGAAGGGCTTCCTGACGCTGGTCCGGGACGCGGTGGTCGAGTACCTGCACATAGCCGGTGGTAGGATAGAGGAGCCCAAAGATCAGACGGATGGTAGTGGTCTTGCCCGCCCCGTTGGGCCCCAGGAACCCGAAGACATCCCCCCGACAGACGGCAAGGTCGAGATGGTCCACGGCCCGCAACCGTCCGAAGTCCTTGGTAAGGGCGTGGGCAGAAAGCACCACCGTCTGCTCGCCGCAAGAGTCTAGACGAGTCGGGAGCAGGGAAGATTCAGACATGGGGGGATGATGGTCGTTCTGCACGCACGCACTGTATCACGCATTCAGGATTAGTTCAGGAATCCGGTGGCACAATGCCAGCGTGGAGTCACGCAGCATTGCTCAACCCCCCTCCTGAGCTGTGGCCCCAACCCTGTCCGGTGGATGTCGGACTCGGCCCGAGCGAGACACCACCACGCCCGCACGGCGGTGACGGCGTAGCGGCGTTCGGGAAAGCCGAACGCCGCGCCCGCCGTGTGAGGCCCAAAGATCCCAGTGTCCCCGTGTGAGGCCGAAATCCCCAGTCCCGCCGTGTAAGGCGCAACTTCCCGCAGCGCGTTTACGCATGCCTGTTCCCGCGGCGTGCATATGCCCGCCTGCGGGTTGCTCACTGCCCCGGGTGCTTCCCCTCGGGCGCTTGTCCCTGGGGCCAGGTAGGGCCATACTACGGGTACCATGATGGAGTCACTGGTCTTTGTTCTCGAGGATGACTCGCAGATGCGCTCTCTGCTCGTGAGGGGACTGCGAGAAGAGGGCTATGCGGCCCAAGGCTTCGCGACGGGTTCGGAACTGCTTCGCAAAGTGGCGGAGACGGTGCCCGACGTATTCATCATCGACATCGGACTTCCCGACACCGACGGGCGCGACGTGTGTCAAGCTCTACGCGCCCAAGGTGTGAACAGCCCGGTGCTCTTCTTGACGGCGCGGGCTGCTCTCCCGGACCGGCTTTCCGGCTTTCGCGTGGGGGGTGACGACTACCTTACCAAGCCCTTCGCTTTCGCCGAACTGCTTGTCCGGTTGGAAGCCCTGCTGCGACGCAGCGGCGCCGAGCGCAGTGTAGAGGCAGGAGGGCTGGTGCTCGACCCGGCCAAGCACGCGGTGACCGTGGGCGATTACACCGTGATGCTTACGCCGACCGAGTTTCGGTTGTTAGCCCGTCTGGCAGCCTCGCCGGGAGAGGCGGTCCGGCGCAAGGCTTTGATCGATACAGCGTGGGCGCACGGGTCCATCGTTTATGACAACACCTTGGACGCCTATATCGCCAGGCTGCGACGCAAGGTGTGCTCCCTTCCCGGAGCTCCCCAGATCGTCACTGTTCGAGGAGTAGGGTATTCGCTTCGATGAGAAGACCATTCTCGCGCTTGGGAGTGCGGGACCGGCTGCTTCTTGCCGTGGTCGGGACCGTGGGTCTGGCCTTGGTGACCATGATGGTGGGCTTCAACGTCATCCTCTCCGGGTCCTTGCGCTCCGACGCTAACGACCGACTGCAGACCATGGCCCAGGATCAAGCCCAGCTTATCAGCATAGAGGAGAACCAGGTGCGTCTGGTCCGCCCGACGGGGGATATCCAAGGACTGGGCTCTCAGATCTGGGTTTTCATCGGGGGGCAGACCTTTTCGGCTCCTTCGGTGGACCCTGATATCACGGCCGCTGCCAGGTCGCTCGACGGTCAGCCTACCAGCCAGTTCCTCGACCTCGATGAATACGAGGTGCGGTTGTACGGGGTCCCCCTCTACTTCGAGGGCGAGCGTATCGGGACCATCGTCACCGGCCTCTCCATGAGCTCTTACTACCGCACCCAGCGCCTCACCTTGCTGGGGACGGGTTCCTTCACGGCCGTGCTGCTCATCGTGGTTGGCTTTGTCGGGCGTTGGGTCCTGAACGCAGCCTTCCGCCCGGTGGCTAACATGACAGCTGCCGCGGAGGCCTGGAGTACCGAGGATCTCGACCGCAGGTTCAACATGGGGGAACCGCATGACGAGCTCACCCAGCTCGCCCACACCCTGGACGGCATGCTGGACCGCTTAGCGGCGAGCTTACGACGGGAGCAGCGGTTCTCCGCGGAGGTCTCCCATCAGCTCAGGACCCCGGTGGCCAAGATCAAGGCCGAGGCTGAGTTGGCCCTGCGTCGCTCGCGGGATCCCGAGTACTACCAAGAGGCTTTGGGCTCCATCCTTTATAGCGCTGACCAGATGGCAAGGACGGTCGAGGCTCTGCTGGCTGCTGCTCAGGAGGAGGGTACGCTCGCGCGGGGGCGGGCCGATGTCTGGCAGGTCCTTGCTGATGTGGTGAGCTCGGTGGGAGTCCTCGCAGACGAAAACGAGGTGGAAGTGCGGGTGGCGCCGCCTCCTCGGGGCGTCAAGGTGGGGGTGGAGCGGGACATCGCCGTGCAGATCCTGCAGCCGGTGGTGGAGAACGCCTGTCACTTCGCCCGGGCGGAGGTGCTCTTGGGGGCTGAACGTAATGGCAAGGAGATCCGCTTCATCGTGGAGGACGACGGTCCCGGCGTAGCCCCCGAAGAAAGGGACAAGATCTTTGAACCAGGCGTAAGGGGCTCGGCAGCGGCCAAGGAGCGTTCTGGCAGTCGCGGAGCCGGGCTGGGCCTGTCCCTAGCTCGCCGTCTGGCCCGGGCGGCAGCGGGGGACGTAGAGGTTGAGCCCAGCGAGAAGGGCGCCCGCTTCGTGGTGCGCCTGCCGGCCGGTTGATAGGGGGTGTCGACCATGAGCGCCTCGCGACGCCGGCCGAGCGGGGGAGGGCGCTTCCATTCCAATCGCTTCTCTGACCATCATCGCCGTTTGCTCTCCACTCAGGCAGGCGGACCCGCTGTCGGTCCTGCCATCGATCCCGCTCTGGCCACACTGGCCGCGGCTCATGGGGTGCTCGTCACTTACCGTGATGCCCGCGGGCGGTTGTGCACTTCGCCCGAGCATGCGGTCCGGGCGGTCCTTGCTGCTCTCGGGGAGGGGGCGGCGAGGCGGACGGGGACGGCGAGGCAGACGGGGGCGCAGACGGAGGAGGAGTCACTCCTACCGCCCGTGCTCGTGGCGTGGGAAGGACGACTGCCTGAGCTTCCCCTGCGCCTTGCCGGACAAGGTAAGTGTCCCGACTTGCACAGGGTCAGAGCTTTGCGTGTGACCTGCACAACCGAAGAAGGCGAGGAACACTCTTGGGAGCTGAGAAGCAGTGACCTTGCCGAGGACCGCGGGCAGCTGGCGGGCCTTGTTTCTCGCCTCGGCGGGGCGCGTCTTCCTTGGGGGAAGCACATCCTGAGGGTAGAGCTGCAGGAAGAAGGTCGGGGAGCCGGCAGCCCGAGGGCGAGAGGTGGCGGCCTGTCTCGAGCAAACCGCCTCGCCGGAGAGGCTGTGGTGATCTCCGCTCCCCGGCGTTGCTTCACTTGGGGGGACACAGCAGGGGCCAAAGGCGCGGAGCCACTCCCGCCAGGGGCGGAGCGACTGCCGCCGGGGGCGGGACTACCCGCGGCCCCGTGCCCGGAGGTGGACCCGTTGCAGGCCTTGGACGGGCGGCCGTGGGGGGTGTTCTGTCCCACCTACGCTCTTCGTAGCAGGCGCGACTGGGGAGCAGGTGACCTTGCCGACCTCGGCCTGCTGTGCGACTGGGTAGGGCAGCGAGGAGGAGCGGTCGTTGCCACTCTGCCCTTGCTGGCTCGGGTCCGAGAGATACCGTTCGACCCTTCCCCTTACCGACCTTCGAGCCGGCTCTTCTGGAACGAGTTCTACCTGGCGATCGAGCTACTCCCAGAATGGGAGCGGTGTCCCTCGGCTCGGCTTTGGTGGGAGAGCCCGGCTGTCCAGACGGAGTGGGCCCGGCTACGCGAGCTCTCCCTGGTCGACTACGAAGCGGTGGCGGCGCTCAAAGCGCGAGCCCTGAGCCTGCTTGCCGCCTGTTTCTTTGCCGAGGCAAGCGAGGAGGAAAGGCGCACGTTTGCAGATTTCGTCGCCGGCAACCCATGGCTCGAAGCCTACGCCCGCTTCCAAGCGGCCCAGGACACTAAGCTTGCCCCGTCTACGTCGCTGTGGGCGGATGGAGTTCCGCAGGAGAACGCGATCAAGCTACTCGCAGCCAGGGAGGGAAGGGCTTGGGCCCGGGCCGGGAATACCTTGGCCGGCGAGGGCGGGGCCGCGAAGACCTTGGTCGGCGAGGGCGGGGCCGGGAAGGCCATGGATGCGCTTACTGGCTACCACCTCTACTGTCAATGGCGGATGGAACAGCAGCTGGCGGCGCTCAGAGAGCGGGCGGGCACAGGTCTGCTTCTCGATCTGCCTCTGGGAGTCCATCCGCAAGGCTTTGATGTACACCAGTGGCCTGGACTCTTCGTCAAGGGAGTGTCAAGCGGGGCTCCGCCCGACGACTTTTTTGCCGAGGGGCAAGTGTGGGACTCCCCGCCGCTTCATCCCGAGGCAGACCGTCGCAACGGGTATAGGTATCTTTCCGCCTGCCTCGCCACCCAGATGCGGCATGCAACGTGTCTGCGGCTGGATCATGTCATGTCGTTCCATCGCTTGTTCTGGGTGCCCGCGGGGATGAGCGCGGCCGACGGTGTTTACGTGACCTACCCTGCTGAAGAGATGTATGCGGTGTTGTCGCTGGAGTCTCATCGGCACCACTGCGAAGTGGTGGGCGAGGACCTGGGGACGGTGCCGGCGGGCGTAAGACCGAGTCTGAGGCGACATGGCATTGCGCGGACCTGGGTCTTGCAGGGGGCGCTTCAATTACAGAAAGCCCGGGCTATCTCGTTGTCAGGGAGGCAAGAGGAGCCGCGGGAACAGCTCGGGGCGCGGCTGAGGGTGGATTCCGTGCCAGCAGGGGCGGTCGCCATGCTCAACACGCATGACATGGTTCCTTTCGCGGGATACCTGCAGGGAGACGACCTAAGACGGCGCGAGGAGAGCGGAGCTTTGACGGGGGCGGCGGCGCGCAGCGCGCTGGCGGCGCGCCGCCGCCTCGTCCGCGCCCTGGCCTGTCACTTTGCCCTGCCGGGCAATCACCCCCTCTCGCAAGGGGAGACCAAGCCTACTGACGAGAAGGTGATGGTGGAGACGGAGGAGAATCCGGTCAGCGGGCTGCTCGCCCGGGTCCTAGCCTGGCTGGCTCGCAGCCCGGCCCGGCTGGTTCTTGTCAACCTGGAGGACGTCTGGGGCGAAACCGAGCCGCAGAACACCCCCGGCACGGGCTCCGAACGGCCCAACTGGCGGCGGAAGATCGCCTGCTCTTTGGAGGAGCTGAGGGGGACAGGCCCGGGGGGTCGGATTAGATGAGCAGCGGGAACCTGGGCTGGCTCAAGCCTTGACCACGCGGGGACCCCACTCCTCCTTGACCACGTTCCGAGTATCGACCACCAGGCGAGTAAACCGGTAGAGGGCGGGGTCCTTGAACTCCTGATGGGCCGTGGCCAAGAGAACCAAGTCATAACGGCCGAACTCCTCTGCGGTCAAGGGTACCGAGTGAAGCAGAGGCCGCTTGCTGCGTCCTGGCCGGGTGCTGGGGAAATGAGGGTCGCAATAGGAGACCTCCGCCCCGCGGTCCCTGAGCAGTTCGATCAGCTTGTAGGAGGGCGATTCGCGGTCGTCATCGATGTCGGGCTTGTAGGCCAGGCCGAGCACTAGCACCTTTGCCCCTTTCAGGCTCCGGCCCTCGTCCGAAAGCGCGGCGGCTGCCTCGGCCACTACCCAAGCCGGCATGTTGGTGTTGATCTCGCCGGCCAGCTCTATGAACCGCGTCCACATCCCGTACTCGGCCGCCTTCCAAGTCAGGTAGAAGGGATCCAGGGGGATGCAGTGTCCGCCCAGCCCAGGGCCGGGATAGAACGGCTGGAAGCCGAAAGGCTTGGTGCTGGCGGCGGCGATGACTTCCCAGATGTCGATCCCCATGCGGTGGAAAGTCATCTTGAGCTCGTTGACCAAGGCGATGTTGACCGCCCGGTATATGTTCTCGAGAAGCTTGCAGGCTTCTGCCACCCGAGAATTCGACACCGGCACCACCTGCGTAAGTACTTGGCCGTAGAGGGCCGCAGCTGCTTCGGTCGATTCGGGGTTGACTCCGCCCACCACTTTGGGTATGTCCCGGGTGGTGAACTGACGGCTTCCCGGATCCTCACGCTCGGGAGAGAAGGCCAAGTAAAAATCCTGCGGTGTGCGCAGTCCTGTCCGCTCCAAAATGGGCTGGAGCTCCTCGTCGGTAGTGCCAGGGTAGGTGGTCGATTCAAGCACGATCAGCTGGCCAGGTCGAAGCTGGTAGGCGATGGTCTCTGCCGCTCCCAGCACGTAGGAGAGATCGGGTTCACGGTGACGGCCGAGAGGCGTGGGGAGACAGATAAGGATGGCATCGCACTCCCTGAGGCGTGAGAAATCCGTGGTGCCCTGCAAACGGCCTGGGGGAGCGGTGGCGAGTGCCACCCGGGTAGCGTCGATGTGAGCTATGTAAGAATCTCCCCGGTTGAGTCTGGACACCTTGTCGGAGTCGATGTCGAAGCCCAGGACCGGGAACCCTCCCTCGGCGAACACCAGAGCGAGGGGCAGTCCTACATACCCGAGCCCGATGATGCCCACTTTGGCTTCTCGGGCTTCAAGGAGTCTAATCAGCTCCCTCATGTGCGGTCCACCTCTTACTTAGAAGTTGATGCGGTCCAAGAACTCCTGGAGCCGGTGCAATCTTGGTTCCAGGGGATTGTTCAGCTCGCCTTGGCGCGCTAGATCCAGGGCCAGGTCTCTTAGTTCTGTTAAGCCATGACTACGATAGTGCGCCGCCACCACTAACGCGGCGTTGTTGAGCTTGAGGGGACTCCGAGCCTCCCCTGGTCTCGGCAGCCCCAGGCCGGTTCCAGCCAATACCGACCACTCGGGGCTGGCGGAGGGGTAAGGGCTCAAGGAGGGTGCAAGCCCCTCTAGGGCCAAGGGAGGCTCCTCCTGCGCCTGCGGTGCAGTGTCCACGTACGCCCGGGCAAGCAACAGCTCGGTGGCGGTCCAGGCCGCTGTGTAGTATGTCCACCAATCAGCGGGTTCGGCACGCGTAGCTCGGGTTGCCCGGTCAAGCGCGAGGGACAAGTAGTCAAGGACTATGCCCGCCCGATCTGGGCCCTCAATCTGCAGCTGGCCGACTGCGGTCTGGTGAAAAACGGTGGCCTGGGCGAGAAACGGACTGGCGTCACCTAGCGCGAACCAGCGTGCTGCCTCGGCTCTTGCCAGGGCCGCCCGGGGCTGGGACGTAGAGATGGCTACCGCGGAGCTCACCAACCGCTGCGAAATGTAGACTGTTCCCGCCCCTGACAGCAGCAGAACAGAGAACCCTATGAGGACCATCCGGAAGGCTTTGGTAGTCATCCCGGGGGGCTGGGCCAGCGGGTTTGTTCTTGCGCGCCTGGGCTTCGGTGCTCCCTGGTCTGCTGGCGGGTTCTTGGCCCGACGCTCGAGTTTCTTCCGGTGACGCTCGGCTCGGCGCAGCAAGGAGAAAAATGCCTCTGGCGAGGAAGTAGGCGGTGGTGGTCCGGCGGCCGCCGCCTCTGGCGTTTGCCTCGGCTCTGCGGTGGCTGGCTCGACCCGAGCGGCGTCGAGGTCAGCCAGGCCTGCCGCGACCAGGAGGAGTACAGACAGGTTGACCCCGGTGAGTTGCCAGAGTGCATCGAGGTCGGCCTGCAGCGCCCAGAACAGAGCGCTGGCCAGGATGGCCATGTGCCAGCCGTAGACGCCGGAGTCGGCTCCCCAACGGGACCCACCTGGGATCCGGAAGATTCTAAGGCCGGTCCGGGACCGAGCTGGCGGGGCAAGCTCGGCGCTCTCGACCACCTCAGAGGCGAGTGCCGTTTCCTCGGGGGGGATGGTGCGGTGCTGTCTACGAAGCCAAGTGGAGCGGGCGCCTGTCCAACCCGCCAGGATCCGGGGCCAAATCAACGCCAGTCCAGCCAGCAACATGCCCCCGAAGGCAAGTACGCCGCCTATCACCCCTGTGTCGACCAGGACCTCGAGCACCAGGGAGTGAGCATGCTCCGCTTCTACCGTGTTGGTGGGGCGCAGGCGGTCGAAAGCTAGGGCGAAGTTGTCGCCGCCGACCCCCGCGACGGGAGACGCCTGGAACTGCTTCCAGGCCGTGTCCCAGACGATGGTCCGAGAACTCGCTTCGGGGGTGGGAACCGCAGCCCACTCCTCCCACACTTGCTCCATCCAGGCGGCGAGTCCCTTGTCTTCTTGGACGGTGTAGGCCCCGTAAGCCAGACCGCCCACACAGGCGACGAAGACCAGCAGGCCCAATACAGCCTTGACCCGGGCCTTGACTTGGATCCAACCTTCGAGAAGGGCAAGCACCATCCCTATGGAAGCGCCAGCAAGGGCAGCGGCCAGGAGTGTGCGCCCTCCCACCATGCCTCCCACCAAAGAGGGGTCGCCGGCGAAGTAGCGGTTGAGGCGGGGAAACTGGTAGACGGTGAGAAGCGTGGGGACCAGTAGGTAAAGGAACAGACGCAGGCGACGTGGCGATACCGCGAACATGAAGATGAGGCTGACCGCCAGACTCCAAGCCGCTCCCTTGGAGTGGGTGAGGACGGCTAGACCGAGCAGGCAAGTGGCCAGGCCGAGGCTTGCTCCCCGGAGGGGAGCCCGCTCTTCGCGGCTGGAAGCCAACCACAGGAGGGGCCAGAAAGGCACCAAGTAAAGGGCGGCAGCGCCGTTGGGATGGCGCAGGGGAAAGGTCAGGCGTCCGGCCTGGAACAGCTCACCCGCGTCGGCAGCTGACCAGAGTCTCCAGATCACGGCTCCACAGAGCACGGTCAGCGCAGCCAGGAAGACGTAGCGGAACGCTCTGCGCGCTGCAGGCTGGGTGAAGTAGGTCAGAGCCAACGCGAAGATGAGCAGGTAAGCAAGTAAGCGTACGGCTTCCACCCAAGCGCGCGTCTCGGAAAGGGCCCAGCTCGCGGAGACGGCTGTCCATAGAGTGTAGGCGGCAAACAGACCAAGAACGAGCAGAGACAACCGCCCCGGTCTGCGTGGATAGGCCTTCCCTATTCCCGCCACCAGAGCAAGCACGGCTACGACAAGGGCGACGAGGGACCACTGCTCTGGCAGAGCTGCTGCATCCGTAAAGACGGACCACAACCAGATGCTGAGTAGCAAGATGACCGGGATCGCCCACAGGCCGCCTTTCTGAAGGCTGTGGGAGGGTGGGCTGGGGTCGATCTCTGTATGCGTGGAGTGGATCACTGAGTTCAGACTGGATGCTTTCGTGCCTTGACACCCGCGCCAGTCTAACACCTGAGAACTACCGACCTCAATCTACCGTAGACAGCAGCTTACCTCAGTCTGCAGCGCGCTGGGGCGCAAAACCGGGGATATGCTCGCTCAGCAATTGGATAAGTATCTCCGGCGGTTCGTGTCTGCGTGCGGCCTCGATGAGTGTCTGGAGGCCAGCCGTCAGCCGGCTCTCGTCCCCGATAACGCTATTCAGGTCGGTCGACCAGCTGACATTCTTGACCAGGGGGTGACTGGTCGGGAGGAGATCCTCGAAAGGCCAGGTGAGGCGCTCATAGAGTCGTTCACCCGGGCGGACCCCGGTGCAGACGATCTCTACAGGCGGGCGGCCGTCACCGAAGTGGAACTCCACCATGCGGCGAGCGACTTCAATGATAGGTACAGGTGTTCCCATATCGAGTACGAAGGTATGGGGGGCGTAGCCTGCTCCGACCTCCTCAGAGGGGGGAGCGTCGGTCATGGCAGTGGCCTGCAACACCAACTGAACAGCCTCTTCAATGAGCATGAAATAACGGGTCATCTCGGGATGAGTGACGGTGACCGGCCCACCCATCTCTATCTGGCGCCTGAAGAGGGGCACCACACTTCCACGGCTGCCCAGGACATTGCCAAAGCGGACGGTGGCGAAACGGGTACCGGTATACCTGTGGCGCATCAATCCCACGATCAGCTCAGTGCCCCATTTGGTTGCTCCCATCACACTTACAGGCTGCACCGCTTTGTCCGTGGAGATATTCACAAAATTAGCCGCGCCGTTCGCCCCTGCCGCTTCGGCCACCAGCATGGTCCCCAGGATATTGTTCAGGATAGCTTCGTCGGGACTCAGCTCCATGAGCGGGACGTGCTTGTAGGCAGCAGCGTGGAACACGTGGTGCGGACGTTCCCGAGCGAAAAGTTGCCTTAGTCTGGCTTCCTGCAGTAGGTCGAAGGGGAGTGGATGGGTGTTCTCGAAACCGGACTGATGTAACTCGTCGCAGAGCTCATAGAGGCCTGACTCGTTGTGATCGACCAGCACGAGCCGGGCCGGTGAAAGCTGAGCCAACTGTCGGCAAAGCTCCGACCCGATGGAACCGGCTGCTCCGGTCACGATGACCGTGGTGCCCCGGAACTGCCCGGCCACGTCCTGCAGGTCAGACCGGATCACCGGCCGGCCCAGAAGGTCTTTTACGTCCAACTCCCGGGCTTGAGCGAACTTTACCTGCCCCGAGAGGAGCTCGCGCAGGCTGGGGATGGTCTTGATCGGCTTGCCGGCCGGTCGGCAGAGCTGGTAGATGCGGGTCATCTGCTCGGCTGTGGCGGAAGGTATGGCCACGATTATTTCGTCCACTGCACGCTCTCGCGCGAGTCGGGGGACATCTTCCACGCGGCCCAGAACTCGATAACCGAGAAGATGCATGCCGCGGAGGCGAGGATCATCGTCGACTATCCCCACCACCCTCACGTCCGAGGCCGCGCTCCGTCCGATCTCTCGGAGCAGACCTTCCGCTCCCCTGCCTGCGCCTACCACTAGGACCCGAGTTCTTCCTCGCCGCAGTCGGAATCTGAGTTCGTCCACCACGCGCGGGACGAAGCGCCAAGCCACTAGGGCGAGGGCTGCGACCAGGCCGCCACCAATCACTACTGACCTGGGGACCAAGTAAGCGCCGTCGGGTGTCCACAAGGGCGACACCAGCACAATGACGCCAAGCACCACTGCACCCACCAGCGTCCCTGCAGCCGTACGCAAGGTAGGGCCTAAACTCATGGAGCGCGTGATGGTCGCGTAGACTCCGAAGAAGGAATTGACCACCAGGTGGACGACGACGGCGAGGCCCCAGAAGACAAGGAAGTCTGCCGTCCAGGGCGTCCATCCGATAACAGTGCCCCAATAGCGGAAACTGATGGCCACTAGATAAACGACCGAGACAGCAAGGATGTCCAGGGCGATGGCCCCAAGACGGCGGTTTCTCTTGTCTCTGGCTGCCCGGCCTTGTGCCATGAAGGTCTCCTAACGGCTTGGTGGATGGATGAAACGCGGGGGTGCCGCAAGTGATTCTACAACACGGGGCGGACAGTCTCCAGCATTGCCGGAGTTTCCGTCGGTGATTGACATTTCCAAGGTGTGGCCTTACCGTGGCCAGGGAAGAATAGGGCCAAAACAAGGCTATGCAGCGTCTACGACCAGAAGGAGGGTGTGCA
>CAKZRW010000119.1 GCA_937148845.1 uncultured Actinomycetes bacterium | reverse complement strand
ATCTCGTCGCAGACGATGTCCAGGGCCTCGTCCCAGGATATGGGCTCGTAGCCGGAGATGCCGCGGTTGTGGGTGTTGCGCTCACCCTTGGGATCGAAGTCGACCCTCTTCAAGGGGGTGAGAATACGTTTGGGGGAGTAGATCATCGATTTCTGCGCCACGGCATGTGGCGAGAGAGTAGTACGACGGGGAGGCTTGAAGGTCCGCCCCCTTGCTTCTATTGTCCAGCCTTCGGGATCATCCTTACTCAGATCGATGGGGATGATCCGCACGATCTTGCCGTCTTCAACGTCGACAAAGACCGGGCCCCCCGTCGTGCTGTTCGTGAACCGTTCGACTTTTCCCATATTCTCGACCTCCGCTGTCCCGGTTGCACGCAGTCTGTCGCGAGTTGCCTGCTTTTTGATTGTATGACTGCCAGGCCTGATAATCTACGCCACCTGAGCCACGTGCAATCCCCTGACGCTGTCTTGCTGCTCCTATTCCGCTAAGTGGAACTCCTTACCGCGGCACGGTGTGCACGCCAAGCCCAAGAATACGCCCCCCGCTGGTTGACCCAGCGGGGGGCTCTTACTCGGATCGACACAAGTCAAGCCCCCATCCCGAGGGCAAGACAAAGTCGCTCAGGTTTACAGATCGGCAACTGGACCGTAGTACTGGTCGGCAACTGGACCGTAGCCCGTGCCACAGTAAGTGTAGGTCCTGTCTGGAACGTCGTTCAGCTCCGACTCCTCGATCTCCGCAACACAACGCACCATGGAACCATCGCCCATGTACCAGCGGATCGGGAAGCAGTAGAAGCGGAAGCGCTTGTTCGAGACCTTGTCCAGATCCCCGCCAAGGTTCTCCACTCCGACGATGCCATGACCCAGCATCAGCTTATGGCACGGCTCCCAAGTACCCCATTCACCGACGGCCTCGAGGTCGCCAAACTTGGCCATGTAGGCGTCCTTGCCATGAATCTTGATGTAAAGCTCTCTGTCGAACTCGGCGTAGGCCTCTTCACCGAACTGCTCGATGTATTCCTCGGTGATAGGCTTCCCCGTCCGGCCGAGCAGGTTCATCCTCGTGGGGCCATTGTTGCCCATGGCGGTGTGGAGCGGATGGTCAAGCGCCTGCATGTCCATCGCCACACACTTGGGTTTGTACTTCACAAACCAGCGACCCGCCTCGACCCCGGTACCGCAAGAATAATGGTAATAATCCTTGGAATCATCGAACAACCGATGCATGCCGGTGTTGAGGCAGACCACCATCCCCTTGAGCTCGGTCGGTTTGATGTTGGCCCTCTCGCACGCGTCTTCGAGATGCTCGGGCAGAATCAAGCCCCACTTGTGGACCTTGATTTCGAGGCACACTGCATCGCCAGTGTACGCATCGACCGGCATCTCGTGGGTGTAGCGAGCCCTTCTACCGTCGAACTCACGCTCCATGACATGACGCGGGGCGTCGGCATGAGTACCGGTATGCTGGACGCAGTCGATCCTCTGAGTGAGGACGCCGCCCTTTGCCATAGTATGCATCGAGTCGATGATCGGTTTGGCGAAGTACGGCCAGCGAGGAATCTCTGCGCTGAACGGATGTGTGAGGTCAACCCAGACTTTGCCCATAATGGTCTCTCTTCTCCTTTCGTGGTTTGCCTATTGCTAACAGCGGTTTAACCGCCCGGTCTACCCAGAGCGACGTTACTTGTCTTGCACCTCCTTCATTTGTTTTACAGCTTTTATCAGGTAGGTGAGAAGACGGCTGCGTAAGGCTTGCTGAGCCTCGGGTGTCCATGTCTGATACCCGACCCCACCAGACTTGAAACCTAGCTCGCCCTTGGCCACCTTCTCCCGCAAGAGCCGTGAGGGCTCGTGTGAATCCTCCAGGTGCTTGAGCACGTAGTCATGTATCTGGAGGGTCAAGTCAAGGCCAACCATGTCGGCATTCTCGCAGGGACCCAGTACAGGTAGGCGAAGGCCGGGGCCATACTTCAGACTTTCGTCCACAGTCGCCGGATCCGCGATGCCCCGCTCTACGATCGACAAAGCCTCCCGCCAGAGCGCATGCTGCAGCCGATTAGCAACGAAGCCGGGAACATCCTTCTTGCAGTGGACCGGGTGCTTCCCTATGGCGCGGTGCAGATCCATCGTCACATCGATCACCCACGGAGGTGTCAACTCTGTCTGGACCACTTCCACCAGCGGTATCAAAAACGGCGGGTTCCACCAATGGGTCCCGATGATCCGATCGCGCTTGCGGGCCTTGCTGCCGATCTCCGTAGGGCTCATCACTGAGGTGTTGGTGGCTAGGATGGTGTCTGGCTTGCACATCTCATCCAGGCTCTGGAACACGTCCTGTTTCAGAGCCATGTCTTCTGCAACGCACTCGAGCACGAAGTCCGCATCCGCCACAGCCTCCGCCATATCCTGTGTGGTGGTGACTCGCGCCATCGTGGGTTCGACATCTTCCAGCTTGCCAAGACCATGCTCCGCCAGGAAAGTGAGGTCCTTCCGCATGGCCTCGATTCCCTTCTGCAGGGTCTCCAGCCGGCGACTGTAAAGAGCCACCGAATATCCCGCCGCGGCAAAAACCATGGCACAACCGTGCCCCATGTTGCCGCCGCCAATGACGGCGATCTTTCTGATGTCGCCCAGCTTCATCATCCGGCCACCGCTCCGCCGTCTACGGACAGAATCACACCAGTCACGTAGTCTGAAGCCGGGGAGGCGAGGTAAACACAGGCACCCACAAAATCGTCAAGCTCAGCAGCTCGCCCCATCGGAATGCGAGCCATGAAGATCTTGACCATTTCCGGATCCCGCCGCACCTGCTCGGTAAGCGGCGTCCAGAAGATAGAAGGTGCGATGCAGTTTACGTTGATCTTGTATTTCGCCCATTCAGTGGCCAGCTGCTTAGTGAGGAGATGAACAGCTCCCTTGGACGTGCCGTAGGCAGCGTATCCTCCAGGATGTCCCAGAAAGCCGCGCACCGACCCAATGGTTATGACTTTGCCCCCGCCGCCCTGTTTAACGTACTCGGCGCCCGCGTACTTGGCACAGAGGAACGTCCCGCGAACGTTGACGTCCATGACCTTCTGCCACTCATTGATGTCGAAGGTCTCTGCGGGCTGACGATTCCCGGCCGTACCGGCCACCGTCACCATGATGTTGACCTTGCCAAAATCCTTGATGACCTGTTCCATAGCTGCCTTGACGCTCTCATCGTTTGTAACGTCGACAGCGGTAGCCGTCGCTTTGCAGCCTATGCTCTGCACCTCCGCCACCATGTCAGCCATGATGTCGGTCTTGATATCCCAACCAGCGATGTCAGCACCAAAAGCAGCCAGGCCCCGGCAAAGAGCGTGCCCCAACGTGCCGCCAGCACCAGTGACCACCGCGACTTTGCCGTGCAGATCAAAGATCTTCTTCAGTTCTTCAACTGACTTTCTCGGTGTTTCTTCAGACATTCTTCCGACCTCCAGACTGTTTCTTTCCGCCCAAACGCCACCACGGCGAACCCGGTGAAACCCGGACAAGCTACCCGATTATCACCAGCATGCTGGCCGGGAACTTGGTGTTGTTCTTGATGGCGCGCCCCTCGTTAGCACCAATGAAGATGGAGTCCATCGGCTTGAGCACGATCTCGTTGCCATCCTTGTCGGTGACAGTGATCTCACCCTGGGTGCAGAAATACACTTTCTCAGTGGGGCTAGCATCGAAGTCAGCGCCGCCCCCGGGCAGGAAGTGCGAGTAGCCGACCGTGAACTTGGTGATGCCCGTCTCGTCCTTGCCCTGCAGTCTCAGGGTTGTACAGCCGTGGTGCTTGGGGGCCACATACTCCACAGCCTCGCTCACCGATACCTTCTTCATGCTTCGCTCCCTCGTCTTGGCGACAATCGCCGCTTGGTTTGCACGACCACCGGCCCCGGGCGCCGTCCAGCTCGCTTATCTGACGTCACTCGCGAGAGTCGGTATAGCAGACCACCGGAACCTGAGCCCGGTGGACTAGCTCCTACTTCTTGGGAGGCAGACCGAGGATCTCCCTGGCTTCGGCAGGAGTAGCCACCGGCCGCCCGAACTCCTTGGCCAGACGCTGCACCTTCTCCACAAACTCGTAGTTGTGCTTCGCCAACACGCCCTTGCTCAGATAGACGTTGTCCTCCATGCCCACGCGGACATGCCCACCCATGTTGATGGCCATGGCCATGATCAGGTTGGCGGTCGGTCCGCAGCCAAAGGCCGACCAAGTGGATCCCGAAGGCAGCAGATCAACCAGGTGCACCAGGTTCTTGGCCGTCCCTTCCATACCGCCATGGACATGCATGCAGCACTGGAAATGAATGGGCGGGATGAGGATGCCGTCTTTCATCAGCCTGATGGCGTTCCACACCATGCCGGCGTCGAACACCTCTACCTCCGGCTTGATGCCGTGCTCGATGTACGCTTTACCCAGCTTCTCCAGGAAGGTGGGGCTGTTTATGAACACGCCCTTGTAGAAATTCATGGAACCGGCGTCGAAAGTGCCCATGTCGGGCTTCAGCACGGTATGAGGCAGTATGCGCTCCTCATCGGTGAAGCCCAGCCCTCCGGAGGACGTCATGTTGATGATCATGTCGGGGCACTTTTCGCGGACCAAGCCGACAGTCTCCTCGAACCGGTCGAGAGCCATGGTCGGCGCGCCCTCCGGCGTGCGTACGTGGATATGCGCAATGGACGCCCCCGCCTGGTAGGCGCCATAGACCTCCTCTGCGATCTCCTCGGGCTGGATGGGCAGATAAGGGGTGTTCTCCTTGGTCGTCATTGCTCCGGTCGTTGCCACCGTGATGATGAGTTTGTCCATCCGTAAACCTCCGCGTCCTGTTTCAAAGCCCTGGCTACAAGAGAGCGGCCGATACATCCACGGACCCTCCCGCCGGCGCAGAGACACGCACCAGGGGCGCCCGACTGCTCAGCCAAAGCCACAAGTCAGCATATGATTAACTGTACACCATGCGCGCCGAGTCCGCCGCAAACCGAGCCGGCCCTCACTAGCCGCGCTGGTCTCTTCCCGACGAGTGGAATGATATTCCATTATGCGTCCGAGGGGCTGGGCGGGCCAGTTGCCACGGCTCCCTGGTCGTCTATAATAACCGGGAGTTTCAATCCCCCGGATAGGGAAAGCCTAGCCAGGGTGTCTGGCTGCAATCGTGCCGAAGTGGCGGAATTGGCAGACGCGCTGGACTCAAACTCCAGTGAGGGTCACACCTCGTGCGGGTTCGACCCCCGCCTTCGGCACCAACCCTCTAGTTGTCGGTTACGGGCGTCCGCGCGACTGGTAGGCCCGACAATCCCTGTGGTAGCTCCGCGAACACGGCGTGTTCGGTTCTTGGGCGGTTCAGACCCTCGGTTGTTTGCAATCTGTGGATTTGTTGCCGCAATGCTGCTACACTTTCACTCATGGACGAGAACATTGCGGATCAGAGGCGTGCTGAGCGCGAGAGACGCTACGCCGAGTTGGTAGGCGAGCGTCTCCGTAGGCTCCGCCTGGACCGCAACCTCAGTCTTCAAGAAGTATGTGATCGCTCTGGCGGTTCCTTCGTCGTCTCCACTCTCAGCGCCTACGAGCGGGGTAAGCGTAGCCTCAGCCTCGAGCGACTCCACCAGCTGGCCTCCATCTACGGGGTGTCCCCGGTAACCATCCTGGATGTGGAGGACGAGCCGGAGTTCCAGCTGGCAGTGGCCGCGACGGCTCCTCTACGCATCCGGTTGAGTCAACTCGAGCGCCTCACCCCGGAGGAGCGGCGACCGCTGGAGACTTATCTGGCGTTCTTGCGAGAACTGCGAGGCGACCCCACCCGCGACCTTCTCACCATTCGCAAAGACGACCTCAACTATCTTTCCGGCCTCTATGGTGTGAAGCCACACGCGCTCCGCGATTTCCTGGAGCGCCAGGGCGTGCTGGCTTCCCACTGACGCTGTCTCTGGGCCGGCCCGGGGTCGAGCCCATCCCCACACACCAGGCGAAACCAGAAGAACGGCTCCTCGCTTGGTTCGCCTCAGGTGGCCTTTGCTATCGCGTCAAGGGCGTGAGCCAGAAACCTCCTGACGCTAGCGAGCGAGTCGTGAAAGCGGTCGTCAGCATCCACCATGTTGACAAGAGCGCTACCGACGATTACGCCGTCCGCGTAACGGGCTACGGTGGCCGCTTGCTCTGGGGTGGAGACACCGAAGCCGACGGCGAGGGGAAGCTCCGCGTACCTGCGCAACCGATTCAGGAACTGGGGCAGATCTGCCCGCAGGGAAGCGCGGGCTCCGGTCACCCCGGTCGTCGAAACACAGTAGATGAAGCCGGAGGCAGCCCCGGCGATGCGAGCCAACCGGGTGTCCGGGCTAGTGGGAGCAGCCAGCAGCACCAGGTCCACTCCCGCGGAAGCGGCCAAGGCCCGTAGCTCGTCGGCTTCTTCCACCGGAAGGTCCGGTACGACTACCCCAGCCACTCCCCGGTCAGCGCAACTAGCGAAGAACCGCTCCTTCCCGAAGGCCAATACCGTGTTCAGGTAGCAAAGGAGAACGACCTCCACTCCACGCCGCGCCGCTCTTTCCGCCAGCTCCAAGACGTCCCGAGGACGGGTTCCGGCCCGCAGAGCCATCTGCGAGGCCGCCTGGATGACCGGGCCGTCAGCTAAGGGGTCCGAGAAGGGTATTCCGATCTCCACCAGGGCTACCCCGCTTTCAATATAGGTGTCGAGGACGGCTTCGCAGGAAGCGGGATCGGGGTAGCCACCCACCGCATAGGGGATGAGTAGCGGGTGTCTTGCTTCTCGAAAAAGACGGGTGAGCACGCTCATTCTTCCCTCTCCAAAGCTCGGGCGGCGGTATAGACGTCCTTGTCGCCACGACCAGAAAGATTCACTATTAGGACCTCATCCGCGGAGAAACCGTGCCCACCACGCAGTAGATAGGCAAGGGCATGAGCGCTTTCCAAGGCGGGAATGATCCCCTCCAGACGGGCCAGAGCCTGGAATGCCTGCAAAGCTTCCGCGTCCGTGGCGCTCGTGTATTCCACCCGGCCTAGGTCCTTCAGATAGGAGTGCTCGGGCCCCACCGAAGGATAATCCAGCCCGGCCGCGATCGAATGGGCTTCCTGTATCTGGCCATCTTCATCTTGCAGAACATAGGAATAAGAACCGTGCAGGATCCCGCCCCGCCCTGTCGCTAGCGAAGCTCCATGCCGCCCGGTCTCTAAGCCCAGACCGGCTGCCTCTACCCCCACCAGTCGCACCGTGGACTCCCCCAGGAAGTCATGAAAGATCCCGATGGCGTTGCTGCCGGCCCCCACGCAGGCTACGATGCCGTCGGGCAGCCGACCCTCTTTCTCCAGTATCTGCTGCCGTGCCTCCCGACCGATGACCGACTGGAAGTCCCGCACTATGGTGGGATAGGGGGCCGGACCGACCACCGAACCTATGATGTAGTGAGTGGTCTCCACGTTGGTGACCCAGTCTCGGATCGCCTCATTGGTGGCATCCTTGAGGGTGCCGCTGCCTGAGGTCACCGGTATCACTTCCGCCCCCAGCAGCCTCATGCGGTACACGTTGAGCTCCTGCCTGCGAATGTCTTCCTCCCCCATGTAGACATGACAGGAAAGACCGAACAGCGCCGCCACTGTGGCAGTCGCCACCCCGTGCTGCCCCGCCCCGGTCTCGGCTATGATGCGCTTCTTGCCCATACGGGTGGCGAGCAGTATCTGGCCAAGGGTGTTGTTGATCTTGTGGGCCCCGGTGTGAGCCAGGTCCTCCCGTTTGAGGTAGACGCGGCAGCCGACGACTTCGGAGAGCCGTCGAGCCGCAAACAAAGGGGTGGGCCGACCGGCGTAGTCCTCCTGTAGCATGCGCAGTTCTGCGTTGAAGGCCGGATCGTCCCGATAGGTCTCGTACGCCTGCTCCAGCTCTTCTAACGCAGCCACCAACGTCTCGGGGACGTAGCGTCCCCCGTAAGGACCGAACCGCTGTGTGATGGTCACCGTATTTTTCCTTTCTTGCCTGCTAGACCTCTCTGGTCGCAAACCCCGGGACCGCCCGGGCTCGTTCGAAAAGAGCCCGCATCAGCGCGTGGTCTTTTCGGCCGGGGGCGAACTCTACGCCGCTGGAAACATCCACTCCCCAGGCCCCCGACTGTCTCAGCGCCTCTACCACATTGCCCGGTCCGATGCCGCCGGCTATCAGCACTGCCCCCGAGCGGGCCGCCTCGCGCACCGCCTGCCAGGCAAAGGCAGTGCCGGTACCGCCGAACTGGGCCTGCGCTCCGGTCCGGGCCAGGGTGTCGAAAAGGATGAAGTCGGCTCCCTGCTCTCTGACTGCAGCCGCCGCCTGCGCCAATTCGCCCGCCTGTGCCTCGCCTACCGGCACCGGGAGGGCCCGGATGATCAAGGGCGGCGCGCTGAAGGGTGGCCGGTGACTTGGCGCGCCCAGTCCGCCGCTCGGCGCCCCCGGCGCTCTCCTCTCCTGCCACTCCTTTGCCAGCGCGGTCCGGACCACCCCTATGGCGGGGGACTGCCGACCATGCAGCTGGACTGCGTCCAACCCGACTGCTGCAGCCACGGAGGCCACTTCCTCCGCCGTGACCTCGGCGAAAACGCCGACGACAAGGGGCGCGGGCCACGGTCCGCCCTGGGCCGTGGCCCGCGCCACCGCCGCTAGCTCCCTCGCTTGCTCTAAGGTCACCCGGCGGGGACTCGGGGCAAGGACCATTCCCACCGCCCAGGGCCCCAGGCTGACCGCGAGCCGGACATCTTCGACCCGGGTGAGACCGCAGATTTTTACCGCTGGTCGGTGGATCGACACGTCCCCGCCTTCCCCACCGTGGCTCACGCCTTCCCCAACGTCGCTCACGTTTTCCCTATCACTGTCTGCTAGCCGCGCTTTCTTGCCACGTCCTGCTTCCTCAGGGCACCAGCAGGACCGGCAGAGAGATGGAACGCATCAACTGCTCCGCTGTGCTCCCCAGGATCAAGCTGTGCAACACCGACTCGCCGCGCATGCCTAGGACTACCAGATCGGCTACCTGGGCTTCGACGTAACCTGCGGCTACTTTGGCCGCCCGCCCAGGGCGGACGGAGTAGTCCACGCTCAGCCCCAAGGGGTCAAGGTACGCGGCCGCCTGTCGCTGGACAGCCGCCGCGCGGGACGCGTCATCATCTACAGTCAGCACCCCCAGCTTGAGTCCAAGGGTACCCGCCAGCTCAGCGGCCAGCTTGAGAGCTCGATTGGCCGGTGGACTACCGTCGAAAAGCACCACGGCCTTCTCCAGAGACCTCGGTTCCGCTTCGACCAGGAGCACGGCCGTGGCTGAGCGCCGCGCGACCTGCTCGGCCGTCGAGCCGAGCAGGTCGCGCCCCCACTTCGCATGCTCCCCCCGCTTCCCCATGACGATAAGGTCGTGGGATCTGCCCAGTTCGGCGATCACCTGACTGGGCACCCCCTCTTCCAGGCGAGTCTCGACGGCGAGACCAGCGCTCTTTGCCGTCTCGCGGAACTCGCTCAAGATCCGCTCGCTCTTCTGCCGGAAACGCTCCATGATCTCGCTGGGCACTACGACCGGGGTGACCGCTTCCACAGCGAAGGAGTAGTCCACGTACGGCGGCATCTCCAGGTAGCGCACGTCCACCACATAGAGACCCGTCAAGCGTGCACCCAAAGACAGGGCGAGCCTGACCGCCTGCTGTGTGGCGGATCGGGAGTACCCGGAAGAGTCGAGCGGGACAAGCAGCGCCTTGATCATGACCTCCCCCTTTCCTCCCTGATCCCTCTCCCAGTCTTCGTCTCTTGACTGCTTCGGTGGTGTACCGCTACCGGTGGAAAGATGAGGTCCCGAGCAGCAGCCGCTGGATCGGGACACTTAAGCAGGGCTTCCCCTACCAAGACAGCATCCACCCCTACTTGGGCGACCCGCTCCACATCCTCGCGACTTGCGATACCACTCTCCGCCACCAACAAGCGGTCGGCGGGCACCATAGGCGCGAGTCTCAAAGTGGTCTCCAGGGAGACTGTAAAAGTTGCCAAATCCCGGTTGTTGATGCCGATTACCACCCCGGGCACCGGAAGTGCCCGCTCCATCTCGGACGCATCGTGCACCTCCAAGAGTACGTCTAACCCGAGCTCACTGGCCACCCAAACCAGCTCCTGCAGAGCCTCCTGAGGAAGCAGACGAGCTATCAAGAGCACCGCCGCCGCTCCATAGACGCGCGCCTCCCACACCTGATAGGGCTCCACAATGAAATCCTTGCGCAGCACCGGCAATGGGACCCGGCAGACCGCCGTCTCCAGGTCACGGAGAGAACCTCCGAAGTGGTCTTCCTCGGTCAGCACCGATAGAGCTGAAGCTCCCGCCGACCTGTACCCGTCCACTAGGAAGCCCACGTCCAGGTCAGGCCGGATGGGGCCCCGGCTCGGAGACCTCCGCTTGACTTCCGCTATCAAGGCGACCTGGGACCCGCGTAAAGACCTGGCGAACGACCGCGTCCCAGAGGTGGTCGGTACTGGGGGCCTTGGCCTCTCCTCCCGCTGGCAAAGCGACGCGTCCCCACCCCCAGGTGATACGCCCTCTGGGGACGAGAGCGGGCTCGCCGGACCGGCTCCGAACTCCTCCCGCACTCTTGCCTCCAGGAGTGGCAAGGGCAGTCTGCGCTTACGCTCGGCCAGACGCTCGCGCACATCGGCCACAATACGGTCCAGAAAGGTTCCTGACGACCCACTCGTCATCAGTGCGAGGCCTCCTCGCCAGCTCCCGTGCCGCCCGGCTCGTCCACCGCAGATTGTTGAGGGCCGCCGGCTGCAGATTGTTGCGACCCGTCGGGCACAGATTGTTGCCACCCGGCCATCGCCGGTCGCTGCGCGTCAGGTGGTGCTGACCGTCTCCGTCCACACCTCCGCGTAAAGGCCACCAGCCGCTCCAGCACGGCAAGGGCTCGCCCGCTGTCCAGCACCTCGGCTGCTTGTTCCACGCCGGCTCTGATCGAGTCACACACTCCCGCCACGTAGAGGGCAGCGCCCGCGTTGAGAAGTACCGCATCCCGGGGAGCGCCACTCGCCCCCTCGAGAATGGCCCGAGTGATGGTCGCGTTCCGCTCGGCGTCATTGCCAGCAATAGCGCAGAGGGGATGTCGAGGCAACCCGTAGTCGCAGGGCTCCACAGTGAACGCAGCGCTTGTCTGTCCTTCTCGGACCTCCATGAGGGTACTGGGTCCGGTGACCGCGAGCTCATCCATACCGTCGTGCCCACTCACCACCAGCGCTTTCTCGCAGCCTAGACGGGCCAGGGCTTCAGCGATCACAGGCAGGTACCCGGGCACACTCACCCCCAATAAGAACCGCCGGACTCCGGCCGGGTTGGTCAGGGGACCGAGGAAATTGAAGACCGTGCGCACACCCAAAGACCGGCGCACCCCCGCCACCCGACCGGCAGCGGGGTGGTGACAAGGAGCCAGCATGAACCCCATCCCCACCTGCTCGATACACTCAGCTATCTCCTCCGGCTCCAACGTGAGGTCTACACCGAGCGCTTCGAGCACATCGGCCGAGCCACAGCGCGAGCTGGCTCCCCGGTTACCGTGTTTGGCCACCTTGACCCCTGCCCCAGCGACCACAAAGGCGGCCGTGGTAGAGATGTTGAACGTACCCAGGCCGTCGCCCCCGGTGCCGACCACATCAACCAGCGTTGCTACGCCACCTACCGGGACGGCGATGACCCTACTCCGCATAGCGTCTACAAGACCGGCTATCTCTTCAGCCGTCTCCCCCTTGGTCCGCAGGGCGATGAGGAAGGCCGCGATCTCGTTCTCGCCGACCAGGCCTTCGGCAATGAGCTCCAGGGCACGCGCGGCCTCTTCTCGCGCCAGGTCCTGCCGTCGAGCCAGCTTCTCCAACAGAACGGTGAACGGCCGTTCGCCGCCTCCCGCCCCGGGCAAGCCCGAATCCAGCCCTGGTGCGCCCGCTGCCCTCGCGTTTTGTCGAGCTTCAACCTGCCCGGCCGCAGTCATCGCAGGCCTTTCCGATTGCTGAGGAAATTGCGCAGAAGGTCCTTACCGACGATGGTCAGCAAGCTCTCCGGGTGAAACTGGACCCCTTCGACGTTGAAACGTCGGTGGCGCACGCCCATGATCACCCCGTCCTCAGTCCACGCTGAGACCTCCAGCTCGGGCGGTAGATCCCGATCCAGCACGAGCGAGTGATACCGCGTAGCTACAAAGGGTTGGGGCAGGCCCGCGAAGATGGTGCGGCAGTCATGGTGGATGAGGGAAGTCTTGCCGTGCACGGGCTGGGCTGCCCGTATCACTTTCCCCCCGTAGACTTGACCTATAGCCTGGTGACCCAGGCAGACCCCAAGCACCGGGCAGACTCCTGCGAAGGCTGCAATGACCTCCATGCTCACCCCGGCTTCGTTCGGTGTACAGGGGCCGGGTGAGATCACCACATGGGTGGCGCCATGCTCACGTAGCTCCTCCACAGTCACCTGGTCGTTACGGAATACGTGGATCCTGGTCCCCGATATCTCGCTCAGGTACTGGACAAGGTTGTAAGTGAAGGAATCGTAGTTATCGATCATGACGATGCGTAGGTCGCTCAGTCCGGGGGCCGGGAACTTCTGCCGCCCGGCCGGCTCCAACCCCTGCCGCACCTCCAGAACTGCTCCATTCGCCGCTCTCATGGCTCACCCCCACCCCTCTTGACCGGTTGCCAGCTCGATCGCTTTGAACACGGCCCGGGCCTTGTTCTCGGTCTCCGCGAATTCTCGCTGCGGATCCGAGTCCGCCACTATCCCCGCCCCGGCTTGTACGTAGGCCCGCCCCTCCTTCAAGAGCACGGTGCGGATGTAGATGCAGGAATCCAGGTCTCCCGAGAAACTGAGATAACCGATGGCTCCCGCGTAGGGTCCTCGACGTGTAGGCTCGAGCTCGTCGATGATCTCCATGGCCCTGACTTTGGGGGCTCCCGAGACCGTCCCTGCTGGGAAGACCGCCCGTAGAGCGTCGGTGGCACCCACCCCCTCCTCTAGCTCCCCGGTCACCGAGGAGACCATGTGCATCACGTGGCTATAGCGCTCCACCTGCATGAAGCCTTCCACCTGCAGTGAGCCTGACCTGCAGACCCGGCCCAGGTCGTTGCGCCCGAGGTCCACCAGCATGAGGTGTTCGGCTCGCTCCTTTTCGTCCTTCAGCATCTCCTCGGCCAGACGCAGATCCTCAGCCGCTGTGGCTCCCCGCGGCCGGGTCCCTGCTATCGGACGCGTCTCCACCCGTCTTCCCGTCACCGTCACCAGGGGTTCGGGGCTGGACCCCACCACTTCGAAATCTCGAAAGGACAGGTAGTACATGTAGGGGCTGGGGTTGACGGCCCGCAGTCCCCGGTAGATGGAGAAGCCGTTGACGGTTACAGGAAGCTCGAACCGTTGGGACAAGACCACCTGGAAGGCATCCCCAGCGTGGATGTACTCGCGGATGCGTCTCACCGAAGAAACGAAGCGTTCACGGGTGAAGTTCGAGCGCGAACGGGCCTCCCCGGCCGGTCCCGCTGTCCGCGGGGCCGGCCGGGGGACAGGCCCCTGTAGCCGATACTTGATCTCGGCCAGACGCTCAACAGCGTCGGCATAGGCCTCTTCAAAGCCTGCGGACCCGTCGCAGAAGACATTGGTCAGCAACGTGATCGAGTGCTGCAGATGATCGAACACCACGATGACGTCGGTGACCAAGAAGGCCATCTCCGGCAGCCCTAGATCGTCCGGCGGCGCGGCGGGCAACCGCTCCACGTAACGCACGCAGTCATAGCCGAAGTAGCCGACGGCTCCCCCCACGAAGGGAGGAAGCCCTTCCAGCTCCGGGGCACGGTAGCTGGCAAGGTGAGAGGCCATGAAGGCGAAGGGATCGCCTCCGTTCGCGTCCAGCCGGAACTGCTCGTCTCGGCCCTGGCGCCGGACCGTGACCGTCCCCTGCGACAAGCGGAGGCTTTCCCAGGCTTTGAGGCCGAGAAAGGAGTAGCGCCCTAAGCGTTGTCCCTGCTCGGCGCTCTCGAGAAGGAAGCACCCCGCTGGTTGCCGTAGTTTGAGAAACGCGGAGACGGGGGTCTCGGTGTCGTCCAGATATTGGTGGAAGACTGGGATGACGTTATAGCTGTAGCTGAGCCTCCGCGCCTCTTCCAACGAGGGCGTGGCCGCGAGCGGTCCGGATGTCATCGCCGCCTACCTTTGCCGACGGGCCAGGAACGGCGGCGTCTCTCCGGTGGGAGGCGTAAGCCATCGACCGTCGAAACAGGTGAAATCGCCGGTATGACAGGCAACGCCGGTCTGCTCCACTAGGGCCAGCAGGGTGTCGCCGTCACAGTCATAGCGCAGCTCCCGGACTTTCTGGATGTGACCGGAGGTAGCGCCCTTATTCCAATACTCGTTCCGCGACCGACTGAAGAACCAGGTAGTGCCCGTCTCCAAGGTGCGCCGAATCGACTCGGCGTTCATGTAAGCCAGCATGAGCACTTCCCCGGTATTCCATTCCTGGACGACGCAGGGTACCAAGCCCCGGGAGTCATACTTGATGGCCTCCAGCCCTACGGCCGGTTGAGCTTCCGGCTGAGGGGGGGCTTCCTGGCTCCGGGCCTCGGCCCCGGGGAAGTCGACACCTGAGTTCTCGGCGCCTAGCCCGCTAGAAGCCGGCTCACCGGCGACTGTATTCTCGACTGTATTCTCGAAACTCTGGGAGTTGCAGGACTGCTCTGGCATCTCGTTCCTCTCCTTGCTCACCTTTCGCCCGGTTGGCGCGTCACCGCGCTACATGCCGGTCGGCCCAGTCGGGCGACTGTCCGACCGCTGGAGGCGCCCCTCGCCAAAAGCGAGGGGCTAGGACCACGAGAAATGCCAGCAGAAGAGCGGGGACAGACGCGACGCGCGCAGGGACAGCAGCCAGCCGCCGACCCGAATCGGCTCACCCGCCAGATGCTCCACAGCCTCGCGCACCATCATCTTTGCCCCACCATCCTCGCTCGTTCCGAGCAGGTCATGCCGACAACGAAGACCGGGGACATGAGAAGCTGCCCCAGTCACCCGGTATGATACATCGGTGAGACAGGGTTGTTAAGTAGGCGCGGGGGCCGGGAAGCACGAGACGACAAGAGGTGCAGTGGTGGAAAGGTCGGCCGAGCTCATCTTCACAGGCGATGAGCTCCTTCGCGGGGACATAGTAAACACCAACCAGGCCTATCTGGGCCAATGTCTTCTCGATCTGGGCGTATTCGCGCGCCGGTCGGTCTGCGTGGAAGATGACCTCGAAGCTATCGCCCGAGCCATTGCGGACAGTCTGTCTCGCCACCCGGAAGTGCTCGTGCTTTCCGGGGGGCTAGGACCGACAGAGGATGACCTGACCCGCGAAGCCACCGCGGCCGCCTTGGCCTTGCCGCTGGAACACCATGAGGAGTTGCTTGCCCAAATCCGGGAGCGGTTCGAAGCGCGTGGTTACCGCATGAGCGACAGCAATCGCAAGCAAGCTACCATCCCCCAAGGGGCGGTGCCCATACCTCTGGCCGGCACGGCTCCGGGTTTCTATGTGGACATGGGTGAGACCCTCCTCGTTGCTCTCCCGGGGGTGCCCTGGGAACTCAAGGAGATGTGGGAGAGCACAGTCGAGCCCCTGCTACGCAGCCGGGCAGGCCGAGGAAGCAGCCACCTCGTCAAGCGCATCCTCACTTTTGGCATCGGCGAGTCGTTGATCGCGGAGAAACTGGCGGAGCTCGCTTGGCAGGGACCGACAGTCCATATCGGCACTAGAGCCAGTTTGGACGGGGTGACTGTCATCCTCCGTGGTCCGGACTCCTCAGCAGGGCAGCAAGCCCTCCAAGAAGCGGCCGAACGGGTCTGCGCACTGCTCGGAGACCACGTCGTGTCGGTGGACGGGCCGGGACTACCGGAGATAGTGGGCGAGCTTCTACGAGCACATAGCTTGACCCTAGCTGTGGCGGAGTCCTGTACCGGGGGACTGCTCGGCAAACGGGTCACCGACGTCCCTGGCAGCAGTGACTACTTCTTAGGTGGGGTCACGGCCTATTCGAATGAGGTCAAGAAGACCTTGCTTGCCGTTCCGGGAGAGGTGCTCACCCGCTACGGAGCGGTGAGCGAGGAAGCGGCCAGGGCCATGGCCCTGGGCGTTTGTCGCCTGCTGGGAAGCGATTGCGCCCTGTCCACCACCGGGATTGCAGGACCGGGGGGCGGATCAGAGGACAAACCGATAGGCCTGGTCTACATCGGAAGTGTGGTCGGCGCCAAGGTCACGGTAGAGAGACTCCGCCTGTTCGGGGGTCGCGAGCAGATCCGGGAGCGTGCAGCCCTTTCGGCACTCGACCTGCTGCGCAGGCGGCTCTCGACGGAGAGCAAGGGGTCCTGAAGAGCCGGGCCCGCTGCTGACAAGCACGACCCCTTGTTCCCCACAGGCGGAATAATCTTTCCGGCCACGGGGTAAGAGTATCGCTGGACAAACGGCCGGATTGGCTACGTCGGTCGACCGCCGGATGAAAGTCGCCGGATGAAAGGTGAGGAGATGGAGCAACCCAAGGTCTTTCTTTACGCGCTGAGCACGTGCGGTCACTGCAGAAACACCAAGAAGCTGCTCGACGAGCACAACGTCAAGTACGAGTTTGTGGACGTGGACCTGCTCCCCCGCGAAGAGATGCAGAAAGTGGTGGAAGAGGTCCGCAAGATCAATCCTCAGGTAGCTTTCCCCACCCTGGTCATCGGCGACAAAGTTATCGTCGGCTATCGGGAACTCGAGATCTTGGAGGCATTGGGACTGTGAGCGACGTGGACGAGCTCTACGAGAGACTCAAGAGGGTCAACGAGCCCAAGGGCTACTACTTCAACCGCGATGAAGACCTGGTCAGGCAGCTGCTGGCCGGTCTGCTCAAGAACAAGGAACGCTACGGATACATGAGCTGTCCCTGCCGGCTCGCCTCAGGAGACAGAGAGGCCGACAGGGACATCATCTGCCCCTGTGATTACCGCGGGGCAGATGTGGAGGAGTACGGCAGCTGCTACTGCAGCCTCTACGTGTCCAAAGAGTGGAATGAGGGGGCCCGACCCCACGTACCGGTCCCGGAAAGGAGGCCGGCAGAAAAGTCCCCTTTTAGCCGCTGGCCGGGAATGGACGCCTGAATTACCTCCCTCGAGCCCAGGGTACGCGGGTCACGCCGGGGCGGTGGGCCGTCACCCACCGCCCCGGCGCCTTTTCCCCACCGGTTACCTGCCTCTAGCCAGCGCCTCCCCAGACCCCCAGTGGCTGGAACAGTGCGCGAGATGCGGCTAGAATGGCGTTTCAGGAAGCACTCGGCACGCTTTCCTTGCATCCTGAGAGGAGGAAAGGAGGTCTGCGGCGCTTAGCTAATAGGAGGGACTGGAGCCGACCAGGTCCGTCAGACTTGGTATGTCTTCGATCAGTTTGGAATGTGAGGTGTACTCCCCTATGTCTGTAGCCCGTAAGCGTAGTTTCTTTGTGTTCGGCGCACTTGTGGCCTTGCTCACAGTGGGACTGGTCTTCGTCGCCGCCTGCGGTGGAGGCGAGACCACCACAACCACGGCCGGCCCCACCACTGCGGCTCCCTCTACGGAGACCACCGTCCCCGAGACCAGCAGTACTACTCCGCCCGAGGCCCAGGAGTTCACCTTTGGTATGCTCCTCGTCGGTCCCTACAACGACCGCGGCTGGAGCCAAGCCAACTACGAAGGCGGCCTCTACGTAGAGGAGAAGCTCCCGGGCGCCAAGATGATCTATGTCGACAAGGTCAACTCTGCCGACCGGCCTGGCACCACTCCGGAGCAACTGGCCGAGGACCTGTTGAGTAAGGGCGCCAAGATGATCTTCTTCACCTCCGACGACATGAAGGATGGAGCTGTGGCTTTCGCCAAGGCGCATCCTGACATCCCCGTAGTCCATACCTCGGGTGACGGAGCTTGGAAGGAGGGCAAGGATTACAAAGACTTGCCCAATCTCAGCAACATAATGGGGCAGATGGAGTATGGCAAGATGATCGCCGGAGCGGCGGCCGCCCTCACCACGCAGACCGGCAAGATCGGCTACCTGGGGCCCCTGATCAATGATGAGACTCGCCGGTTGACCGCCTCAGCCTACCTGGGGGCCAAGTACGTTTGGACCGAGTACCTCAAGAGGGACCCAGCTCAGTTGAAGTTCAGCGTCAACTGGATCGGTTTCTGGTTCAACATCCCCGGGGTCACCTCTGACCCCACCCAGGTGGCAGACAACTTCTTCAATCAAGGTTTCGACGTAGTCATTTCTGGTATCGATACCACGGAGGCCTTGGTCGAAGCCGGGAAACTGGCTGCGGCTGGCAAGAAAGTATGGGCTATCCCGTATGACTACGTGGGTTCGCTGGACGAGGCTCCCAATGTGGCTCTGGGCGTGCCCTACTTCAACTGGGGGCCCGCTTACCTGAAGGCTGTCATGGCAGCCCGCGACGGTAAGTGGAGCAGTTACTGGGAGTGGAACCCACCCGATTGGACCGACATCAACAACCCGGACACCTCTGCAGTCGGCTACATCAAGGGCGAAGGCTTGTCGGCTGAAGCTTCTGCAAAGCTCGACGAGTTCATCGCCGCCTTGGCCGGCGGTCTTAACCTGTGGAAAGGTCCCCTCTCCCTCCAGGACGGCACGCCTTACCTTGCAGACGGTGTAGAAGCTACCCCGCAGCAGATATGGTACCTTCCGCAGCTGCTGCAGGGCATGGAAGGCCAAAGCGTCTCCGAGTAGAACTGATGCGGGCGCTCACGACCGAGTCGAAAGGGGAGACCGTGGCGGTCTCCCCTTTCTGGTTGTCGAAGGTTACGGCGGTATCTTGAGCGAGTGGAAGTCGAGCTAGTCGACATCTATAAACACTTCGGTCCCGTCAAGGCGAACGACGGGATCAGCTTGCGCGTACCCGCGGGTACCATCCAAGGGGTGCTTGGCGAGAACGGGGCCGGCAAGAGTACGCTCATGAAGATACTGTCCGGCTTCCAGCCGGCAGACAAGGGCTCTATACTGCTGGACGGCCGCCCGGTCAACTTCCGCAATCCGGCCGATGCCATCGCCCACGGGGTGGGGATGCTGCACCAAGACCCTCTAGACTTCCCGCCCTTGCGTGTAGTGGACGACCTACTGATAGGAGCACCTGGCCGCCTGCTTCCCCACCGCAAGGAAGCCGCCGCCCAGGTGGCCGACTTAGCGGCGTCCTTGGGCTTCGCGGTGGACCTAGAGGCTGACGTCGGGTCGCTTACCCTGGGTGAGCGACAACAACTCGAGTTGTTGCGCCTCTTGTGGTTGGGAGCTCGGGTCCTCATCCTCGACGAACCTACCACTGGGATCAGCGCGCAGCAAAGGAACCAACTCTTTGCTACCTTGCGGCGCCTCGCAGCCGAGGGCAGGACTGTCCTGTTCGTTTCCCATAAGCTGGAAGAGGTGCAGGAATTGTGCACCCGGGTGGCTGTCTTACGGCAGGGGAAGCTCGTAGGCGTGACAGAGTCTCCTTTTCAAGTCGACCGACTGGTCTCCATGATGTTTGGCCGCGAGGTCAGTCCAGGTCCCCATAGTGCTTGTAGACCAGGACCCCTAGTTCTACGACTAAGGGGTTTGAGAGCAGAGCAGGGCCGTCTCGACCTGTCGGCCATAGACCTCGACGTCTGCCGGGGAGAGACCATCGGACTGGCGGGCATGGAGGGTAGCGGTCAGAGTCTCTTACTTCAAGCCTGCGCGGGATTGGTGCCGGCCACGGCGGGCACCATCGAGCTCGACGGTAAGAAGTTGACCGGGCGCTCTTATCATCAGTTTCGAAACCAGGGGGTGGCCTACGTTCCTGCCACTCGCTTAGAAGAAGGTCTTGTCTCCGGGCTCAGCCTGAGTGAGCACTTCCTTCTTTGCGACAACACGAGGACCTTCTTGCTGAACCGTAGTGCAGGCAGACGGCTGGCACAGGCGCGCGTCGAAGAATTTAACATAAAGGGGACCCCCGACACGAAGGTGGAAGCTCTCTCTGGCGGAAACCAGCAACGAGCGCTGCTCGCTCTCATACCGCCCGATGCCCGTCTGCTGCTCCTCGAGCAACCCACCCGGGGTCTCGACCTCGAGTCGGTCATCTATCTCTGGGAGAAGCTCAAGGACCGATGTGAGCGAGGCGCGGCTATCATCTTCGCGTCTAGCGATCTGGACGAACTGCTGCGTTACAGTGACCGCATACTGGTGTTCTTCGCAGGGCGGGTCTCCAGGCCTCTCGAGGCCAGCTCGACTACGGTAGAGCAGCTGGGCGAACTCATAGGTGGTGCCGATGTCTCGCTCTGCACCAGTGAGGAGTAGGGCTCTGTTGCGCGGCAGACAACTTTCTCGAGAGGCCTGGTTGAACGCCAGCCTGCAAGTCGGTGCGCTGGTCCTAGCCTTGGCGCTGACCTCAGTCATCCTGCTCGCTGCAGGCGCACCGCCCCTGAGCGCCTACAAGGAGATCATCACCGGTGCGGTCGGCAGTCTGAACAGTTTTTCCAACGTGTTAGTGGCTTGGGTGCCCCTTCTCTTGGCCGCCTCCGGGGTCTTGGTCACCTTTGCCGCTGGTCTTTGGAACATCGGGGTAGAGGGCCAGATAGTCCTGGGGGCGGTCTTCACAACCTGGGTCCTGCGGCTACTGCAGGACGCCCATGTGCCCCCTGCGCCAGCCCTGGTACTAGCTATCCTCGCCGGCATGGTCGGAGGGGCTCTCTGGGCGGCGCTCGCTGGCGGGCTCAAGACCTTTGGGGGAGTGAACGAGATCTTCGGCGGTCTGGGTTTGAACTTCGTAGCTACCGCCCTCACCCTGTGGCTCATCTTCGGGCCCTGGAAACGCCCGGGGATCGGCTCCATGAGTGGCACCGAGCCCTTCCCGGAAGAACTCTGGTTACCCACGGTAGGAGGCTTGCGGCTGAGCGTATGGTCGCTTGCTCTGGGGCTGGTGGCCGTGATCGCCGTATACGTGTTGTTGGAGAGGACCTATTTCGGACTTAGGCTGAAGGCCACGGGTCTCAACCGGCGGGCAGCGTTCTTGCTCGGGGTTCCTACCTGGCAATACGGACTCCTGGCCTTCTTGGTCTGCGGCGGCCTGGCTGGTCTGGCTGGGGCTGTGCAGGTCACAGGGGTGTATCACCGCCTCATACCCTCGATCTCGAGCGGATATGGGTTCCTCGGGCTCATGATCGGGATGCTCATACTGTATCGGGCAGTGTGGGTGGCCCCCGTCGCTCTATTCTTTGCGGCTCTCAACATAGGTAGCATCCAGCTACCGATCGTGCTCAAACTCGACTCCACCTTGTCCGGCGTCTTGCAGGGGTCCTTAGTGTTGTTCGTAGTCCTGGTAGAGGGCGGGCGGCAACGCTGGCTGCGTCGGCGCCGCCTCAGGCAGGTAGGGACCTGATGGATGCGCAAGGCGTCCTCATAGGGTTGGCCGGAGTAGTAGCGGGGACCGCCCCCCTCGTGGTAGCCGCCATCGGCGAGACCCTGACCGAGCGCTCCGGGGTCATCAACCTGTCGGTCAATGGGACCATCTTGCTTTCGGCCATGGGCAGTTTCGTGGTGGCGATCGCCACCGACAGTGTCCTGGTCGGTTTCGTCTGTGGGGCCCTCATAGGCGCAGTCGTCGCCTTGCTGCTTTCCCTCGGCAGTATCACTCTGCGCCAGTCACAGGTGGCAGTAGGCTTCGTATTGGCTCTGTTCTGCCGGGACCTGTCCTACTTCCTTGGAAACCCCTTCATGGGTGAGAAAGGACCGAGACTGGCGGTACATCCCATCCCTGGGCTGGAGAGGATCCCTATTTTGGGGACTTTGCTTTTCGAGCATGACGTGATGACCTACTTCAGTCTGTTACTCATCCCGCTCAGTTGGTGGTGGGTGTTCAGGACGCGGCCCGGGCTGACCCTGCGCGCCGTCGGGGAGCGTCCTGATGCTGCCTTCGCGCGTGGGGCCAGAGTCGGTCTCACCCGCTACGCCTACACCGTCGTAGGCGGCGCTCTCGTCGGCCTAGCCGGGCCGATGTTCTCGCTCAGTGTCAAGGCAGGCTGGAAGGGTACGATCTCTGGGCTCGACGGTCTCGGCTGGATCGTGCTGGCGATTGTCATATTCGGAGCGTGGAACCCGGTGAGAGTCGCCTTAGGGGCCTACCTTTTTGGCGTCCTTCAGTGGCTCAGTGTCGTGCTTCAGCCTCATCTACAGGGGATACCCTCCCAGGTGCTTCAGGTCGCTCCCTTCCCTTTGATGATCTTGACCCTTCTCTTTGTGAACATGGGGAACGCAGAATGGGTCGAGCGCGTCCTCGCTGCCCTGCCCGAACCCTCTCGGCGCTTGGTGGCTAGAGTGCTACGCGCCATGAGGGTGACACAGCCCCGTAGCCTGGGCGTGCCCTTCGAAAGAGATTGAGCAGGGGCAACATCCACCCAGCTGCCAACCAGGCCTGACCAGTTGGCCCCGTGTACACAAGAACAGCAATAATCTAGGCCATCTGGACAGACAAACCACCCAAAGCGATTGTTATGCTTCGACCACAGGGTGCATCGCGCGATGACCCTGGGTCCCAGATCACAGCGACAGGGGTGGCGCAGACTGATGAGACGCATGGCAGTCTTTTGGGGATGTACGATCCCCCTCCGATTCCCGTTCCTTGAGCAGTCGACCAGGCTAGTGCTGCCCGCATTGGGCATAGAACCGGTCGACGTTCCGGGCTTCACCTGTTGCCCAGAACCTACGTTGGTCAAGAGCGTAGACGAGGACGTCTTTTACCTCACGGCTGCTCGAAATCTGGCCGTGGTCGAACAGACCGGACTCCCTCTCCTCACCCCTTGTAACGGGTGCTACTCGACCTTCAAGTCAGTACTGGCCGATCTAACGAGAGACTGGCGCCTGCGCCGGGCCCTTAATCTACGTCTTTCGGCTGCTGGGCTCGAAGTCAGAGGCGACGCAGACGTCTGGCATCTTGTGGAGTGGCTGAGCGAAGACCTGGGGCCCGTCGCTCTTGGCAAACGCATCAGCAAGCCCTTCTGGGGCATGCGGCTGGCGGTGCATTACGGATGCCATCTGCTACGTCCTAGCCCTGCTGTGAGGTGGGATAGCCCTACCGCTCCCAGCAAGTTCGAGCAACTGGTCAGGGCACTCGGCGGCACCGTGGTCGATTATGAGACCAAGATGCAGTGTTGCGGCAACGCCTTGGATCGCATGGGTGACAGGTCGGCTTCTCTCGACCTGCTAAGGAGCAAGCTGGCCGACTTAGCCGCTCAGGCAGTCGATGCTCTTGTGGTGTCCTGCCCTTCCTGTTTCTTGCAGTTCGATCTGAACCAAGCCACCATCCTGCGTGAGGCGATGAACGCCGGGATCCCCGTGATGTACATCACTGAGCTTATCGCCCTCGGTTTCGGCCTGGAGCCCCGAACGCTCGGCCTCGGTATGCATAGAGTGAGCGTAGAGCCCTTCCTCCATAAGTGGGAGAGTAAGCTGTCCCAGCGAGCGGCGCTTTCCGAATACTTCGATCTTGGCAGCCTACAAGTCTGTGCCGCTTGCCGCGCCTGTGACAGTGACTGTCCCGTGGCTCGCGCCCGGCCAGATTTCGTCCCCTCCCGCGTCCTGGCTAGTCTGCTGAGTGGTGACCTCGATGAGATCCTGGCTGGGCCTGAACCTTGGCACTGCCTGGACTGCATGACTTGTCTTGAGCGGTGCCACAGCCGGTTAGGCATGGCCAAGGTCTTCGAGAAGCTTCGGCGCCTGGCTCACGAGAGACAGACCGCCCCAGCAGTCGTCCGCTCGAGTTTCGAGAACTTCCTTTCCACGGGGACACTAGGAGCAGGACGCACCACGGCCCGCCTGAAGCTGGGCCTGCCCGAGCTGCCCCCAAACGGCCTCGACTCCCTCCGCCGGATCTTGACTCAGGAGAAGGAGCGGCCATGAGAAGTGTGCGACCTGCCTATCGGGAAGAATCTGAGCCACGTATATTGGGTGGTTGCGGCCTCATGGGCGTGTGCGACCAGTCGGGCAAGCGTATGAGTGGTGAGCTGGCTGTCCGGGCCATGGCTTCGATGCACGACCGCGGTAACGGCTTGGGCGGCGGGTTCGCCGGCTACGGGATCTATCCGGAATTGCCAGACTTCTTCTGCTTTCATCTCCTCTACAACGACGAAGTCGCCAAGGATGACACCGAGTTCTATCTGAAAAAGCACTTCAAAGTGGTGATCGAGGAGCCGATCCCCACGAAGCCTGTACGAGGAATCGAGAACGAGCCCATCCTATGGCGCTATTTCCTCGACATCCCCGAAGAACGGCTCGTCGAGACCCAACTCAGCGCCGAGGATTACGTCGTTCACACGGTGATGGATATCAATACCTATCTGGATGGAGCTTTTGTGGCTTCTTCGGGTAAGAACATGGGCGCTTTCAAGGGCGTCGGCTTCCCCGAAGAGATCGGTGAGTTCTTCCGCATCGACGAGTACAAAGGCTGGACCTGGACAGGGCACGGGCGTTTTCCGACTAACACGCCCGGCTGGTGGGGTGGCGCTCACCCCTTTGCCCTGCTCGACTACTCCATCGTGCACAACGGTGAGATCAGCTCCTACGGCATCAATCGGCGTTACCTCGAGATGTTCGGTTACAAGTGCTCTCTGCAGACCGACACCGAGGTGGTGACCTACCTGTTCGACCTCATGTTGCGGCGGCACGGCCTCCCAGTGGAGATCGCTTGCAAGGCGCTCGCCAGTCCCTTTTGGAAAGACATCGACTTGATGCCTAAGGAACAGCGGAGACTGTACACCGCTCTGCGCCTGGTCTACGGTTCCGCCTTGCTCAACGGTCCTTTTGCGATCGTGCTCGGTATGGCCGACGGTATGGTGGCCCTCAACGACCGCATAAAGCTCCGGCCTCTGGTGGCGGCACGGCACGGTGACGTGGTCTACGTGGCAAGCGAGGAATCGGCGATCCGGGAGATCTGCCCTCACCCAGAGGAGAGCTGGATGCCCCAAGCCGGGGAGCCGGTCATAGCTAGAGTCAGCGAGAAAGGACGGCGTAAGGCCCTGACGCAGGCTAAGCAAAGCGCTGGGCAGCGTCGCATCGCGCAGATCCACACCACAGCGGGGGTGACCTGATGGCCTACACGACCTTCCTACCCCCCGAGTTCAGAGTGGTCATCGACAAAGAAGCCTGCCTGCAATGCGGTCGTTGTGTGCAGCAATGCGGGTGGAACGTCTACACCTGGGACGAGACGGAGCAAAGACCCCGCCCCGACCACAGCAAGTGTTCGGCTTGCCACCGCTGTGTGACTTTCTGTCCCGGCGGTGCCATCACCGTAAAGCGGAACGATCTAACCTTCAAAGGGTCCGACAGCATGTCCCCCGAGCTGGTGAAGGCCATCTGGAAACAGGCCGAGACCGGGGGAGTGCTTCTGACAGGCATGGGTAACGACAAGCCCTATCTTCGCATTTTCGATCACCTCTTGCTCGACGCCTGTCAAGTGACCAACCCATCCATCGACCCCTTGCGCGAACCCATGGAGATGCGGACCTTCTTGGGCCGCAAACCCGACTACCTAGAGGTGGTACCAGCAGCAGCGGGGAGCCGGGCGGCCGGGCCCAAGAGCAAGTATCGTCTGGTTACCGAACTCGATCGCCAACTTCAACTTGAGACCCCCATCATGTTCGGGGGGATGAGTTATGGCTCGGTCTCATTGAACGTCCACCGGGCTCTGGCCATGGCCGCAGTCGAATTGGGCACCTTCATGAACACCGGCGAGGGTGGCCTACATGCTGACCTGGAGCCCTACCAGGACCACATCATCGTCCAATGCGCCTCGGGTCGTTTCGGGGTGGATACTTCATACCTTCAAGCTGGTGCCGCGGTCGAGATTAAGATAGGCCAGGGCGCCAAGCCCGGGATCGGCGGCCATCTCCCAGGCGAGAAGATCGACTACCAGGTATCCATCACGCGGATGATCCCCCAGGGTACGGACGCTCTCTCCCCCGCGCCCCATCATGACATCTACTCGATCGAGGACCTGCGTCAACTGATATACGCGTTGAAAGAAGCCACGGGTTATAAGCCAATCTCAGTGAAGATAGCCGCCGTACACAACGTAGCGGCTATCGCGTCCGGAGTGGTGCGAGCGGGGGCCGACATCATCTACCTGGACGGTTTCCGAGGCGGCACAGGAGCCTCCCCTACGATAATCCGCGATCACGTAGGGCTCCCCATCGAAATAGCTGTGGCCACCGTCGACCAGCGACTCCGCGACGAAGGCATCCGCAACCGGGCCTCCATCGTCGCAGCCGGTGGGATTCGCAGCTCGGCCGACGTAGTGAAAGCCATCGCTCTCGGCGCCGATGCGTGTGCCATAGGTACCGCCGCGCTCGTCGCCCTTGGTTGCCATGTGTGTCAGAAGTGCCACACAGGCTGCTGCTCCTGGGGTATCTGTACCCAGCGGCCAGAGTTGACCCGGCGACTAGACCCTGAGTGGGGCGCCGCCCAGCTCATCAACCTAGTACATGCTTGGACCCACGAGATCGCGGAGGTCCTGGGCGCATTGGGTGTCAATGCTATCGAGAGTCTCCGCGGGAGCCGTGAACGCCTGCGCGGCCTCGGCCTTGACCAGACAGTGCTGGATATCCTTGGCGTAAAGGCGGCTGGGCTATGAACGCACGTGAACATCTGAATCTCTCCCCTGACTCAGCAGCCGTGCGCAGGGTACCCACCGGTCCCGCTCGCAGAGGGCCTTCCGGCATCGAACCGGCCCGCCTGACAGCAGGGCAGCCCGGCACTGCCAGAGGCGAAGTGCACCGGCAACAGGGCCGAGTGGTCATCGACGCCCGAGGGGTGTACTACAAGACGCTCAACGAACAGATCCGCGAAGAGATCGAGCAGGGGGCCCGTGAAATAGTGCTGGAAAACGTCATCGGCCAGCGCTACATCGGTACTGGTCTGGCCTATAGGGGGGTGACGGTGATCGTGAACGGTGTACCTGGTAACGACCTCGCCGCCTTCATGAACGGCCCCACTCTGATTGTCAACGACAACGCCCAAGATGGGGTGGCCAACACGATGAACTCCGGCTTGGTCATCATCAATGGGGATGCCGGCGACGTGCTTGGATATGGCATGCGCGGCGGTTCGGTTTACGTGCGGGGAAGCGTTGGTTATCGTGTCGGCATTCACATGAAAGCGTTTGGTGACAGCCGCCCGCTTATTGTGATCGGTGGTCACGCCCGCGACTTCTTGGGCGAGTACATGGCCGGCGGGGAAGTGATGGTCCTGGGACTCGGGCCGAACGATGATCCCATCGTTGGCTCTTACATCGGCACGGGGATGCACGCGGGGGTTATGTATATCCGAGGCACCGTGGCGCCGCACCAGCTGGGCAAGGAAGTGCGCCACCAGGAGCCAGGACCAGAGGACCAAGCCCGCATCCGCGAGATCATCCATGACTACTGCCAAGTGATGAACATTTCTGAAGCCGAGGTGCTTGCAAGACCGTTCGTCAAAATCTATCCCTATACTTCACGGCCATACGGCAGGCTTTATGCCTACTAGAAGAAGCAATTCCCACAAGCGAAACGAAAGGAGCCGCTCATGGGGGAAAGACTGACCAAGGAGGACGTGCTACGGATCGTCGAGGACAAGCAGATCAGGTTCATCCGTCTCTGGTTCACCGACGTCTTGGGCTTCCTCAAGAGCTTCGCCATCACACCAGCCGAGCTTGAGGGAGCCTTCGAGGAAGGGATGGGCTTCGACGGTTCCTCGATCGAGGGTTTCGCCCGTATCCAAGAGTCCGACATGGTGGCCTGGCCCGATCCCGGCACCTTCACCTTGTTGCCTTGGCGAGCAGGCGCGGGGGGAACCGCGCGCATGTTCTGCGACATCAAGTTGCCGGACGGGACGCCTTTCTCCGGGGACCCGCGTTACGTGCTGCGTAAGGTAGTCGAGAAGGCTCAGGGCATGGGATACACCATGTACGTGGGCCCCGAGCTCGAGTTCTTCTACTTCCGTGACAGTTGCGGAACCGAGGTCCTGGACCACGGCGGGTACTTTGACTTGACTACCCTCGACGCCGGCAGCGATCTCCGACGCGATACGATCAACGCCCTGCAGGCCATGGGGATACAGGTGGAGTATTCACACCATGAGGTGGCTCCTTCGCAGCACGAGATCGACCTGCGCTACAAAGACGTCCTCACCATGGCCGACCAGGTCATGACCTATCGCCTGACGGTCAAGGAGATCGCGGCAGCCCACGGAGTCTACGCGACCTTCATGCCCAAGCCCATGTTCGGGGTGAACGGTTCAGGCATGCATGTGCATCAGTCTCTGTTCAAAGGCGACCGTAACGCCTTCTTTGACCCGAACGATGAATGTCACCTGTCAGCCGTTGGCAAGTCATACGTCGCTGGTCTGCTTGCGCACATCAAGGAGATAGCCCTGGTCACAAACCAGTGGGTCAATTCCTATAAGCGCCTCGTGCCAGGATATGAGGCCCCGGTGTACATCTGCTGGTCGCGTCGTAACCGCTCAGCGATGGTGCGGGTCCCCCTCTACAAACCAGGCAAGGAAGCGGCCACTCGGGTAGAGCTGCGCAACCCTGACCCTGCTTGCAACCCCTATTTGGCGTTCGCAGCCATGCTGGCTGCTGGACTCGACGGCATCGAGAAAGGCCTGGAATTGCCACCCGAAGCCGCGAACAACATCTACGAGATGACTGCCGCCGAGCGAGCCGAGGCGGGTATCGACTCGCTCCCCGAAGACCTCTACCAGGCGCTCCAGGAGTTCGAGAAGTCCACGTTTGTCCGGGAAGCCCTGGGTGACCACGTGTGCGACTACTTGATCCGCAACAAGCGGCAGGAGTGGAACGATTACAAGGCCCTGGTCACCCCGTACGAGGTCGATCGCTACCTTTCCATCCTCTAGACAGCCACCCCGCTGTAGGCCCGGCGGCCGCAAGGCCGCCGGGCTTTTTCATTGCCGCGGGCTGGCTGGCCACCACTGTATTTGGCTCAGGCAAGAGTCTTGTTCGTGGTCAGGTCTCTTCATCCGCAGCTAGATTTACAATAGACATGCAAGTTTCGCAGTTGCGACTTCTGCCCACGTTGCCCCAGGTGCGGCCCCCGCGTTACTCAGGTCTGGCGGGTTTCTCCGGGTCAACGATCAGTGCACATGAATGACAACACGCCTCTAGAGTGGAATTCAGCGAACCGGTTCACCCCCACACGCGTGGGGACAACGGTACGTGGCGGCATTACATACCACAAAGAGCGGGTTCACCCCCACACGCGTGGGGACAACGGGCTCCAGTCGGTGTTGTAGCTGATCTGGTACGGTTCACCCCCACACGCGTGGGGACAACGTCCGCCTCTAGCAGACGGACCGGCCGCTTTACGGTTCACCCCCACACGCGTGGGGACAACATACTGCGTAGGTCGTCATGTGTCTCGCCCTCCGGTTCACCCCCACACGCGTGGGGACAACACAGTATGCCATCAGCAAATCCAAGCTCAACCGCGGTTCACCCCCACACGCGTGGGGACAACGCCCACTACCTGGTTGCGGGTGAGGGTAATCACGGTTCACCCCCACACGCGTGGGGACAACGCCTCCAGTTTGGCATGCTCTGGGCAAAATTGCGGTTCACCCCCACACGCGTGGG
>CAKZRW010000118.1 GCA_937148845.1 uncultured Actinomycetes bacterium | reverse complement strand
CAACACGTAGACCAGAGGCAGCCAGCCCAGGGCTACCGCTCCCAGCTGGAACTCGGTCTGGATGGTCGGCAGCGCGATGTTGATGGAGGTGGTCATGAAGGCGGCCAGCCAGTTGGCGAGCGAGCAGATGAGGAGCACCCGAGGAGGGAGTCTGCGACCTGCAGCTCCAGACGGAGGGACATTGGCTGCGGGCACCGGATTCCGGGCCGCGGTGCGCGGCCCGGGGGTCTGCGGCTGAAGTGACTTGGGGTTAGGCTCGTCGTTGAAATCCATCCGGGACACTATGAACCTTGAGGCCGGAGTGAGCAAGACCCCCTCGGACCCATTGAGCGCATGCAAGTGGCCGTCTACGGGGGCGGACCCGCACTGACTACTAGGCCCGCACCCACCCAACACTGTTTACATTTTCACAGCACGCGTTATACTTAGGCTGCCCTTACTTAGGAGGTCCTAAGTAGACTGGAGGTCTGGAGTTGACCCCACGATATCCAGCGCCAACTGACGCGGCCGGGCCGTCAGCGATCCCGCACAGAGTGGCCATAGGCGATCTGCCTCCCCGCATGCAGGACTACCTCAAGTCGGCCGCCTCACTCTTCCTCGCGAAAGGCCGAGCTACGGTGACCGACATCGCCGCGGACCGCGGCGTCAAAGTGCCCACGGCCTCGGAAGCGGTGGCGCAGCTTGCGCGTCGCGGTCTGGTGGAACACGAGAACTACGGAGCCGTCGAATTGACCGAGTCCGGCTGGCAAGTGGCCAACGAGTTGCTGGACAGACATGAGCTCTTTGTACATCTTTTCTCTGACATCTTGGGTCTGCCGACCGAGCAAGCCACGCAAGAGGCTTGCGCTGTGGAGCACGCGGTGGCCGGGGAGACCTTGGAGAAGGTGGCTGAGTTCGTCCGCCGTCATGTCCACCGCCTACCGGCGGCTGGAGCTGGGGTGGGCCGGGCGGAGAAAGTGGCTGTGACCGGCGGTCGCGGGGCTGCTGCCGAAGGCGAGGCCGAATCCGGGAGTGCTAAGGACGCCGAAGCGCTTCAGCGGAACGGCGGGGTGGTGCTCATAGATGAGGAACGCATCTTCGCAGTCTTGCGCGAAGCCACCAGTCGCGACGCCGCTTATGTGCGCAAGGTCATCGCCAAGGCTTTGCAACTCAAAGGCTTGGACGAGGAGGAGGTGGCCGCTCTTGCCCAGATCAGTGACTCCGAGCTCCTGGGGGAGCTGTTCGCCGCTGCCAGGCAGGTGAAGGAGCAGATCTACGGTGACCGGCTGGTCCTTTTCGCTCCTCTCTACATCTCTAACCTGTGCGGCAATGAGTGCCTCTACTGTGCTTTCCGCGCCCGCAACAAGGCTATCAGACGCCGGGCTCTCACCCAGGATGAGATCCGGCAGGAGGTCGAGCTCCTCATCGACCAGGGGCATAAGCGGGTCCTGCTGGTGGCGGGGGAGGCCTATCCCCGCGAAGGTTTCCCCTATGTGCTCAAGAGTATCGAGACGGTCTACTCTGTCCGCCGACCCCAAGGACGCATCCGTCGGGTGAACGTGAACATCGCGCCCCTGAGCGTGGACGAGTTCAAGGAGCTCAAAGCGGTCGGCATAGGCACCTACCAGATCTTCCAGGAGACCTACCATCGCCCGACCTACACCCGGATGCACGTGGCGGGCAAGAAGCGGGACTACGACTACCGTATAACTGCCCCCGACCGGGCTATGCAGGCGGGGGTCGACGACGTGGGCATCGGGGTGCTCTTCGGGCTTTTCGACTGGCGCTTCGAGATCCTGGCCCTCCTTCAGCACATCCGCCACCTGGAGGAGACCTATGGCGTCGGGCCGCATACCATCAGTGTACCCAGGCTCGAGCCCGCGGTAGGTTCCGACCTGGCCAGTCATCCGCCCTATCCGGTGTCTGATGTGGACTTCCGCAAGATCGTGGCTATTCTCCGGTTGGCCGTGCCGTACACAGGCATCATCATGTCGACCCGGGAGACGCCCAACATCCGCCGGGAGACGTTCGCCCTGGGGGTCTCGCAGATTTCGGCGGGGAGCCGGACCAACCCGGGCGGCTACGCTGAGGACGAGGAGTTCGATGCGGCCCAATTCCAGTTGGGCGATCACCGCAGCCTCGACGAGGTCATCAGAGACGTGGCCCAGCTCGGTTATACGCCCTCGTTCTGCACGGCTTGCTACCGGGTGGGTCGCACCGGTCAGGACTTCATGGAGCTGGCCAAGCCCGGTGATATCAAGCACATGTGCGGGCCGAACGCTCTCTCGACCTTCATGGAGTATCTCCTTGACTTCGCTACGCCCGAGACGCGCGAGGTCGGCGAAGCAAGAGTGGCGGCCGAACTCGCCCAGATGAGTCCGGCCGAAAGAAAGGTGGCGGAGCGACTTATCGAGAAGGTCCGCGCGGGGGACAGGGATGTCTACGTCTGAGTCGGCAGGCATCGCGAAGGTGAACGACCTGCGCGAGGCGGGCGCGGACCTGCGCGCGACGGACTTGCGCGCCGTGGCCGTGCAACTGGCGCAGCCCTGGCCCCGCGGCATCCGCGTCGAGCGCGATCTGCTCGGGGAGAGGGAGGTTCCGACAGAGGCTCTTTACGGGATCCACACCGTGCGGGCTCTGGAGAACTTTCCCCTGGCTGGCCGGCCGGTCCCAGCAGAGTTTGTCACTGCCTATGGTGTGGTCAAACTGGCGTGTGCTGTCACCAACCGGGGCCTCGGCGCCTGGGCTGACGACCCGGCGAAAGCGGACGCCATCGAGCGCGCTTGCCGCGAGATGGCGGAGGGGAAGTTGACGGAGCATGTCGTGGTGGACCTGCTTCAAGGCGGGGCGGGTACCAGTACTAACATGAATGTCAACGAAGTGCTTGCAAACCGGACCCTGCAACTTCTGGGCGAGCCGCCCGGCAACTACGACCGGGTCTCCCCCCTGGACGACCTCAACCTTCACCAGTCGACCAACGACACCTACCCCACTGCACTGCGGCTGGCTGCCATCCTCCAGCTACATCGCCTGGAGGACCAGCTGGTCGCCCTGCAAGAAGCCTTCCAGACTTTGGAGCAACGGTTCGCTCACGTGGTCAAGGTGGCGCGCACCGAACTGCAAGATGCTGTTCTAATCACCTTGGGCCGGGAGATGGGCGCCTACGCAGAGGCACTCAGCCGGGACCGCTGGCGGGTCTACAAGTGTGAGGAGAGACTGCGGGTGGTCAATCTTGGCGGGACAGCCGTGGGCACCGGCCTGGGGGCACCGCGCCAGTACATCTTCCGCGTGGTCGATACGCTTCGTGAGCTGACTGGCATCGGCTTTGCGCGGGCCGAGAACCTGGTGGAGGCAACCCAGAACGCAGACGTCTTTGTAGAGGTCTCGGGGATTCTCAAGGCGTGTGCCACCACCTTGCTCAAGATCAGTAACGACCTGCGGCTGCTCTCCTCCGGCCCCGAAGCCGGGTTGGGCGAGATCAGGCTGCCGGAGCGGCAGGCCGGCTCCAGTATCATGCCGGGCAAGGTCAACCCGGTCATCCCTGAGGCAGTAGCGCAAGCGGCCATGCTGGTCATGAGTCACGACCAGGCCATCGCCGCCGCGGCGGCCGCCGGTAATCTCGACCTCAATCCTTTCCTGCCCCTCATCGCCGCCTGCCTGCTTGACTCCCTGCGGCTGCTCACGAACAGTTGCGACATCCTCCGCCGCCACTGCGTGGAAGGCCTCGAGGCTGACGAGGAACGCTGCCGCGCTCATGTCGAATCTTCGACCGCCGCGGCCACCGCTCTTCTCCCCGCGCTGGGCTATGAGCGGACTTCCGCTCTCGTAGCGCGAGCGCGCCAGACCGGCAGAAGTATCCGGGAGACGGCGGTGGCAGAAGGCTTCCTTTCTCCCGAGACTGTGGACCAACTGCTGTCCCCTGAGGCGGTCACCCGACTGGGCATGCCGCAGATGTTGCCGCGGATGTCATACCAGAAGGCCCCCGGCCGGGGTGGAGCCGCTCAGCTGGGCGACACAGTGGCCGAGGGGGGAGTGGGCTCTTGTGAGCCCCCCGCCGGCCGCCAGGCGCAAGAGGCTGACCTACCCAGGATGGTGGACTCATGAGTCTTCTCGACACTCCCCGCGGGATGCGGCTGCACATCGCTTTCTTCGGTCGCCGGAATGTCGGCAAATCGAGCCTGCTCAATGCCATCACGCGGCAAGAGGTCTCTATCGTCTCCGACCAAGCGGGTACCACGACCGACCCGGTCGAGAAGCCCATGGAGCTCCTGCCTCTAGGCCCGGTACTTTTCATCGATACCGCGGGGATCGACGATGTGGGGGCCCTGGGAGAGCTGCGGGCCCGCCGCACGATGCAAGTGTTCGATCGCACCGACCTTGGCGTCATCGTAACCGAGGCCGGGGAATGGGGGGAGTTCGAGGACCAGATCCTAGAAGAGCTCAGACAGCGACAGGTACCCGCGGTGGCGGTCTTCAACAAGATCGACACCGTCGATGGCAGAGCGGCTGTGCCTCTGGCTACGGCGGAGCGTCTAGCAGGGCTCAAGGTACGCACGGTGGCCGTCTCTGCCTTGCGGCGCGAAGGTCTTCTCGATCTGCGGCGGGCGCTTTTGGAGAGCGCCCCTGAGCACTTCATCGAGAACCCCGCTATCCTCTCCGACCTGGTGGGGCCGGACGGCTTGGCTGTCCTGGTCGTCCCCGTGGACAAAGAGGCTCCTCGCGGGCGCCTCATCCTTCCCCAGGTGCAGTCTATCCGGGACTTGCTCGACGCCGATGCCATGGCCTTGGTGGTGAAAGAGCGGGAGCTCCGGACTGCTCTCGCCAAACTCAAAGAACCTCCTCGCCTGGTGGTCACCGACTCTCAAGCTTTCCTCAAAGTGGCGGCCGATACACCGAGCGGGGTGCCTCTGACCAGCTTCTCCATCCTGTTCGCCCGCTTCAAAGGTGACCTTACCACCCAAGTGGAAGGAGCTCTGGCGTTGGAGAAGCTCAAGCCGGGTGACCGGGTGCTCATTTCCGAAGCCTGCAGCCATCACCCCATCGCCGACGACATCGGCCGGGTGAAGATTCCGCGCTGGCTCAACCAGTACGTCGGGGGGAGGTTGGAGTTCGAAACGGTCCAGGGACACGATTTTCCTGAAGACCTTTCCCCCTACCAGATGGTCATCCACTGCGGGGCCTGCACCTTCAACCGTCGGGCCATGCTGACCCGCATCTTGCGCTGCAAGCAGGCCGGCGTGCCCATCACCAACTACGGACTTGCCATCGCCTACAGCCTGGGCATCTTCGAACGGGCGCTAGAGCCCTTCCCGGCGGCCTTGGAGTTGGTGCGCGGCTGGAAGACGGCGGCAACGAGCGGCGACCGGCTTGGGCTGGGGAGCCTGGCTCAGAGGCAGGAGGTGGCGGGATGAATCCGCGGTCCCCGGCGCGGGAAACGGCTGGGCTGACGGGGTGTGGCGGACTTTCCGCTGGCGGGGGTAGTAGGGGGACCGCCGCGCCGGTAGATCGTGATTCGCTGCTGGCTTGGCTCAAAGAAGACGATCCCGAGCAGCTGGAGGAGCTCTGGCGCGAGGCGGACCAGACCCGCCGCCGCCACGTGGGCGATGCTGTTCATCTGAGAGGGCTCATCGAGATTTCCAACCACTGTGTTCGGCAGTGTTGGTACTGCGGTCTGCGGGCGGAGAATCGTGTGCTCACCCGCTATCGCATGACGCAGTACGAGGTTCTCGTCTGCGCAGAGAAGGCCTTGGCCTACGGCTACGGTACGGTCGTGCTGCAGGCGGGCGAAGACTACGGACTCACCCGTGAGTGGGTAGCCGAGTTGGTGCGCAAGATCAAGGGTCGGACCGGTCTGGCGGTGACCCTCAGCTTGGGCGAGCGGCCGGAGGCCGACCTAGTGGCCTGGCGGGAGGCCGGAGCGGACCGCTACCTGTTACGCTTCGAGACCTCTGATCCGGCTCTCTATACGGCCATCCATCCACCGGGGCCGCGGCAGAGCGCCGCAGCCAGCCATCCCTCGGATCGCATCGCCCTGCTGCTTCGCTTGCGTGAGCTGGGCTACGAGATCGGAAGTGGCATCATGGTGGGCATACCCGGTCAGACTTACGCGAGCGTGGCCAATGACATCTTACTCTTCCGTGACCTCGACCTAGACATGATCGGAGTGGGTCCCTATATAGCCCATCCGAACACTCCGCTGGGAAAGACCGCCGTCATGTCTGGGGACCCCGGGGGTGCACACTCGAGCGCAAAGGAGCACAGGCGAGCGGGAGCGAACGCATCGCGGTCAGAGAAGAACGAGCAGGTGCCAGCTGACGAACTCATGGTGTACAAGGTCATCGCGCTCACCCGACTGCTCTGTCCCCAAGCCAACATTCCTAGCACCACCGCTCTTGCTACCGTTAACAAGGAGTCGGGGCGAGAGCTGGGACTTATGCGCGGGGCGAACATCGTCATGCCCAACTTGACTTCGCCGGAATACCGGGTCCTTTACGAGATCTATCCCAATAAGGCCTGCATCAACGAGACCGCGGACATGTGCCATAGCTGCCTGAGGGGGCGTATCGAGGCCATCGGTCGCATTGTGGGAACCGGTCCGGGCGGGCGTCGTCGGTAGAGCTCCCGGGCGGACGACGCTGATAGCTCCCCTTGGCAGGCGGCCGTCGCAGTGCTATCATGCCGCGCAATCGCGGACCATGAACAGTGTTCAAGAATATGTCCCCCGTTCTATTGAACATTGCGTGTTCGGAAACGAGGGACCTGAAGAAAGATGGATTCCACGGAACCCAAGGACATCATCGCCAACGATCCTCCGCGCCTGTCTCGCCGTGAACGGCGGCGTCTTCACACACGCACCGAGATCCTCGATGTGGCCCGGGAGCTGCTTCTGGAGGTGGGGCCGGAGGACCTGAGTCTCAGGCAGGTTGCGCGGCGGGCTGATTTCAGCCCCGCCGCGCTCTACACCTACTTCTCCAACCGCGACGAGCTCATAGCCGCTCTCTTTGCCGAGTGCTTCGAGCGCCTGGAGGCCTATGTGCGACGGGTGCCGACCGACCTTCCGCCTGACAAACGGGTGGCGGAGTTGGGCATGGCCTACATGGAGTTCGCGCGCGACAACCCGGTGGACCTGCGTTGCATGTTGCTCTCTACCTCTCTGGATCTGCCGCCCTCGAGCGGCAAGGCGGTAGGGCAAGGACTGGCGCGTCTTATCGGGGAGACCTTCCGGGAGGGGGTCGAGCAAGGAGTTTTCAAACCCCCCGTGCCACTTTCCACCCAGGAGATGGCTTATGGAGTATGGGCGTTGGTGCACGGGATGGTCACCATCGCCGGAGTGGATTTGTCGGAAGTAGCCGCGGAAGTCTCCGCAGACCCGCGGCGTGTACTAGAGGCCTTTGTGGAGTTGCTCACAGGCCGGAGGTAGCAGATGTTCCAAGCGTTAGGCAGATTCTCGTATCGATTCAGATGGCTGGTCATCGGTATCTGGATCATCTTGTTCGGGGTCAGCGTGGTGGCGACACCCTGGCTGGGGGAAGTGCTCCGGGGTAGCTTCGGAAATCCCGAGGCTCCCGGGCAACAAGCCGCCAGGCTGATCGCCGAGAAGTTCGACCAAGGATCGACCAACCTGCTTATAGTGTTCAAGAGCGACACTCTGGAGGCGACCAGTCCTGAGTTCCAGGCGGCTGAGAAGAAGGCTCTGGAAGATCTGACCGCGGCGCGGTTGCCGGGTTTAGAGAACGTCCTCACCTACAGCAACACGCTGAGCTCGCAGTTCATCTCTCGTGACGGCAAGAGCTCGGTAGCCGTGCTCAACTTCTCCACCCCTATGAGCGAGGTGCAGTCCCACGTGGACCAGATACGAGGACTGCTGAAGGACACCGGTCTCACCGCCTACGTGACCGGGGAGCCGGCCGTGAACGCCGATCTGACTGAATACTCCTTCCGGGACCTGCGCCGGGTGGAGCTGTACGGGCTGCCTGTGGCCCTGGTGGCCCTGCTCTTCGTCTTCGGGAGCCTGGTGTCGGCGGCGCTGCCGGTCATCACCGGGGGGTTGGCGGTCACCGTGACCTTGGGCGGCATGTATCTCTTGGGTCAAGCCACCCAGATGTCGATCTTTGCCATGAACACGGCCACCCTGCTGGGCCTGGCTGTAGCCATCGACTATGCCCTCCTCATGGTGTCGCGTTTCCGAGAGGAGTTCCACAAGGGGGCCACGGTCAAAGAGGCCGTGGTCGTGACCACCGCCCGGGCAGGACGCTCAGTGTTCTTCAGCGGGGCGGCGGTGATGGTAGGAGTGGTAGCTCTCTGCTTCTTCCCCTCGCCTGGTCTCCGTTCGCTGGGGATAGGGGGAGCGCTGGTGGTCTTCTTCTCGGTGCTTGCTACCATCACTTTCATTCCGGCACTGCTCAGCGTCCTGGGCCGTCGGGTCGACTCGTTGGCGGTCATCCGATTGCATGAAGCGAGGGAGGCCCGCAACTGGCAGCGGTGGGCCAAGCTGGTGCTGCGGCGACCCTGGATCTCCATCGTGGTAGCGGTCGTCCTCATCGGGCTACTGGCTGGACCGGCGGTGACTCTAAAGACCGAGATGACCTCGGCCACCACTCTTCCCCCCAGTGCGGAGTCACGTCAAGGTCTAGAGATACTAGACCGCGAATTCGCCCGGGAAGCTCTCTCTCCCACCTCGGTGCTGCTCACCTGGGATGATGGTCAGGGTATCGACATGGTGCGGGCAGGCACTCTGTTCTTCTATGGCCAGCAGTTGAACCAGCTGCCGGGCGTGGCCTCGGTGATCAGTCCCTTCACATTGGGTGGTCTGGAGGACTCTACGGCGTTGGCTGCTCTGTGGCCTCAGTTCGAGCAGCTTCTCAACGATCCCGATGGCTTCGTAGTGCCCCAGGAAGGCATCAGTCTTCCCAGCGGGGTTGCCATCACTGCCCAACAGCTCGAACAGTTCAAACAACTGATCAAGTCCTCGGTGACCGAAGATGCGGTGCTGTTCCGGGTGGTAAGTGACGACGTGCCGGGGTCCGATTCCAGTCAGGCTCTGGTCGAACAGCTCCTGGCTACTCCCACCCCGGGCGGCTATACGGCCTACGTGGCCGGGGAGGCCGTCTACAGATACGACTTTTTCAACGAGCTACGGGCGTACTTCCCCTGGGTGATCGTGTGGGTGGTCCTCACGACCCTGGTGGTCTTTGTGGTGCTGCTACGTAGCGTAGTCCTACCGGTGCTCGCCGTCGTGCTCAACCTGCTCACCATCGCCATGAGTTACGGCCTTCTGGTCCTCGTGTTCCAGGGCACCACCTTCGAGAAGATACTGCGCTTCACTTCCACTGGGGCCATCGACGCCATTCTGCCGGTGGTGATCCTGTGCATCCTTTTTGGCATCACCATGGACTACGCCGTCTTCATGCTGACACGCATGCATGAGAGGTGGCGGCGGTCTCGCGACAACCATGACGCCGTGACCACGGGTTTGGTGCGCACGGGTCGCATCATCGTGAGCGCTGCTCTCCTGGTGGTCATCGTGACCGGGGCCTTTGTCTTCACTAGCATCGGCGAGACCAAGATGCTCGGGCTGGGCATCGCTCTTGCCATCATCGTGGACACCTTGCTCATCCGCCTCACCCTGCTTCCGGCAGTGATGGCTTACCTGGGCAGCGTCAACTGGTGGTGGCCGGGGATGGGGCTCTTCCGCCTGAAGCGGAAGGGCGAGCCCAAGCAGCCCCCGAGCCGGGCCGCCGGCAGGATGCGAGTGGGGAAGCCGGCGCCACGCCTGCAGCAGTAAGGGCCACAAGGGCGACGAGCGCAACCAGCACCGGACCGGATGCATGCTACCGGGTTGTCGCGGCCAGCTCCCGACGGGCCCGCGATCAGCCCTGTTACTTCAGCAATCCCTAGGCCGGCAGTAGCACAGTGAAAGTGGAGCCTTCCCCTTGACGGCTGCTCACCTGCACCCGTCCGCCGGCTCGTTCGACAAGACGCTTGACGATGGCAAGGCCCAGGCCGCTGCCTTCGAGCTCTTGGGTCTCTGGACGTTTCTCGCGGAAGAACTCGGTGAAGACACGGTCCAGGTTTTCTGGGGCGATGCCCACGCCGGTGTCCTCGATGTCCAGACGCACCCACTGGTGCTGGCGATAACCGCGCAGCTTCACGGAGCCTCCTTCCCGGTTGTATTTCACCGCGTTGCCCAGCAGGTTGGCCAGGATAAGGTCGAGGTCGTCGGGCGGTAGGAGCACAGAGGGAAGATCGGGCTCCAGCTCGGCGCTCGCGCTGAGGTTGCGGGCGGCTATGGGCTCAGCCAAGGCGGCGAGAGCGGCACTCACTGCCGGCGGGATCTCGACCAGCTGGGGCTCCCCAGGGGCTTGGGCTTGTTCACTGCGGGAGAGCAGTAACAGGTCGTTGATCAGTCTCACCAGCCCGTCGATGCGTTCCTCCGCTCGACGAAGGAGGGGCAGATAAGAGTCAAGGTCGTCACCCAGGCTCTTGTCAGTGGTCACCTCGATGAGGCTGCGCACCGCGCCGAGGGGAGATTTGAGCTCATGGACCATGGTCCTGATGAAGCGCTCCTTCTCCATGGCCAGACGCCTTATCTCCGTGATGTCCGACAGGGTGAGGATGCGCCCCCGGGCTGTCCCGTCCTCTCCGCGGAAGGTCACGATGCTGGAGGCAAAGGTCCTTTCCGCCCAGAGGAGCTGGCCCACCGTGCGGTCTTTGCGCGGGGCTTCCAAGTCGGCTAGAAGCCATGCCAGAGGCGTGCCTCGCAGGACATCTCCCACGGGGCGGAGCAGCAGGGCCTCCTCGGTAGTCCCGAGGAGGTCGGTCATGGCCTCGTTGGCAAGGACGACCTCTCCCTCCCGGTTGACCACCAGGACAGCGTCCCGTAACGAAGAAATGAGTAGGCGGGTCTGCGTCTTCTCTTCGGCCAGGGCCAGGAGGTTGGCTTCGTGCTCTTGGCGCAGGCGCTCAGCCTCCAGACGGGCCTGGAGACGCTCCGACAGCGTCTCGATGACCTCGAGCAGCTCGTCGGGCAGGAAGGGTTTGGCCAGGAAGAAGTCGATCCCTTGAAAGGTCGCCGCGCAAGCCAGGTCGATGTCGGCATACGCGGTGATCATGCAGGTCATGGGCTGATGGCCACGCGCCAAGATCTCCTTGTGGAGGGAAAGTCCATCAGTGTCGGGCAGACGGTAGTCAAGAAGCACGATGTCGAACTGCGTGGGCGTCGGCTGCGCGGCCTGCTCCTCGGAAAGGGCCTGCTCCTCGGAAAGGGCCTGCTCCTCGAGAAGGGCCAGAGCCTCGGCGCCGGTGGCGGCCTCGGCCACCTCGTAGCCTTCGAGCTCCAATATCTGGCGGACGGCCGAACGCACGCCGTACTCGTCGTCCACAACCAGGATGCGGGCGCGACTGCTGTAGGCATCAGTCACGGCCGCCCCCCCAATCCCTATCTCCGAGTGTGTCCAAGGCACTGGTCAGCTGGAGGGTCATTTCAGAGTCCTCTCCACACCGGAACGTCTGGCCGGTATCTCCACGTAGAAGGTGGTGCCTACCCCCGGCTCCGAGTCGAACCAGATGTTGCCGTTGTGCATCTTCACGATACCGTAAGAGATGGGCAGACCTAAGCCGGTACCCTTGCCGATGCTCTTGGTGGTGAAAAAGGGCTGAAACACCTTGTCCCGCGCCGACTCGGGTATGCCCGCCCCCTGGTCGGCCACGCTGAAGCGGATCTTGCCCGTATCAGGTACAGGATGGGCGCTCACCCGGATGGTGCCCTGGCGGCCTTCCATGGCTTCCAGCGCATTCTTGATGAGGTTGATGAGTACCTGGGTCATCTGATCGCGATCAAGGTCGGCTTTGAGACCGGGGGTGACGTCCACTGCTATCTTGACCTGCCAGTCGGAGTCGCTACCAGGATCGCAAGGCGTGGCTTCCACGGCCGAGACGACCAGTTCGGGGACCAAGACTGTCTCGATGCGCACCCGACTCTGGCGGGCGAATTCGAGCAAGCTTCCGATGATCTTCTTGCAGCGAGCTGATTCCTCGGCCATCAGCTTCAGGTCGTGCTCCAACTCTGGGGCAAGGGCTTCTCTGTCCCGAAGTTTGCGCTCCAGGATATGGACGTAGAGCAGGATAGTGCTGAGAGGATTGTTGAGCTCGTGGGCTACGCCTGCCGCCATCTGCCCCATGGAGGCGAGCTTCTCACTGTTTATGAGGTGGCTGTGGATGTCCCGGAGATTGCTCCAGGGCACGTGCAGTTCGTGACAGACCCGCTCCGCCTGTTCGATGATGAACGGCAGGCACATGCTCTCTTCGGCCAGACCTGCATAGACGGCGACCGCTTTGGCTCGGCAGGTGGGGTAGCCGCAGGCTCCGCAGTTGAGTTCGTCCTGGGGGAAGAACTTGTTGGTGCGGGCCAGGATGTCACGGATCTCCTCTTCGGTGGGTTGGGGTAGACGTTGATCGAGAGGCTGGAACGAGCGGGAAAGATCGGGCAAAGCAGCCTCTGACTGGGCTTGTCCCGACAAGAAAGGGGCCGGCGTGGATTGTGAGGCGGCAGCTACTGTTCGGGAGCTGTCCGCCTGTGCTTCTTTGTGCTGTCGGCGAAGACTCTCGGCCGCATACTCCGCGACCCGGCGTCGACGCAGGGAGCCGGGCTCCTCGGAGCTGATGCCTGGGCCCCTGTAGCAGCCGTTACACATGAGCGCCTCGACAAGCAGTGGCTCCTCGCCATCAGGGGGAAGGCCCGCCAAGGTCTCGATCACCTCATCTTTGCCGCTCACTACGATAAGCCGAGGATCAAGCATGCCCTCACCGATATCGGCGCTCTCGAACAACCCGCCCGGGATAGGGTAGAGGCGGGCCTTTCCGGCACAAGGGGGGTCGAAAGTACCTGGGGCGGTGGTGGCCGGGTCGATGCCCCGGGAGTCGAAGACGGCCTTAAGCTCGGTCAGCGTCAATACCGCATCAACGACTCCTGCTACCTCACCGTCGAGTATCTCGGCCTTCTTCGCGACGCAAGGGCCGATGAAGACGCAACGGACTTCCTGGCCATAGCGTGCCTTGACAGCCCGGGCGGTGGCGACCATCGGTGACACGATAGGCATGATGCGCGACGTAAGCTCCGGATGGTACTTGCGGACATACTCCACCACTGCCGGACAGGCGCTGGTTATGTGGACTCCCGAGGGGTGTCCACGCAAGTAGTCTCTGCAGGCCTTGTTAACCTCGTCCGCCCCGTAAGCCACCTCGACCACGTAAGTGAAACCCAGCCTGCGGACAGCCTCTATCACCTGACCTGGCGGCATGGCGAAAGCGGCAGGAAACGAGGGTGCCAGCAAGGCGGCTAGGGGGCCTCCAGCCTGGAGCAAGACCTGCACGGCCTCGATACTGCTTCGGTACGCCTTAGCCCTCTGTGAGCACACCAGGGTGCAGTTCCCGCAGCTGATGCAGCGCTCGGCCACTACTGAGGCCTGGCCTTCTTCTATGCGGATGGCTTTGGCCGGGCAGTCTCGGACGCATGTGTAACAGCGCCGGCAGTTCTGCTTGATGGTGGTGATGATCGCTTCCATCGCGGCTGAGTAAGATGATGTCATTGCCGGCCAGGGGCCTCGACCCAGTGTTATGCGATCCGCATGTCAAGGCGTGCCAGTAGTCTGCCTTCACCCTCAGTCGTTGTCTTTCGCATCAGGCTCCCCGATCGGCCAGGGAGTGCGGGCCGCTTCTGCTCGAGCCAAGAGGACCTGGATGCGGTCGGCCAGCTCAGCCAACCGCACCGGCTTCTGCATGAAGCTGTCAGCAGGCCAATCTTGCCCTTGAAGCGAGGCCAGGACCTTCTCCCGCGCCTCTTTCTGAGCGGTAAAACCAGACAGGATCAAGATGGGGATGGAATGAGTGGGTCCGTCCGTCTTGAGGGCGCTGGCCAGGACCATACCCTCTTCTTCATAGTTCATCATGACGTCGAGCACGATCAGGTGGGGCTTGAACTCCACGATGCGCTCGTAAGCTTCTTTGCTGTTCGCGGCTGTCGCCACCTCATAACCGCGAGCGCGCAGGAAAGTCTCTATCGACAGCACCAGGTCGCGGTCATCATCCACTACCAGTATCTTCTTGGTCTCCATGGCTTTTTCCTCACCCCGCCGGATCTCAGCCGGCCAAATCTGTCAACTGTGTGTGGTCGTGTGTCTTTGTGTGGTCATGTACCTGTGTCTGGTCACGTGCATTGCTCTTGCTGCTTCACCAAGAACGACAGTTTCTCCAACTTCGCCGAGATGTCGATCCGCTCGATGAAGCAGCCGGGGGGAGTCACGGTCGTCCTAGGCACGAAGTTGAGGAAGGCCCGCACTCCGGCGGCGGCGGCCCGGTCGATGATGTCCTGCAACCCCTCTGGTCTCGAAGCCAAGACCATGATGCGGAGGTTCGATTGGGCAATGACCGGCTCCAGCTCGTCTAGGTGGTAACAACGCCGGCCGGCGAACAGTCTGCCCACTTTGGCGGGATCGATGTCAAAAGCCGCAGCGATATGGAAACCTCTCTCCTCGAACCCCCGATACGACAAGAGGGCCCGGCCCAGGTCGCCTACCCCCACGAGCCCCACGTTCTGGAGCTTGTCAGTGCCGAGGATGCGGCTGATGGTGGTGATCATCTTGGCTACTTCGTAGCCACGAGCGATGTTCCCGTAACTACCAAAACTGGCCAAGTCTCTGCGCAATTGGGCAGGGGTGACTCCGACCATAGTGGCAAGCTGGTGCGAGTGAACGAACTCGACACCCTCATGGCTCAACTCCTCCAGCTTACGTCGGTAGACGCTGAGTCGCTCAACGGTGTGCAGCGACACCCGCTGGTCCTCGTTTCTGCTCAAAGCCACGGCACCTTTCCTACGCTTCACCCTTGGTTAGGTGTTATGCGGACTTATAACCGGGGCTCGGCCGGCTGTCCTTATGCTGTTCTCGATTTCACTGTGAAGTCAATCACAGGAGGCGGCAGGTGTCAAGAACCCGTGATCCCGATGGCTCTGCCCCAGTCTACAGCCCCAAGGGGCCCTTCACCTCACGAATGCGATATTTCTCGAGGTCTACGTCAAGGAAAGGCGACCGCTGGAAGCGTTCTTTGAGCGACCAGGGCACTGTGCAGTCGAAGATGGTTTTGCAGGTGATCCCAGGACCTTTGAGCAACTGGTTGTATTCGGGGGTACCCGAGGGATCCAGCGAATGGCCGCGTACGCCCGGGATGAAGATGGTGTCGACGTCGCCTTGGTAACGGGTGGTCATGGCCCACATGACGTCGGTGGGGTCGTAGATGTCCACGTCCTCGTCCACCACGATCACGTGCTTCAGTTCCGAGAAAGCCGTGAAAGCGGCCAATGCCGCTTGGCGTTGCATGCCTTCGTCGTTGGGCCGCCGCTTCTTGACCTGAAGAATGGCGAGGTACTTGCCGCCTCCGGCCGACGGCACGTAAACGTTCTGCAGGAATCCAGGGATGGCGTCTTCGATCAGCCGGTAGATGCTGGCCTCCGTGGGCAGCCCGGCCAGGGTCACATGCTCTTCGCCGGGTCCTACCAGTATCTGGAGGATGGGATTCTTGCGGTAGGTGACAGCGGTGACGGTCAAGACCGGCAGTTGGGTCTGTGCTGGACCCACATAGCCGGGGAACTCGGGCATAGCCCAACCCAGTCCGGTTACTGCGTCCTCGTCGGCTTGATGGTAGGGGCGGAACTCTCCCTCGAGCACCAGTTCGGCGCGGGCGATGGCTTTGGCGTCTTGACTCACACATGACACCAGCTCCACCGGGCGGTGGCGGAGTCCGCCCGCGATGGTGAGCTCGTCGAAGCCCAGCGGGGTGGTAGGGGCCTCGAACGAGGTGGCTACGTAGATGGCAGGGTCCAACCCGATGCTACAAGAGACCGGGAGGGGCTTGCCCATTGCCCAGGCCTTCTCCAGGAACACGCCAATATGGCGGCCGATGCTGAAACTCACACTGATAGTGTCAGGGCCGTGGACGCACATGCGGTGGATGGTGACGTCGGAAGCTCTCGTCTCGGGGTCTTGGGCGCGGAGCAGGCCGAGGTTGAAGAAAGGCCCCGCGTCCTTGGGGGTGCTTTGGATGGGAGGGATGAGCTCGCGCAGGTCGAAGGGGGGCATGACCACGACTTCTTGGCAAGGGGCTTGCTCGGAAGGCACCGCCACCGGGGCTACCGGGTGGCCGAGGGCCTGCAGCAGGTCGAAGGCGAGGCGACGAGGCTCACTGCCCAGAAGGAGCGCAGTGCGAGTCCGACTGGCCATGACCCCAGCTACCACTCGCCAGTCAGGGTAGCCCTTTATGTTATTGAACAGCAGAGCAGGACCGATATGGGTGGGAGGAGCGGTGGGAGTGCCCGAGCCGACCCGCCGGTAGATGCCGGCGACCTCCAGGTAGGGGTCTATTTCCACGTCGGTCGAAGCGAGTTGACCGGGGTGCTCCGCCAAGAAGCTAAGGGCGCTACGCAGATCGGTTATCTGGGAGCTGTCCATCCATCCTCCCGTAGAATGTATACCCGTGTCGTGTGATGATGCGTGGCGATGCCCTGGGACGCATCATGGCACCCAGCCACTATATCAGAATGCACGTTCTGAATGCGAGGCGACCGAGGCGGCATCTGGGCGAGACGGCGGGAAATGATCTGGGAGAGGATCTGGGACAGGCGCCGAAGCCCGCATTGCCTCCGGTCGGTCAGGAGAAAGGAGAGCCATGTCGCGCGGCAAGATCGCGGTGATCGGAGCGGGGACGACGGGCGGTAGTTGGGCTGGTCTTTTCGCCGCGCATGGATTCGAGGTGGCGGTGTTCGATGTACGGGAGGGGGCCGCGGCGGCGGCGCTTGAGCGCGCCGCCGCCGCGGCCCGCTTCCTTGCCGCCAAGGGCCTGGCAGACCCGGTGTTGACGGAGGAGGGCCTGGCCTTGCTGGCGGCGCCGGCCACGCTTGCACAAGCGGTGGCCGGCGCCGCCCTCGTCCAAGAATGCGTCCCCGAAGACCTTGAACTGAAGCGGTCCGTCTTTGCCCAAGTCAGCCGGCTGGCCCCTGCCGACGCGCTCATCGCCACCAGTTCCTCCGGGCTTTCCATCACGAGCATCCAACAGGACGCGCTTTCTCCCGGGCGCACGCTGGCCGCCCATCCGTACAACCCACCCCATCTCGTCCCCCTGGTGGAGTTGGCCCCAGGTGCCCTCACCCTGCCGGCCGCTCTCGAACGGGCCCGGGAGTTGTACCGCAGGGTGGGGAAGGAGCCTGTAGTGATGAAAGTCGACATCCCGGGGTATATAGCCAATCGGCTGTCGGCTGCACTGTGGCGGGAAGCCATCGAGCTGGTGTTGCGCGGGGTGGCCACGGTGGAGGATGTCGACCGCGCGGTACGTTTCGGCCCGGGGCTACGCTGGGCGGTGATGGGACCCCATCTCATCTACCATCTGGGAGGAGGCAAGAGCGGTATCCGCGGACATCTGCTCCATCTGGCTGCCAGCAAGGAAGGGATGCTGCGTGACTTGGCCGCCTGGACGACCTTTCCACCGGAAGCTGCCGACCTGCTGGAGGCGGGGGTGCAAGCCGGGGTAGGGGAGAAAACGCTGGAAGAGCTCGAGCAAGAGCGGGACGAAGCTGTGGCGGCACTGCTGGCAACTCTGCGCCAGACCGCCAGCTTGCAGGAAAACCGCCCCGCTAAAGAGAATGCCCTCTAGACCTTTCCGGCAGCGTCCACAAAGGAGGACCTCATGGCCGAGCCGGCGCAGAAGAAAGGGACGCTCAGTTGGTGGGCATGGGTAGCGCTCGTTCTTCTCATCATCATTGTGATCGTTCTCATCGTGCTGAGGTGGGTGGCCTGAGGCCAGCGTTTGCTCGATCGCAGCGTCTGGCGGGACCCACCTCGCGCCGAGGGTCCTTTCTACTAGGGGGTCCGTTTCGGCTGGAGTCCGCTTTCCGCTCGCGGGGCGCCTCGTGCCGGTGGGGAGGTGAGGCTTGCTCGGACGAGTGACTAGGGAATTCACCACGGGGCCGCGTTGGCTCATCGCGGCCACGGCCATCGCCCTGGCTCTTGGCGTGATGGTGATGTACACTCGCGAAGGGCTTCAGCCGGGTTATCTGTTCTTCTTCTACCTACCGGTGGTGGTGGTGGCTGTGGTCCTGGGCCGGGTCGTGGGACTGCTCATGGCCGTCTTCGCCGTTCTCATCGCTCTTCTTCCGGCCACCTGGTTGGGCGGGGACTACCTCGCAGTCAGCGGGGCTGCCCCTGGCGAGGGCGTCCTCATCCTGGCCGCTTGGGCGGTTTTCCTCTTGGCCACCGCCTACCTGGTGGGCTGGGTGTCGGAGCACGGAGGCAGCCTGAGTTTCGCCAGGGGCCTGGGAAGCCAGGCTATCGAAGCGGTGGAGCGAGAACGGCGCCGTACCGGCCAGGACATCCACGACGGCCTGGCCCAGTATGCGGCTGCTGCCTATCTGGAGACCGAAGTGCTGGCTGGCTTGACCGCGGGGGCTGAACCACAGGTGAAAGAGCAGGTGGCAAGGGTGCAGCATTCCCTCGACCTGGTGGTGAAGGAGGCCCGGGCTATGATCGGCAACTTGCGTCCGCCGGCACTGGAACCCACGGAATTCGCTGCCAGTCTGTCCGCGCTCGCTGCTAAGCTTAAAGAACGGACAGGCATATCCTGTCTGCTCGAGGTGGAAGGTGACTTCGGTCTACATACGAATTCTGCCCGCATATGCGTCTACCGGGTGGCGCAGGAGGCCCTGGCCAACGTCGAGAAGCACTCCGACGCTACCTCGGTCAAGGTGTGGGCCCATGCCGGCAAGGGAGGCATCGACCTGATCGTGCAGGACAACGGCAAAGGCTTCGATCCCAATAGCATCCCCAGCCTGAACGGCCAGCATTTTGGCTTGGTCGGCATGCGGGAGCGGGCAGAATACTTGGGCGGGCGCTTCAGTGTCCGGAGCGCGCCCGGCCAGGGTACGACCGTGGTGCTGCATCTCCCTCGGTACCGGGGAGGCGTGTATGGGGTCTGAGCCCGAAATCTTCGCATCCGCAGTCCGCAGGCTTACCCCTGAACAGCCCATCCGGGTCGCCGTCGTCGACGACCATGAACTTGTGCGTTCCGGCATCCGCAACGCACTCAGCCTCAGCCCCGGCATCACCGTGTGCGGGGAGGCGGGCGACGGAGCGGCGGCCCTCGACCTGCTTGTGAGCACCGAAGTCGATGTTCTTCTTCTCGACCTCCACATGCCGCGCATGGACGGCTTCGCTTGTCTTGAAGCCGTGAAGGCGCGCTGGCCCCAGGTCCGGGTGATCGTGCTTACGGTCGATGAAGACCCGGAGGTAGTGGCCACGGTGATCCGGCAAGGCGCCGCGGCTTACGTACCCAAGTTCGTTCGCCCCAGCGACCTAGCGGCCGTGGTGCGGCAGGTGATGAGCGGCTCGGTGATCGTGGCCGGCTCGGCTCTGAAAGGCTCGAGTCCTACCGCCGTAGGCGAGTCGGCTGCACCTCCCAACCCCTATGGACTCACTGCGCGGGAACTGGTGGTCCTCGAAAGAGTGGCCCGAGGAAGAAGCAACGCTGAGATAGCCCACGAACTCTACATCACCACTAAGACCGTCAAGTACCACCTGACCGGGATCCTCCGCAAACTCGGCGTCCACAACCGCACCGAGGCAGCCACCTTTGCTCTGAGCCATGGCTTGCTCGGCACCCCGCCTTCTGGCTCCCGAAAGGCCCCTGACTCGTGAGTCAGTCGGCAGTCACAGCTGGTGTGGCAGCCGCTGCCTTCGTCGTCGGTCTTGGGGTGGGGGCAGGGCTCGACGTGGCTGTGCGGCGCTTTCCCGCGAGCGACGAGGACGAAATACGGTCGGAGACCTCATGGCTTCTGCGCCAGCGGCGCACTGCACTCCCGGGTCTCACCGCTCTGGCCTTCCTCCTTGCTGGACTCCACTTCGGATTGTCCTGGCGGCTCCTCGCCGCGTGCGTGTTCGTTGCCGTTCTGGTCTTCATCGCCTTCATCGATCTCGAACGCCTCATCATCCCCAATGTGGTCGTTCTACCAGCCGGCGTGGCCGCTCTGGCTGTGTCCATCGGGTCAGATACTGAGCGGTGGTGGGTCTACCTGGTGGCTGCCTGTGGCAGCGGGGCGTTCTTCTTCTTGCTCGCCCTGCTTTGGCCCGGGGGCATGGGTATGGGCGACGTCAAACTGGCCTTCTTCATGGGGGCACTCCTCGGGGTGGAGGTAGTGGTGGCTTTCTTCATCGCCTTTCTGGTAGGGGCGGTGATAGGGCTTGCTCTCATCCTGGCCAAGCGCAAGGGCCGCAAGTCGGCCATCCCCTTCGGGCCCTTTCTCGCTCTGGGAGCAGTGATCGGGCTGCTCTACGGAGCCTGGCTGCTCGAGGCCTATCTCGGACTGCTTTAGGACCAGCCTGCGCGGTGAGCAGGGCCAAGAGACTACTCTAACTCTTCCTAGACTTTAGTCCAGGCCCGGGCTAGAAGATCCTGGACCCTCGCCGCCCAAGAACTAGACCATGGCCCGGGGAAATCGCCGCCCCAGGAGCATAAGATAATTGTTACAGTCAATTCTTCTACGCTGGGTCTCAAGGAAGCGGTAGAAGTCGGGGAAGACGGAGGTAAGGCACATGCTTACGATGCTTAGGACCTATCTGCGGGCTCTGGTCAAGTCCGAGCGGGCGGCGACGGCCGTCGAGTACGGCATCATGGTGGCCCTGATCGCAGTGGTGATCATTGGCGCCGTCACGGCGATCGGTCTGGCTCTTCAGGGCAAGTTCAACCAGGTGGCTGGTGCTGTCGGAGGCGGCGGAGGAAACTGACATTAGCCGCAGCACTAGCTTCTGCTGACAGTGCCAACGGTGGTGAGCTGGCCCGGGCGCCTTCGTCGTCCGGGCCAGCACGGCACCAGTAGCCCTGAGGGTCAGCTCTCCCCCAGATACGAGGCGACGGATCCTAGGAAGAGGCAACTGTATATGCGTGGACGATTGCAGCTCGGACTCCGATTTCGGCCTAGTTCCCAGCGCGGCGCGACTGCCGCCGAATATGCCATTCTGGCCTCTTTGATAGCTGTGGTCATCATCGGCGCCGTGGCTGCCCTGGGGACAGCGGTCAATGGCCTTTTCAATTCCGTGCAAATTCCCTGATGGGCTTGATTGAGTTTTTCGTGGATGGGTAGATACTATAAGTATGAGGCGACATATTGGGTCAGGACCACCGATACGTTCGAGCAAGAGCCAACGAGGCGCATCCGCCGTCGAGTTCGCCCTAGTTCTTCCCATTCTTCTTGTCATCCTTCTCGGAATCATCGATTTCGGTCTTTACTTCTATAACGATCTCCAACTGACCCATGCTGCCCGTGACGCTGCGCGTTACCTTTCGGTGGGGAACACCGACGGAGCGCAGGAGACTCTCGCCGAGGCTGAGGACAGGCTGGTCTCGACGAGCCCGCCTAGGGTGACTATCACCCCGGGCTCACAGGGCGAGGCGGGCACGGTTACCGTGCAGGCCACTTATCGGTTCATCACTCCCTTACCAGCGTTCGTGGGTGTCGGCTCCACAGTGGGCATCGATGCTTCAGCGGTGATGCGGCGTGAATAAGGAGCGGCGGTCATCACGCTTTCGGTTTCGGCCACGGGTGCTTTCCGCTGCTCCAGGTGGCCGGCCCTGCCTGAGCAGGCTAGCCGGCAGAGCCCGGGAAGAGCGGGGCGTGGTAGCGGTCATCGTCGCTCTCTGTTTAGTCATGCTGCTGGTCTTGGTGGCCTTGGTGGTAGACCTGGGCGCGCTCTACGACCACGACCGCGAGCTGCAGGCGGCGGCTGATGCCGCTGCGTTGGCTGGGGCCCAGGAGCTCGTCTATTCCCAGGGCTCCCTGGTCGCGGCGAGCGCTAAGGCAGTGGAGTACGTGTCACGGAACGCGGCGGTCTCCAGTGTGATAGAGGGCAATGTTGCTCCTTGGCAGCCAGTAGTCGATCTGCGCTCGGTGACGGTCGACCTGCGCGAGAACAAAATACCCTTCTCGTTCGCGCCGGTGATCGGGCAGAGAGAGGGGTCGGTTACTGCTCACGCTAAGGCCGAAGTCAAGTATTTGGTCGGCATAAACTCTGTAGCGCCGGTGGCCCTCCTCATGATGAATCCCGAGAAGTTCCGTTTCGTCTTCACCACTACCGGTAAGAGTCCTCAGATCGTCGGCAGCTTTGATATCACCGATGACGATGGGGATGGCAGATACGGCGAAGCAGGCGAAGGCGGGGGAAGTCTGTCCTCTAGCGTCGCGGCGGGCCTGTACGACGTCAACCTGCAGGCGATCGGCACCGTAGACGGGCAGGAAGAGGTGGGACTGGAGCTCGAAGACGTCGGCCTCTGGTGGGTGTCTGACCCCAGCGACAAAAAGGAAGTCATCTACAGGGTGGGCATGGAGAGGGTAGGCAATACCATCAACGTGCAGGCGGTGGTGGCGCCGAGCGTGACCGACAATACCCTGTCGGCAGAGCTAGGGAAGAACAACAGTTTCACACTATACCGACAGGGCTCTACGAACACTTTCCAGGGCTCTGTCAGCGCTCCCACTGGTACCGACAACAACACCGGCTACGGTACGCACGATCTAGAGATAAGAGTGAACAAAGGCATCACCTGCGGTCGTTACGTGGCTTTCCACGATGACGTGCCGCTGAAGTACCTCATGATGGAGCCCTCGTTCTACGCGGGCTACTCCCGCCAGTATGGAGAAAGTGCCTTTATGCGTGGTGAGATAGTGACCGACACCCCGCGCACTGGTGACGGCAAGACCTACACCATGAAGCTGGGTAGTCAGGCCGGGTCTGGTCTCTATGCCGGTAACTGGCGGCTGGCAGACATCTACCTGAAAAAGAACACGCGAGAAGAACTGGCCGTCTTCGACCCCCGGATCCTCGACACCTGGAAATTGGTGTACCCGCTTCGTATCGGTGGACCGCTCAAGCCCGAGACTGGGGCCAGCACGGGCCAGGTCATACACGGTCTGAAAGACCGCGTCGCGAATTCGCCCGACGATGAAGCCTGGCGCTACGTGGTAGTCCCGTTCGTCGATTATGCGCCGGACCTTTCGGGCAGCAGCAAGAATTACACCATCCGGGCCTTCGCGGCTTTTTACATAGAGACCTTCACGGTCAAAGGCGCCGACAAGGGTGACATCACCGGTCGATTCATTCGCTGGCTGGCTCCAGGGGAGTGGACCGATGAGCCGAGCGGTCCTCTTTACGTGGAGACGGCTGTGTTGACTGAGTGATCGGGGTCAGTGATTAGTCGCCCGTTTTTCCCTCCAAGGAATCGGGCGGTTGGCGAGGAATACATCCACAGACGATAGATGTATTCCCGAGCTTCTGGTTGGGCGTATGTGGCCCACAGGATTACAGGCGGATTATAGGCAGGGCTCTGACGAGGGCCGGCAGGGGAACAAAGGAAGGGAGTTGGCGTGCGACGAAGGGTGATCGCCATTATCGCGGCTGTAGTGTTGGCCCTGGTGGCTGCTGGCCTTGTTATTTGGTACGTATCGTCGCTACGTGAGGAGATCAAGGAAGCCGAGCCCACCCGGGTGGTCTTGGTGGCCACGGCGGATATACCGGCCCGTACCACCGGAGAGAGCATCGTGGCCAACAAGCTGGTGGAGCGGAAAGAGATCGTGGCCAGCGCCGTGGCCCCCGGGGCCCTGTCCAGCGAGGCCGATCTTAAAGACAAGATCCTGACAGTACCTGTGGCCAAAGGGCAGCAACTCCTCGCCTCGCAGCTCGGGGTACCCGAGGAGCAGAGTCTTTCTTACCGCATCAAGAACGGCATGCGGGCTCTGAGTCTTGCCATAGACCGGCGGAATGCGGTGGGGGGTGCTATCAAAGTGGGTGATCGCGTGGACGTGATCGCTACTTTTGATGCCGACCAATTCAGCGCGGTGCAGCTTGTCCCCTCGACTACCGTGCCCCCGACTGTTCCCGGGCAGGCTCCCTCTACCATCACTACGCCGCCTGCGGTACCCATGAACCTGGGCATGGTGCTCTCGCCCGAGGAACTCGCTCGGATCAAAGAGCTCACCGAGGTCGATCTTAGCCAAACCATATCGTCGGTCAGCATCACCATCCTTGAACAAGTAGAAGTGTTGGCTGTAGACAACCTACTGCCGGTGGTTACTCGCCGGGAAGGTGGAGGCGGGGTCTTGAGTGGGGGCGGGGAGACGGTGACTGAAGATGTGCCTCCTTCTCCTGTGATCACTCTCATGGTGACGCCGAGGGACGCTGAAAAGCTAGTCTACGCCCAGACCTACGGCAACATAACCTTCACCCTGGTGCCGGCACGGGATACCACGCCAGTGGGTCCCACCGGGGCGGCTCTTCCCAATCTTTTCCGGTGAGGTGCATGTGAAGCTGTTGGTCGCCATTGCTAGCGAACAGGTCCGCGCTGCGGTAGTACGGGGGCTGCAAGGCCAACCCGACATCGAATCAGTGATCGAAGTCGGCGACTCGGAAGCTGCCGTTCAGCAAGCCGAACAGGCGGTGCCAGATGTCATCTTGATGGGGGTTGATCTCAAGCCGGCCGATGGCTTTGAGACTGTGCGCAACATCGTGGCCCGAGTGCCCGGGGTGAGCGCGGTGCTGGTGGCCGTCAATCCTGCACCAGCCGACTTCCGCCGCGCCCTGCAGGTGGGGGCGCGTGACCTGCTCGAGGTTCCGGTCGAGAAGAAGGAGTTGCTGGCTGCCTTGCGCCAGGCCGCGGAGGTGAGCAGAGGTAAGCGGAGCACCCTGCAAGAAGTGGCTGCTCAGCTGGTCAGTCGCCAAGAAACCAAGATCGCCAAGCGCATCGTGGTCTTCAGCACCAAAGGCGGCACCGGTAAAACGTTCGTGGCTACCAACCTGGCTGCCGGGCTGGCCCAGACCGGAGCGCGGGTCGCGCTGCTCGACCTCGATCTGCAGTTCGGCGATGCGGCTATCGCTCTGGGACTGGTCCCGGAGCGGACCATATATGACCTGGTGCAAGCTTATACAGACTACGACCTGACCCTGCTCGAAGAGTTCATGGTCAAACACCCGGCCGGTTTCAGTGTGCTGCCGGCGCCTCTTTACCCTGACGAGGCGGAAAGGATCATGACCTCCGACGTGCAGGTAGTCCTCGATGTCATCCAGACCGGCTTCGACTATGTGATCGTTGATACGCCGCCCTTCTTTGAGGAACGGGTGCTCATGGCTCTTGATTGGGCTGACCACGTGTTGCTGGTCGCCGGTCTCGATATCCCGAGCGTCAAGCATCTGAAGACGGTCTTCCGGACCATGGGTCTGATGGCCTACCCGGAAGAGAAGCTTCTCATCATCATGAACCGGGCTGACAGCAAGGTGGGTCTCGAAGTCTCGGAAGTGGAGAAACACCTCGGGCGGCGGGTGGCGGCCACCCTCTCCAGCTCGGTGGAAGTACCGCGGGCCCTCAACTCCGGAGAGCTCCTGCTTCTGGTTAAACCCAACACCAAGGTAGCCCGGGAGCTTGCCCAACTGGTCAAGCTCTTCGGGGGGCCCGATCACCCGGGTACAGAGAGACCGACTGACAGTGGGACCGGTCTAGCCAGACTGCTGGGCCGGAAGAACGATAGGAATGAGGGGAGTGGTTCGAATGGGTCTCAGTGAGCGCATGGGTAATAGTCCTTCGGACTCCGAGCCCCGCCCGGCGGAGACGGTGGCTGCCCCGGGTGCTGCCGTATCCAAGGACCGTCTAGACGCCGCCTACGAACGCCAGAGCGAGCTCAAGAGCGCCATCCACGCCCAGATCATCCAGGAGCTGGGTCCCCGGCTGTTCAACCAGACCCTGCCGGAAAGCGAACTGCGGCGGGTGGTGCGAACCAAGATCGAGGAAGCCCTCCTCGCCCAACAGACGCCGATGCCGCGGGCTGAGCGTCAGGAGATGATCGACGAGCTCTTGGCCGAAGTCCTCGGCTATGGTCCTATCGAGGAGTTCCTCCACGACCCCACCATAACCGAGATCATGGTCAACGGCTACCGCGACGTCTACATCGAACGCGGGGGCAAGCTCTACAAGACCGACAAGAGGTTCCGCGACGAGGGGCATCTCCTTCGGATCATCCAGAAGATCGTGGGGCAGGTGGGGCGTCGGGTCGATGAGGCTTCGCCCTATGTGGACGCGCGTCTGCCTGATGGCTCACGTGTGAACGTCATCCTGCCCCCGGTCTCAGTGCGGGGGGCGACCCTTACTATCCGGAAGTTCTCCACCGAGCCCTTCACTACCGAGGATCTGATCGAATTCAAGACCGTCACCCGCCAGGCGAGCGACTTTCTCGCGGCTTGTGTGCGAGGGCGACTGAACATCCTGGTGAGCGGTGGTACAGGCACAGGCAAGACGACTACCCTGAACGTGCTCTCCAACTACATTCCCAAGGACGAACGCATCATCACCATCGAGGACGCGGCTGAGCTCAAACTCTGGCACGAACACCTGGTGAGCTTGGAGTATCGGCCGCCCAACATCGAGGGCAAAGGCGAGGTCACCATCCGCGACTTGGTGCGTAACGCCCTGCGCATGCGGCCCGACCGCATCATTGTCGGCGAGATCCGGGGAGGTGAGGCCCTGGACATGCTCCAGGCCATGAACACCGGCCACGACGGCTCTCTGTCTACCGTCCACGCCAACTCCCCCCGGGATGTCCTCTCCCGGGTGGAGACCATGGCTCTCATGGCGGGGATGGACATCCCCATCCGCGCCATCCGGGAGCAGGTCTCCCGCTCTATCCACCTCATCGTGCATCAGAGCCGTCTTCCCGACGGGTCCCGGCGGATCACCCATATCACCGAGGTCCAAGGTATGGAAGGCGACGTGATCACGCTCCAGAACTTGTTCATCTTCGATTTCAGCGCCGGGATCGATGAAAACGGGCAGTATCTAGGACGCCTGAAGAGCACCGGGATCCGACCGGCTTTCCTCCCCATCCTGAAGAACCACGGAATCATCGTACCCGACGATGTCTTTGCGTTCGAGACCTATGACACAGCAGTGGTCTAGCCGGCGCCGGGGCTTGCGCGGGACTGCGATGAGAGACCGCGGGGCTGCCGTAGCTGGCCGCGGGGCTGGCGCAGTGGGTCGCTGGCTGCTCTTCGCAGTGATGTTCGCTGCGCTATTCCTCACGACTGCGGCGGGGATAGGGTGGGCAGCCCAGAACGATCTGACCCTCGTGATCAACTCGCTCGACCTTTCCGCGTATCCGAAGGCCGCGATCACCGTGCAATTGGGCGGCGAGGCAGCTGCCACCCTGGGGGACCTTGGCAAAGAAGCGTTTGCGGTGCGGGTCGATGGCCGAGCGGTTCCCGTGGAAGCTCTGCAGGTCGCAGGCGAGGCCGTGAGCATCCCTACCCAGACGCTGCTCTTGGTCGACGAGTCAGGCAGCATGAAGGGGGAAGCCATCCAGGGCGCAGCGGCTGCAGCTGCGGCCTTCATCGACGCCATGCGGCCGCAGGACAGGGCGGCGATCCAGGTCTTCAACGAGGGCTTCCGCACCCTCCAAGACTTCACGGGCGACAAGGAATCGCTCAAGAAGTCCCTGGCCAATCTGCAGCCGGCCAAGGAGACTGCTCTCTACGATGCCCTCTTGAAGAGCTTCCTTACTCTGGAAGCGTCTTCGTCGGGGCAGGGTCGATATCTGATCCTACTTTCTGATGGAGACGATACGGCCAGCATGGCCAGCCTCGAAGAAGTGCTAGCAGCAGCCCGGGCCACCGGGGTGCCCATCTATGCTATCGGGCTCAAGACCACCGAGTTCGACTCGGCCCCCTTGGTGCAGTTAGCCGATAGCACTGGCGGCCGCTATCTAGAGACCCCGGACCCTGATGCTCTGGTCGCTCTCTATCAGTCACTTGCCAAGGAGATCTACAACCAGTACGTGCTCCAGGTGACTCTACCGCCAGCGAGCTCTGCCGCAGGTGACCTTGCGGTGACAGTGACCGCTTTAGGTAGGACGGTGTCATCAAGCCAAGGCTTCTTCTATCCGACTACCTCGACTACAGCCGCGGACACCACGACTACCACACTCACCCCAGTGACGACTGCCGCGGGGGCGGAGGGTGCCTCCGAGCTGGGTCTGATCAGTCGGTTCGTCCGTTGGAGCGGGAGCACGTTCATAATCGGGGCGGTCGTCTTCTTGCTGGTGCTCTTCTTTGCCTTGTTCCTGTCGCGGGCACTGCTTCCCCGCCGGGATGTGCTTGCTGTATATGCTGGGGCGCTTGAACGCAAGAGGGCCCTTGCTCCGCGGCCCGAGGGCGAAGAGGGGCCGCAGCCGGGCGTGCTTGCCCGGGCGACAAACCGTCTACTTGCCCTGCGCGGCTACCAGGAGCCGCTCCAAAAGATGCTCGATGACGCGGCTCTCAAGATGCGGGCCTCGGAGTTCGCGCTCCTGCAGTTGGTGACCGTGGCAGTTATCGTGATCCTTTCTTGGTCGCTCGGTCTGCCGCTGATCCTGACTGTGCTGCTGGCAGTGGTGGTTATATTGGTGCCGCTTCTGTGGCTGAGCTCCAAGGGGAATGCCCGTCGTCGGGCTTTCAACGAGCAGGTACCCAATACGCTTGTCCTCTTGGCAGGGTCGCTAAAGGCGGGGCAAGGTTTCGAGCAAGCCCTGGCCGTGGCGGCCCGGGAGGCGCCCGAGCCCACCGCCTCGGAATTCAACCGAGCCTTGGCGGAGATACGGTTGGGGGTCCCGCCGGAGGACGCCTTGCGTAGTATCGCCGATCGCATGAAGTCAGAGGCTTTCGACTGGGCAGTCATGAGCACGGTGATTCAGCGGCAGGTGGGGGGTAATCTCGCCGAGATCTACGAGTCGACGGCTTCCGTCTTGCGTGAGCGGGCCAAACTGCACCGCACCATCAAGACTCTCACGGCGGAAGGTAGGTTGAGCGCCATCATCCTCATCATCCTGCCCTTCGCCATCGGCGCCATGATCGCCATCGTCAATCGCAGCTACCTCGCCCCCTTGGTGCAGACGGGGGCAGGCCTAGTCCTGTTGGGCATGGCTGGGGTGCTGATGATCGCGGGGATCTTCTGGATGCGAGCTATCGTGCGAGTGGACAAGTGAACGAGTAGAAAGGTGAGCAGAAAGAGACTGCCATGCAATACGGCTTCCTGATAGCACTCATCATCCTCATCCTCGCTATCGTGTTCGTGTTGGTCACGGGCCTGCGGCGGGGTGGAGTGAGAGAGAAGGTGAGTGAGTCTCTCGACCGACTGGCCGCCTACGATTCGCAGGCCCTGCGTAGGGCCGAGTTGGAACAGCCGGTGACCCAGCGACTGCTGGTCCCAGCGGTGCGCAGGCTGTCAGGTATCGCTCGAAGCATCACCCCGGTGGGTCGCATCCGCAAGCTGGAGCACAAGATACAGATGGCGGGCCGACCTTGGGGACTCGACGTGAATGGTCTCCTAGTACTCAAGTTCGTGTCCCTGGTGTTCGGTGTCATCGTGCTCGTCATTCTTGCAGCTTTCCAGGTCATCCCCTGGCTTTGGTTCATCATCCTCGCTGTCTTTGTGGTCGTCTTCACGTATTACTTGCCTGACCTTATCTTGAGTTCGGCCACGAGCAGCCGCAAACAACAGATCACTCGGGTGCTGCCCGACTTTCTCGATCTCCTGACGGTGAGCGTGGAGGCGGGGCTGGGTTTCGATTCCGCCATGGCCAAGATCGCCGAGCGCATGCGGGGGCCCTTCAAAGAAGAGATTCTTCTCACTCTGCACGAGATCCGGATGGGCAAGCCCCGGTCGGCGGCTCTGCGCGAGATGGCCGACAGGTGCGGCGTGGAAGACCTCACCACTTTCGTTACAGCTCTTATCCAGTCCCAGCAGCTCGGAGTCAGTCTGGGTCGGGTGCTCCGTGTGCAGGCAGAACAGATACGCACTATCCACCACCAGCGTATCGAAGAAGCTGCTCAGAAGACCCCGGTGAAGTTGCTCCTGCCGCTCATCATCTGCATCTTCCCCGCCATGTTCGTGGTGATCGTGGGGCCGGCAGCGATCAAAATCTACCAGGCCTTACTGGGGTGAGAAGCCGACCGGTGCCGTGGTAGGCCGCGCTGTCACGGCTCCGGCCGAAAGCCCAGGCGATTTCAGACTTCGGCTACTACGCTGCGATCGTGCTCAGCTACTGCTCTGCGATCGTGCCCCTCAGGGCCTCGGTGGGATGCTTAGCCGTTCCGACAGTCACGTACGCGCGACCGTCGTTGATCAAGGTCACCAGATCGGCCAGAGTACCTCCGCTCAGGCTGCCGGTCAGGTCATCGTCGGTTATGGTGCCTTCGGCCAGTGTCCCGGTGAATCCACCTTGCTTGGCAGGCCCGGCAAAAAGGGTGACCACTGCCGAGCCCTCTTCGCCTTCGGCTCCTTCGAAGATGGCGGCCACCTGCGGGTCGCTGAGGGAATCGACTCCCAGGGAGAAGGCCATGGAGCCGGTTTCGGGGTCGTAGCTCAGGATCAAGGTGCCAGTAGCCTGGGTTTCGACGGGTGGCACAGCCTGGTCCCCCGTGAGCTCGGCGACGTAGGTGGCAGCGCCTAGGGTGGTCGAAGTCGTATCGGACGAGGATGTCGCGCCCCCGCTGCCCTCAGAGGTCGTCGTTGTGGCCTGGTCGGACCCTCCGCAAGTGGCGGCAAGGACGATGATCAGGATGATCAAGACCAGCAGTCCGCCCCCGGCGACAAGCCGGCGACGGCGTATCTCTTTGCGACGCTTTTCCCGTGCCCTCGCTCGAGGAGTGAGCGGACGACGGTCGACTGGGCTCATGAGCATCCTCCGGCAAGTCTCGATACCTGGCTGACGCCTCGGGTCGTTGTGCAGGGCGCAAACGCCCGTAGTTTACTCCTTCTCAGCCGCACGCTGCTGTCGCACGTGGGACAATCTGAAATAGATAGACTAGGTTGGCTGCAAGATAGCTGACGCGCACAGAGGAAACATGTGAAGGATAAGGAGGCTGTCAAGTGCCTAGGCTCCGTGACCTGACGCCCGAGGAAAAAGCCAAGCCTTATGCCAAGTATTTTTACCGGGAACATTCTGGAGTCACCCCAGAGTTGGCGCCCTGGTTACAAGACCCGCGCCCTCTTGACCCGGCAGAACCGCTGCCCATCGAGCGCAGAGATGACCTGTTACTCCCCGGCTATCTCCCGGGCGAGACCGGCTACTGCCTACTGCCCGGTGGCGGTGCGTACGTTGCGGTGTGTCATCCCATGCCAGGAGTGACTGCTGACATGATCAACTGGTGGTTTGCTTGGCATGGACTCGAGGATCTTCGCTATATGCTCTGGTCGCCGGAGGATCACTACGCGGTTTCCCTTAGCGACGAAGACCGGGCTAAGGTTCTCGACCCTGAGCGCCCGCTGCGACTCAAGTTTCAAGGCATCACTCATCACGTGTACGAGGATATTGGTCAGGGCGCCGATGATCTCTGGATCAGCTTCATGACCCCGGAAGACTTCGGCTTCGACATGTCGCGCTGGCACGCACCCAACGTGGCTACTCTGGTGGCGGCCAACGTCTTGGTGAAGTCGGGCCAGGCTCCCGAGGGCTCGCCGCTGCTGCCCGTCGCCATGTGCCACTTCGTCCGAGAATTGCCGCAGGACGAAGGCCCCGAAAGCCACCAGGCGGCCGGCGGAGCAGCCCCGAGTAGAGGTGTGGAGATGCGCACCCGCTTCTGGATGGGGTGGCAGATCGTCGATAAGAAGCCACAGTTTGCTCTCCTCGAAGGGATGACTATCCCCGAGGCTGTCCCTGCGGGATTGTTCCGGCACTGCATACTGGAATACTCGAACCTAAGGGTGCTTCTGCCCGAGATCTACGCAGAGACGGGTGGCGTGGTGGTCTGAGCCAAGGTCCAGTAAGCCGGGGCCAGGCTGCATCGAGCCGGGGCCAGGTGGCATCGAGCCGGGGCCAGGTGGCTCCAGTCCAGGAGGTGAGCATGCCGGCGGACGTCTTGGTCTGCTTACGCGAGAAAGCCAGGCAGACTTGTCCACGAGTGGTGTTGCCCGAGGCCGAGGACGAGATCGTCCTGGCAGCGGCGCGAGAGGTGTTTGAGGCAGAGGTGGCTGTCCCTGTCCTGGTGGGAAATCCCCAGAGGGTGGTCGAAGTCGGGCGTCGTGGCGGGATCGAGCTCGAGGGAATGGATCTGATCGACACTGGCGACGAAGAAGTCCGAGAGCGACTCCTCGCCGATTGCCTGAAGCGCTTCCCCGCCATGTCGCCGTCGCGGGCAGAACGGCGCTTGCGTTCACCGCTTGTCGTGGCGTCCCTGCTTGTCGCTCTCGGCGAGGGGCAAGCGATGGTGGCGGGACGTTCTAACCCCACCCAAGAGGTCATCTTCGCCAGCCGGCTGTTCCATGAGCTGCGTGAGGGAGCCTCGCTTCTTTCGAGCATGTTCCTCATGCGCGTACCGGGTTTTGCGGGCCCCGAAGGCGAGTACATCATCTTCGCTGACTGCGGGGTGGTGGTCGCGCCAGACGCGCCCGGTCTGGCCGAGATAGCCTTGGCCACGGCCCGTACGGCGCGGGAGTTGCTGGGCTGGGAGCCGCGGGTGGCTCTCCTTTCGTTCTCTACCAAGGCGAGTGGCTATGATGCGTCTGTGGCTCGCATTCGAGAGGCCCTGCGCTTGCTGCGGGAAAGGGAGCCCGCCTTGGCTGTGGATGGTGAACTGCAACTCGACGCTGCCATAGTGCCCGAGGTAGCTGCTCGCAAGACCGAAGGCGAGAGCCCGGTGGCGGGCCGGGCTAACGTGCTGATCTTCCCCGACCTCAACGCTGGCAATATCGCCTACAAATGCGTGCAACGTTTCGCCCGCGCCGAGGCCTACGGCCCGCTTCTCCAGGGCCTAGCGGCCACAGTCAGCGACCTTTCCCGCGGTTCGTCGGTAAGCGATGTGGTGGGCACCATCACCATGGTAGCGGCCGCTTGTGCTCTTACCGGGGGCTCGCGATGAAGATCCTGGTGCTCAATTGCGGTAGCTCCTCGGTCAAGTACGAGCTGTACGACACGGAACTCGGGCGAGCCTTGGCCGAGGGCATCGTCGACCGCATAGGTGAGGAACGGGGCGTGGCCGATCATGGCCAGGCCCTGGAGCTGGTAAGCGAACGTCTGGTGGCTCCCGGGACCGGTGCGCTAGGAGGCTTGGACGAGGTGGATGCGGTAGGCCATCGGGTAGTCCACGGGGGGGCTCGGTTCACCTCAGCGGTCAAGGTGACCCCGGAGGTGCTCACAGCCATCGAGGAATGTGTGCCGCTTGCTCCACTCCACAATCCCCCTGCACTGCTCGGCATCAAGGAAGCGATGCGTCTTCTTCCCAGCGTACCGCAGGTGGCCGTGTTCGACACTGCGTTTCACGCCGGTCTGCCCCCACGGGCTCACGTGTATGCGCTGCCCTATCACCTCTACCGGGACCACGGGGTGCGGCGGTACGGCTTCCACGGTATCTCTTACCAGTATGTCAGTCAGCGCCTGGATGTTCTGCTTGGCGGTCGACTGGCCGAGCTCAAGACGGTGATCGCTCATTTGGGCAACGGAGCCAGTGTCACGGCGGTGTACGGAGGGCGCGCGGTGGACACCAGCATGGGCCTCACCCCGCTGGAAGGACTGGTAATGGGCAGCCGGGGAGGTGACTTGGATCCGGGGGTGCTCCTCTTCTTGCAGCAGAAGCTGGGCTATCCGGTGGAGGAAGTGGATCGCCTCCTGAACGAGGAGAGCGGGCTGCTGGGGGTCTCGGGAAGAAGCAACGACATGCGCGACATCTTGGCCGGAGTGGAGGCGGGGGACGAGCGCTGTCGGTTGGCTCTCGAGCTCTACTGTTACCGGCTGCGGAAGTATGTGGGAGCCTATGCGGCGGTCTTGGGAGGGTTGGACGTGCTTGCCTTCACGGCCGGGGTGGGCGAGAACAGCCCCCAGGTGCGGGAGCTGGTGTGTGCCGATTTTGCTTTCTTAAGTCTCCGCCTCGATCCTCAGGCCAATGCCGCGGCTCGCGGTTGCGAGGCGGAGATACAGGCCGAGGACTCCGCAGTCCGCGTGCTGGTAGTGCCTACCGATGAGGAGCGGCTCATTGCTGAAGAGACGGCCGCTCTCGTGCTAGGCTGAGAGGGTGTCGCCTTCAGACCGATGACAGGATGTTGCCCTCAGGCCGATGACGGGATGTTGCCCTCAGACCACTTCGACGGGGGAGGATCAAGAGATGGAATTCAAGGATATCGTCACTCGTCGCTACGCTACCAAACAGTTCCAGCCCCGCACCATCCCCGAGGAGACCATCAAGGAGCTCCTCGAGTTGGTGCGCTGGGCCCCCTCGGGGCTTAACCTGCAGCCCTGGCGGATCAAAGTGGTGGCCGATGCTGAGACCAAGGCGCTGCTCGAACCCGCCACGCCTGATGAGCCCCAGATCAAGAGCTGCTCCCATCTCCTCGTCTTCTGCGTGGACACAGACTTCGGCGCACAATGCGAGCGGCTCAGCCGGGCCATGAAAGAGCATGGTGTACCCGAGAGGGTGCACGACATCGTCATGGGCATCGCTACCGAGATGAGTCACCTGCCCCCGAGCGAGATGCAGGCCTGGTTGCAGAGCCAGGTGTACATCGCGGCGACCCATGCCTTGTTGGGAGCCACTGCGCTGGGTCTGGATTCCTGTCCCATGACTCATTTCCTGCCCGACAAGTACAGCCGGATATTGGGCTTGCCTTCGCATCTTAGGGCGGTGCTCTTGGTAGCCCTCGGCTACGGGGCAGACGAGCCGCATCCGAAGTGGCGCTACCCGCTGGAGGAGATACTGCTCTAGGTGGTCGCCCAAAGCCGGCCGGAGGTCTCCGGTCCGGCTGCAGCGCTCTGCAGACGCCGTAGCTGACGGGTAGTGACAGGTTGTCGCCCGTCCGGGTGCCATGACGGGTGCCACATACGGTGCCGCTAGAGTGTCAAGGCCACCCGTGGGTTCTCGGAGTCCACTTGCGCGGACCGGAGCAGCGGCTTACATTGCACTTGTACATCAACCGACCGGGTGGTTGACCCGAATGGAGAATTGAAGACGTCTTGAGTATGTCATATTGGATTCGTATCGCTGATGGTCGCGGTGGTCGATGGCCTTGCCCTCCAAGCTGCGCTTCGACCGAAGGGCTTCGATTTGCAGAGATCTTTTGCAGCTCTTGAGTACTTCCTCAAGCACTCGTTGGCAGACTTCCTTGACTCGTTGGATCAGCCCGAATAGGTAGCCGTAATCCTTAGCTGCATGGTCGGCCAGACTGGTGAGCAACATCTTCGCAAGCCTTCACCCGCAGTGGCGCTCTCTCAAGGCCATCTGGGCAAGGCTGAGTTCGGCGCCTGAGGACCCGCAGGCCCGCGCTCAGGTCCCCTCCCGTTCCCAAGCCTCCTCCTTCCACCTGCTATGGCGCCTGCCGCCCGAGGTCGAGCGGGGAGCGATCGGTCTTGCCGAAGTGTCGGCGGTCCTCGAGGTATTGGTCCCGCCCCAGGTGCCTTCCCTCTACTTCTGGGCGCTGCAAGTGGACTTCGTGGCGGGACATCGAGTGTTGGGCGGGGCACATGTCGGACTGCAATGGAATGCTCGTTACCCGGGCAACACGGCGGCCAATTGGGGAGGGTACGCCGCTTTGGAACTGGGTGGAAGGTTGCTCCCGGGTTCCCGGTCGTGGCTACCCGGTTTCCCGGAAGATTCCAATACCTTGGCCTACACCTGGTTGCCGGGACTCCCCTACCGGCTCCGCGTGTTCCGCAGCGCTGAGCGGGAGCTGGCGTGGAGAGCAGAAGTGACCGACCTGGCGTCAGGCGAGGCCACCATCATCCGTGACCTCTACCTTTCCGAACTCGTACGGCGCGGCCCGCTCACCAAGGCGGGTGTCTGCCTCGGCCGTCCGCTGGTATGGTCGGAGGTCTTCGCTTCCTGCGACGCTCCCTCGGTGAGGATCCGCTGGAGCGACCTGCGTGCCCTTACCGAAGAGGGCCGGCTTGCCGAGGCAAGAGCTGTGCTCGTGAACTACCAGGCAGAGAGCGCCGGCGGTTGCAGGAATACCGATAGTACTGTGGATGAGGCTGGCTTTCTGCAGACAACCAACACGAGGCGCACCACGCCGCAGGGGTCGCTTCTTACGCGGTAGGGCCCCGGCCGCGAGCCGGTCACCCGTAGGCCGCGCGCCGGCCGCTGGTGCTGCCGAGCCGGGGGCTACTCTTCGACTGCGGGCAGCCGCACGGTGAAAGTCGAGCCCACACCCAGGGTGCTCTTCACCTCTACTTTGCCGCCATGGAGCTCGGCGACGTGCTTGACGATGCTGAGTCCCAAGCCGGTGCCGCCGGTCTGCCGCGAGCGGGCTTTGTCTACCCGGTAGAAACGCTCGAAGATACGCTTCTGGTCGGCCAGAGGGATGCCGACCCCGTCGTCGCTTACTTCGAGTACAGCCCAGGCGCGACCGCTCGCCTCGACTTCCGTTCGCACGTCCACCTGGATATGCCCACCCGGTTCTGTGTAACGGATGGCGTTGTCCAGCAGGTTGCGCAACAGGGTCTGCAGTGAGACCTCGTCGCCGTTGACTACAACACGCTTTACGCCCTTGCTGACGAGTCTGACCTGGTGGCTCTTGGTCTCCGCTGCCGGTCGGAGCTCTTCCAGCATAGCTGCAGCTAACGTGTGTAAGTCGACCCGAGCGCGCACTATGGTGGCAGCCGCTTCGGTATCTTCCAACCGGGAAAGGGCAAGCAGGTCCTCGGTCAACCGGTTGAGCCGCGCTACCTCCTGGGACAGTCGTTCCGCGAACTTCTGCGCCTGCTGGGGGTCCTCATCGATGGCATGGCGTAGAGTGTCAGCCAGCAAAGAAAGACCGGCCAGGGGGGTCTTGAGCTCATGGGAGACGTTGGTCACGAAGTCACGGCGTATTTGCTCAGTAGCACGGCGCTCCGACTCGTCTCGGATCACGAAGAGCGTATGGCCGGCGGCGCCGCTCGCAGAGACGTCGGCGTGCCGTCGCGAACTGACCCCGGAGAGTGGCACGACTTCCACGCTGAGCCACCGGGCGTCCGGGAGCTGGATACTCTGGGTGAGCGCCCGACCGGCCAAGTGGGCTTTCTGAGCCAACGCCAAAGCGGGGAACGAGCGTGCTGC
>CAKZRW010000117.1 GCA_937148845.1 uncultured Actinomycetes bacterium | reverse complement strand
GTTCGACTGCTCGAGATGGATATCGAGCGCACCCCCTTCCCGGACGCCTCGTTCGACGCTGCCGTGTCCACCTGCGTCTTCTGCTCCGTGCCTGACCCGGTTGCCGGTCTCCGTGAGATCAGGCGCCTACTTCGCCCTGGACGCAGGCTTTACATGCTCGAGCACGTATTGTCACGCAAGCCGGTGATCCGCCAGTTGATGCAGTTCGCAAACCCGCTGGTCGTACGCATCGGCGGTGAGAACATCGACCGAGACACCCGCCGCAACCTGGAAACCGCTGGCTTCCGCGTGGTAAAGGCGGAGCCGCTCTGGGGGGACATTTTCTGGCTGTTCGTAGCGGAGAAGTGAGCGCCGCGCCGTTGCCGCTCACAAAGGGTTCGCTACCGCGTCACCCCCGTCCGTTCCTGGCGTAAGTCTCCTCACGGCGCCGGCCATAACCTCCCGACCCGCGTGCCAGCCCGGAAGGCCCGGGCAGCCCTGCTCGTGAACATCTGCCTGTGGCGCTCCATGGCCACGTTGAACCTTAGCTCGGCCTCGGCGTACTCCTGCATTCTTAGGTCTCTCTCCGCAGGACTGCGCGCTTCCTCCAGGCGCCGCTTGGCTTCGCTCAGATCGCTGAGAAGCCCTGCTTCGTGAGGTGCGCAACCGCACATGGCAAGCACGCGGGCGGCAAGGCGGATCTCATCCGGTAGACGGAAGAAGGGGTCGGGCGGCAGGGGCTTGCCCTCGCCAGGCAGATTCTCGAAAGCCCCCTCTTGCTCGGCCTCCAGGATGCGTTCTTCGGCGACTTTGTCGGCCCATTCCATCTTGCTTCCCCACTGGCCGTCCCAAGACTAGGATAGAGACTACATTGCCAGGATACTCCGCTCTTGGGCAGCAGGGTCAAGGAGCAGACTCGGGGCGGCAGAGTCAAAGGGGGAGGCATGGCCACCAACGCTTCGCGGAAAGGTGTCAGTAGCGGGCGGAAAGAGGTCCGCACCGTGTGCAAGGAGTGCGGTCGCTCCTGCCCGGTCGTGGTCCATGTGGAAGATGACCGCGCGGTCGGGGTGGAAGTGTTAGTCCCGTCTCCTGGGGGACGGGGCGCTTCTTGTGAGCGAGCCAAGATCGGACTCGAGCGCTTGCGTTCCCCCTATCGACTTCTCCATCCGCTGCGGCGCAAAGGACGGCGAGGAGGGGGCGAGTGGGAACCGCTTTCCTGGGAAAAGGCCCTCGACGAGGTCGCCGCGCGTCTTGCTGAAGCCAAGGAGAAGTATGGCGCCGAAGCGGTCTGTCTGGCCAAGGGCCTGTATCAGAGACACTCCGACTACGTCTCCCGCCTGGGCAATGTCTTCGGAACCCCCAACGTCACAAGCATTGACAACACCTGCTACATTCCCAGTGCTGTCGGCCGCCTGGTCACCTACGGCTTCGACGGTATGCCCGACGTAGGAGGCGGTCCGGAGTGCCTCCTGCTCTGGGGAACAAGCGCCGACCCGCCCTTGCTTCCGGACGCAAGACTGGTCGTGGTGGACGCTCTCGAGTCGACCGCGGCCGAGAAGGCTGATCTCTGGCTGCGCCCTCGCCCGGGCAGCGACTTGGCCCTGGCTCTGGGTCTGCTTTACGTCATCGTCCAAGAGAAGCTCTACGACCAAGGTTTCGTGACCGCCTGGACCTACGGGTTCGAACGTTTGGAAGAACATGTACGGGCTTATCCTCCGGAGAAAGTGGCAGCTCTCACCTGGGTTCCCCCCGAAAAAATCGTGGCGGCCTCCCGGCTTTTCGCCGCTGCGCGCCCTGGCTGTCTCTGGAACGGCAATGCCACTGAAGACACTCTGAACGGGACCCAGTGCGCCCGTGCCTTCGCCATCCTACAGGCGATCTGCGGCAACCTGGACGTGCCAGGAGGCACGGTCCACGTTGAAGGCACCCTTCTGGCTGAAGGCACCGACCGCGAGGTTCTGCGCCACCTGCTGCCCCCGGAGCAAGAAGCCAAGAAACTAGGCGCCGAAGCAGGCTACGTCCCGGCCCATCCGCTCTGGGACGCGATCGCCTGGAAGCCGGGGGAAGTACATCCGCAGCACGTCGTCACCTCTATCCTGGAGGGCAAGCCCTATCCGCTGCAAGTGCTGGCGATCTTCGGCAGCAATCCCCTGCTTACCTGGCCCCACTCGAAGAGAGTCCATCAAGCCTTGCTCAAGGTGCCCTTCCTGGTAGTGGCCGACCTCGTGATGACGCCCACAGCGGCCCTGGCGGACGTCGTACTGCCGGTGGCTTCCTATCTCGAGACCAATGGGGTGGAAGTCACCCGCAACCCGGCCGGAGCTTTCTGCCTGGAACCCCAGCAGAAGGTGGTGCAGATCGGTGAGTGCCGCTCGGATCTGGAGATCATCTCCGGCCTTGCCGCGCGGCTGGGACTGGGGGAGTACTTCGCTCCTGACCTTGAAAGTCTTCTCGACCGCTACCTGGCCCCTATGGGGATGACCTTCCGCGAGCTTCGCCGTCATCCCGGGGCGGTGTGCTCGGCCACCAAGTACCGCAAGTACCTGGAGAAGGGGTTTGCCACGCCTTCGGGCAAGGTGGAGCTGTGGTCACAGCTTTGCGCGACTTGGGGATACGATCCCCTGCCGGTCTACCGGGAGCAGCCGGATACCCCGTTGAGCGCTCCCGAGCTGCTCCCCGAGTATCCTCTTGTGCTCACTAGCGCTCACGAGCCGGAATATGTCCACTCCCAAGACCGCTACCTGCCCACGCTACGCGCCAAACGGCCAGAGCCGCTTGTGGTTCTGCATCCGCAGACGGCCGAGGGACTGGGTGTCGCCGAGGGCGACTGGGTCTACATCGAGAGCAGACAGGGGCGCGTCAGACAGAAGGCCACCCTTGACCTTGGTATCGACCCCCGAGTGGTGAGCGTGGCTCACGGCTGGTGGTTCCCGGAGCGAGGCGAGGCCGACTCGTACGGCTGGGAGGAGGCCAACCTCAACATCCTTACCGACGACGGTCCTCCCTATGGCCCGGAGATGGGCTCCCCGCGGCTGCGAGGGTTTCTGTGCAGGGTTTACAAGGCGGAGTGAGGCGGGGCAAACGCCCACAGGTCTATGCGGCTGAGACTCTCCCGCGCCTCGGTCACCAGCCCAGCCGCCCCCGCTAGCTCCTCGATGCGTTCGGGGGACAACCGGTGCTCGAGAGGCGGACCGCTCTCCTCAGCACGGTAGGGCCATTCGACGACGACCACGCGCATTCTCGCTGTGCGGGCTGCTTCTCGGAGCGCCAGCAAGGGAGAATCCACCTCGTGAAGAACAAGGGCGAGAAACGCCAGGTCGAACGACTTGTCCGCGAAGGGCAGCGCCTCCGCCACCCCTTCGACGAAACGCCCGCTTGGCACATGCAGCCGAGCGGCTGCCAGCAGCTCGGGGTTAGTGTCGACACCGGTGACGTCCAGCCCGGCCCCCGCGAAAGCCTCGGCAAGAAGGCCCGTGCCCGTCCCCACGTCAAGGACAGTCTTCGCCACAATGCCGCTCAGACTGAAGGCCACGACCCGCTCAGGCTCCAGCATGGCTACCCGCGCCGCAGACCTCAGCGTGGCCGCATCTCCGTGGAAGCGCCTTTCGTGATGATTCCGACACATTTCTAACGCCCACACGTTTCTCAGTGGTTTCCCGGTCGGTCTTGAGACGGGCGACCTGCTCCCTGTCGGGACCGGCGTCAGTCTTCCTCCTGGCCCATCCCGGCATTGGATGTCACTGGAGATCCGACCCGGAATGTCCGCCTTGCAGACGGCATAAGCGCTACGACGAGAATCAGGAGCGTCAGCACTGCCGTGAAATACTGAGCAGGGGCCCTGAAGCCGATGTAGGTGGCCTGGACCACCAGCCACAGGACCAGTATGACACCCTCAAGCACACTGCCCCACCATGACCAGTGCAAGCTGCGCCAGCCCAACAGACGTTGTGCCCACCTCCAAGACGGTCGTGAAACGATCCCGTAGGCGAGTAGCGCCGGGATCAAGCACATCACCACGAGCAGAACCAACCCCGGCAAGACCAGGGAGCCTACCGGCAGGCTCTGCAGCATCTCGGTCATGCCGATGCGAGAACCGTCGGGAGAGTAGAAGAACATCGCGGCACCAGACGCCCCTCCGACCGCCAGGACCATCAACAAGGAGACCAGAAACCAAGTGCTGATGTGTCGCTTCGGGGTCGCCAAGAGCGGTTGTTTGTTGCTGGCCTGTCGCCGGGGTCCGGTAGGCTGCGCACCTGCCTCTCTCACCGCCGCGCCCCTCGGTAGGCAGACACCAGCCAGGCGCCCGCGGTGCCATCCCCCAACCGCACGCGGAAAACGTAGACCGGTCGGTAGTGCGTCTCTGCCAAGGCTAGCGGCGGGTCATAGTAGCCCAGTTCGACGTCCTCGATGGTGACCTCCGAGACATTATCGATCCGCACTCCGCCCGGCAGGAGGCCCTCGCCCGCCTCCACGTCCTTGGTCGCCTCTTCCACCGGGAGGATCGGGACTTCCACCTGATCACGGACGGCTTGTTGGACCTTGTATGAGAAGCTGATGACCCTACCACCCGGGGCGACGTCCACAGTCACTCCGGCGCCGATCAGGCGCAGGCCACCCACCGTCACCGGGTAGGAGACCCCCCGGGTTATCGCCAGCTCCTTCACCTCCGGTTGTCCACCCCCTGAGCGCCCGATGGCAGTACGCACGAATGTTGTGGGCTCCCCCAGTCCTTCGCGGTAGCCGCGGGCAAGGAGGTACTCGCTGGCGACAGCGGCGGCCTCCGCTTCGGACACCGCCTGCACCTCCTCGCCTCGTTGGAAGGCAGCGATCGCCTCCTCATCCCCCTCCAACAGGCGTAGAGAGAAACAGTGCAGGTCAGCACGGTAGAACATCAGCACCCACCCCCCGGCCGAGACAGCACCGCACGAGTCAGGCGCCCCGGACAAACTGTACTCGCGGTCCGCAGGCATCCCTAGCTTGTCGGCCAATTCCATCATCCCGACCTCAGTGACGATTGCAGGCTCGATGCGAAAGAGCGGCATCGTGTCGGGGGGAACGAACGCCTTGGCCCGGTCGCTCAGAATCACGCGACCAGGAGTCGGCCGCGTGGTCTCGCCGAACCAGGGTCCGGGGACTGCGGCCGACGCCGCTCCCGAGATGCCTGTTGACGACTCCACAGAAGGGGCAGAAGACGCTCCAGTACTGTTTGCGTCGCCCGAGGCACGGCTGCACGCCGAGACCACCAAGACCGTCATGACCATCAGGAATACGAGGCACCCACCTCTGACCCGCTGGACAGGTTTTCTCGGTACCAAGTCGATCACCCCTTCCGCGGCCGCATTGGGCCGTCAGTCATTGAGGCTGCCCCCGACTTGCCAGAAGGTCGGCCTCTCGCCAGGTTACCCGAGTTTCTGCGGGGCTGCCACTGGCACCCCCCGGCTCGTCCGCGGCCTGGTCAGTATGCAGGGAAGACAGGCGGTGCCCCTCGTGTCGTCCCCGCGGACGTGGCGGTCGTCGAAGTTCCGCTGGATGCCTCGCGCACGGAGCGCGGCCTGAGACGTGTACAGGGAACGGAGCCCCTGCTGAGGTGAGGGCCGGGGATGGTCGAACAGCGGGGGGACAGAACGCTCTTTCGGGCACTTATGGGCCCCAGCGTGTAAGGTCTCTAGTCCTCTTCACGGGGGTGGTCAGCTTGCTCCATGGCCGGTGCTGGAGTGGCGGACGCCGAGCGTCTGAACGGCGTTACTTCCCAAGTCCTGTCGGCGTCCTATGTCCGCGGCGTCTTTTTAGCCTGTCCGATCCCGGTAGTACACTACCAAGTGGTCAGGTCTTGCCCGACCAGTGGGCGGGCATCGGGGCCCAGCAGGCTGACGCTGCCCGGCTTGACTCGCTTGTTGCCAGGAATCTGGAGGAGCTGGGGTATGGATAAGAGCGCTATTAAACGAAAGGGCGGTTTGGTTTAATAGTGCTTGCCGTTATTTAACGAACGGTGAATAGGGACAAGAGGCATGAAGCGCGGGCTGACCGGTCACTATGAAAGCATAGCCATCGCTGGTGAGACCATCCGAGCGTTCGTACCGCTTCCGCTTCCGCCCGAACCGCCGCTGGAAATCGACGCCCGGCGTCAGCAATTGCTCGAGCGGGCGACGCTAGCTCTCGGCCGGCTCGATAGCGTGATGTTGCTTCTCCCGCAGCCGGAATTATTCCTTTACTCGTACATCCGTCGTGAAGCGGTTCTCTCCTCCCAAATTGAAGGCACGCAATCTACGCTGGGCCAATTGCTGCTGTTCGAACTGGAGGAAGCGCCCGGCGTTCCTCTGGACGATGTCGTGGAGGTTTCGAACTGTGTGGCTGCCCTCGAACACGGTCTCAAGCGCCTGCGGGAGGGCTTTCCGCTTTCCAATCGCCTGATTCGAGAAATGCACGCCGTGCTGCTCCAGCGCGGCCGGGGCAGCGACAAGGCGCCCGGCGAATTTCGCCGCTCCCAGAATTGGATCGGCGGTACCCGTCCTGGCAACGCGCACTTTGTCCCCCCGCCGCCGGCCCACGCCGAGCCATGCATGGCCGCGCTGGAGCGGTTTCTGCACGACGAAAACAATCCCTACCCGGTGCTCGTCAAGGCCGCCCTGGCCCTTGCCCAGTTCGAGACCATCCATCCGTTCCTCGAGGGCAACGGGCGCATCGGGCGGCTCTTGATTGCCTTTGTTCTGCATCATGACCAGCTGCTGACGCAACCGCTCTTGTATCTCAGCCTGTACTTCAAACAGCACCGCGCCGAGTACTACCGCCTGCTCGATGTGGTGCGCGCCGAGGGCGACTGGGAAGCCTGGCTCGATTTCTTTCTCGAAGGCGTGGAGCAGACGGCGGCCAATGCAGTGGACACCGCCAAACGGTTGCTTTCCCTGTTTCAACAAGACGAACAGACCATTCAGCAGTCGGGACGCAGCGCTTGCACCACCCTGCGGGTCTTTCAGGCGCTGCGCGAGCGGCCGCTGGTGACGCTCAAGCAAGTCTGCGATCGCGCGGCCCTTTCGTTCCCGGCCGCAGCCAAATCGATGGATGCTTTGGTGAGCCTGGGCATCGCGCGCGAAGTGACCGGCCGCAAGCGCGACCGTGTCTTTGCCTATCAACAGTATCTGGATATTCTGAACGAGGGAACCGAGCCGCTATGAAGCACGATTCATTCGATGAGCGACAGACCGAGGTCGCCCGCCTGCGCCGAGGCTTCGGCAGGCAGACCCGCCTCGATGCGGCCATTGCCAGGAACCTGGAGGAGTTGGGGTATGGGGGGTGAGTGGATCAGTACAACTTTGGGCGAGGTGCTGACGCTTCAGCGCGGCTTCGATTTACCCGAAACTGACCGCACACCTGGCCCTTACCCAGTTATTGCCTCCACCGGGCCCGTTGGTACCCATAATCATGCGATAGTACACGGGCCAGGAGTTGTCATTGGCCGCTCGGGCAGCCTCTC
>CAKZRW010000116.1 GCA_937148845.1 uncultured Actinomycetes bacterium | reverse complement strand
CGGGGATACCGGCTCGGGAGACCCGCGCTCTGGCTCGCGAATGGGGCAGCAAGAAGACCATGCTGGCGGCGGGTGGCAAGGGCGGCTTCGGGGGAGCGTGTCGGGCAGCGACCGGGAACGAATGGGCCCGGATGATGATCGCTTTGGTCGCCATGCAGGGCTTGGGCAAGCCCGGGGTGAATCTTTGGAGCACCACGTACGGGGTTCCGGCAAATAGGTCTATCTGGTTCCCCGGCTACAACGAAGGTGGTATCTCCGGAGATCCCAACACTGCCGCGGCAGGCCGGCTGGCTAATCGTCTCTGGCCTGACGGTGGCCCGCCTGGTAACCCTCAACATTCGCCAGAAGGTCAGACCGTCCCCAGACTGCTGATTCCGGAGGCCATGCGGCACGAACGCCTGGAATGGCGGGGTAAGGGTTTCTGCACTTCTTCCATCGAATCCCAGTTTCAGAAGTATGAATACCCCGCGCAGGGCTACCCCCACGTCGCCATGTATTACCGCTACGGCGGCTCCTTCTTCGGGACCATGACCGAAACCAACCGCTACGTGCGGGCCTACCGCGAGGGCAAGATCGACATGGTGGTGAACCAGTCCATCTGGTTCGAAGGCGAGGCCCGCTTCGCCGACATCATCCTTCCTGCCTGCACCAACTTCGAGCGGTGGGACATCAGCGAATGGGCCTGTACGACGGGACTGGGGGCTCAAGCAGTTGATCAGACCAATCATCGGCTGGTCGTGCTCCAAGAGAAGTGCATCGAGCCGCTCGGGGATTCGAAATCCGACTACGAGATCTTTGCTCTGCTGGCTGACCGCTTGGGGGTGGGTCACCTCTTCACCGAAGGAGGTCTCACTGAGTACGACTGGGTCAAGCGGTTGTTCTACGCCAGCGACCTACCCCGGGTGGTGAGCTGGGAGGAGTTCGCAGGCAAGGGCTACTACCTCATACCGGCGCCGACCGAAAGCGAGAGGAAACCCACGCCGGCGCTGCGCTGGTTTGCTGAAGACCGCGTGCGGGATACTCCCGATGTTGGTCCTCGTCCTTGGGAGACAGTGCGGTTCAAGGGGCTGGAGACGACCTCTGGCAAGATCGAGTTTGTGGCCTCCAGTCTCAAACGTCTGGAAGCTACAGGGACCGTGGACCCTGAGCGTCCTGCCCTGGGGCCCCAGTACTTACCCAGCTGGGAGGGACATAGGACGAAGGCTCTCTACAACAAGTATCCACTCCAGTTGGTGACTCCTCATCCTCGGTTTTCCTTCCATACCATGGGGGACGGCAAGGGTTCTTGGTCTGCCGAGATCAAAGACCACCGGATGCTCGTGGGGGGTCGCTACTACTGGATCTTGCGACTCAATCCTCGAGATGCGGCCGCCCGCGGCATCAAGACCGGCGACTTGATACGTGCCTGCAACGATCGGGGTGAAGTGATCCTCGCCGCCCTGGTGACCGAGCGGGTGAGGCCGGGCACGGCGCACAGCTACGAATCCTGCGCCGACTACTTACCCGTGGGAGAACCCGGCTGCTCGGCTGACATCGCCGGGTGCGTGAACATTCTCACCCCCAAGCGTTTCATCACGCCGACTTCTACCGGCATGGCCCCCAATTCTTGTCTCATCGAGGTGAAGAAATGGGAGGGGGAGTCGCCCCAACCGGGGCCGATCGCCGACCTTCTGTCGACAAGACCACTTGACCAAGGAGGATGAATGAACCCTATCATCACCGCAGCGCTCACCGGTCCCGCAGCAACCAAGAAGGACAACCCTGCCATCCCGGGCACTCCCGAGGAGATCGCCCAGAGCGCGAAGGAGTCTCATGAGGCGGGGGCGGCTGTCATCCACATTCATCTGCGAGACAACGACGATTTCACCACCGACTTGGACGTGGCGCGGCGCACGGTGGAGCTGGTGCGCGAGAAATGTCCGGGGATCGTTCAGCTTTCCACGGGGGGCGGTTTCCCGTACGAAGACCGCATGCGCATCGTAGAGGCAAGACCGGCGATGGCCACTCTTAATCCCGCCACCATGACCATCGGGGAGATCGAATTCCGCAACCCGCCTAAGCAGATGCTCCAGTTGGCGGCGCGCATGCGTGAGCTCGGGGTCAAGGCCGAGGTTGAGATCTACGACACCGGGCATCTAGGCCTGATGCTGGATTTGCTCAAGCGCGATCTCTTGACCGAGCCGCTCCAGGTCTCGTTTGTGATGGGGGTCAAGGGGGGCATGTCTGCCGACCCGCGTCTACTGGCCTACCTTGTGAACGAGCTGCCGCCCAACACCAGTTGGCAGGTCATCGCCATCTCGAAAGCCAACTTGCCACTGACCACTATCGGTCTGGCCATGGGGGGTAATGCCCGCACTGGCCTCGAGGACACCCTGTATGTGCGGCCCAAAGAACTAGCCAGCTCCAATGCCCAGCTTGTAGAGCAACTGGTGGGGGTGGCGCGGGCGATGAACCTGCAACCAGCCACCGTGGAGGAGGTGATCGACCGACTGAAGCTGACGCCGGAGCTGGTGAGGTAGGGCCTAGCTTGGCAGGGACGAAGGGCGCGGCCTGGGGTCGGATGCCCGACCGGGGGGAGGAGTCAGGATCGGCTTGCCCGTGACCGCCTTGACGCTGAGCGCCGCGCCGCCGCGGGCGTCGCCGTCGAGCTTCGTCATCAGCACGCCGTCGAACTCGACCGCGGCCGCGAACTGCTC
>CAKZRW010000115.1 GCA_937148845.1 uncultured Actinomycetes bacterium | reverse complement strand
TCACGGCGTTGACGTTGTAGCCGTTGTGTGTCGCCTCGCTGTCGTAGGCCAGGGACTCGCCGAAGTGGTCGATCACCGGCTGCAGATTGGTGTAACTCCCCAGGTTGTAGCGGCCCCAGGCGAACGGCTAGGGGAGAGGAAAGACCCGTAGGCCCTAGGCTTGACACGCGCCTCCCTCCCCTGCGCTGCCGGACCAGCGCATGTGGCTTCCAGAGGCAGGTGTTCCCGGGGCTCCGAAAAGGACCTCTCCAGGGAAGACCGGTCCGTCTCGACAGACTCTGGCGAAGGTCCCGTCGTTCAGCTCCACCACGCACCCATGACAGGCCCCCACTCCGCAAGCCATCTTCGTCTCCAGACTGAACCACGCCCTGATTCCAGGCGCACACCGGCAAAGAGCAGCTACCGCCTCGGTCATAGCCCAAGGCCCACACACGGCCAGACAATCTCCTGGTCTTGTCTCTTGGGCCAAGAGCTGGGACACGAGGCCCTTTTGCCCCACCGACCCATCCTCGGTGGTCACCTCAGCTCGACACTCCACGCCCGCTCTGGCCAAAGCCTCCACCGCCCGCTGGATCGGCTCGGCGCCCCTTGCCTGCTTGGCATCCCGAAAACCAAGCAAGACCAGGACCTCGGCAACCGGGAGAGCGGCCCCTCCCCGCGTGCCGCTGCCTGCTTCGCTTCCGACCTTCCCCCCAGCCCGCTCGGCAAGACGCCTCAGCAGGAGAGGGAAGGGGGCCACTCCCACACCACCCCCTACGAGGACCAAACGCGAACCCTCACTGGCGAGTAGCAGCATCGCCTCCGCCTCGAATCCTCTACCCAGAGGTCCTACCACCCAGACAGATTCACCGCTCCGCAAGCGACATAACTCCAGAGTCCCTTGGCCCACTGGAGCAATCAGGAAAGAGACCTGCCCTTGTTCTTCATCGGCGATCGAAAGAGGACGGGCAAGAAAACACCTAGACTCCTCAGCACGCAGCATGGCAAACTGCCCAGGATCTGCCCCCGGCCAGCCGGGCACCGCTAGAGTCAGCCACACCAGCCTTCCCAGGTCTTCGCGGGCCACCACCTTTCCCCAGGCAGCAACCCCGCTCATCCAGTCTCCTCCAGCCTTACCCACTTGAGAGGCGAGGAGCCTCTTGGGCCGCCAGCCAGTTGCGTAGTGAAGCCGTGGAGATCCTGAAGACAGGTGACCGTTACCTCGCCTCCTCTTCTAAGATCGTTGGCGATGGCCTGCACGGCGGCGTGCGCAGCTGCTGCATTGGTCATGGTCGGTACCCGCCTCCGCAGGGCCGCCCGTCTGATTTCGTACCCATCGGTCCGGGCCCCTCGACCTCGGGGGATGTTGATGACCAAGTCGACCTCCCCCGCCTCGATGAGGTCGACGATGGTAGTGATGGTGCCCGCCCCCTCCTCCATCGCGGCGGCTCGCAACTCCATGCCCACCGTATGCTTAAGCACCGGCTCCGCCTCAATGCCGTTGAGCTTCAGGACTCGATGTGTGCCCTCTGTCGCCAAGATGCGGAAACCAAGGGTGCTAAGGACCAGAGCCATCAGCACCACAGAGTCTTTCTCGCTGTCGGCCACGGAGATGAAGATGGTGCCTTTGCGCGGAAGTCTGTCCCCGGCCCCAAGAGAAGCCTTGGCAAAGGCCTCTGGGAAACTCCGCCCGACTCCCATCACCTCTCCCGTGGACTTCATCTCGGGACCCAGCGTCGTATCCACGCCGGGGAAGCGCGGGAACGGGAGCACGACCTCTTTCACCGCCACGTGGCGTAGATCACGCCGTCGCGGTATCATGCCGGCCGCCAGGGACTCCGCCCAACCTGGCAGGTCGAGATCGCGCAATCTCAGTCCGGCGATCACTCGAGTGGCCACCCTAGCCAACGGCACTCCGGTGGCCTTGCTCGCGAAGGGGACGGTCCGACTTCCCCGTGGGTTCACTTCCAACACGTAGATGCCTGCCCCCCCATGGTCGCTCTGTTGGACCGCGAACTGTACGTTCATGAGGCCGACCACCCCTAGTTCCCTTGCCAGAGCCGCGGTCTGTTCTTCGATCATGCGTACAGTGGCCTCCCCCAGGGACACGGTGGGGATCACGCAGGCGGAATCTCCCGAATGGATGCCCGCTTCCTCCACGTGCTGCATGACCGCCCCAATATAAACGTCCTCCCCATCGCACACTGCATCGACATCCACCTCGGTGCAGTGCTCCAAGAAGCGGTCGATGAGAACCGGGTGGTCAGGGGAGGCTTTAACGGCCGTCCGTAGGTACTGCTGCAAGCTGTCGGGATCGTAAACGATCTCCATAGCCCGTCCCCCCAGCACGTAGGAAGGCCGCACCAAGACAGGGTAGCCCACCCGCTCCGCCACAGCCAGGGCTTCTTCTTCGGTCCTCACCGTGCCGTAAGGCGGCGCCTTCAAGCCCAGCCTGCGCAGAACCTGCGCAAACCTCTCTCGGTCCTCGGCCAGGTCGATGGCCTCCTGTGAAGTACCCAAGATGTTGACCCCGGCTGCGTGCAGTCTGCCTGCTATTTTTAGCGGCGTCTGTCCACCGAACTGGACGACCACCCCCTTGGGTTTCTCGTTCTCGATGACGTTGAGTACGTCCTCAAAAGTGAGCGGCTCGAAATACAGGCGATCGGAGACATCGTAGTCGGTGGAGACCGTCTCCGGGTTGCAGTTGATCATGATGGCCTTGTAGCCTAGTTCCCGCATCTCCTGCACCGCGTGGACGCAGCAGTAGTCGAATTCGATGCCTTGGCCGATCCGGTTGGGCCCGCTTCCCAGGATGATCACGGATTGGCGACCGGGTTCGGGAAGAGCCTCGTTCTCGTCTTCGTAGGTGGAATAGAAGTAGGGGGTGTAGGCTTCGAACTCTGCCGCGCAGGTATCGACCGCCTTGTAGGTGGGGATGACACCTAGAGCGACACGGCGTCTGCGAACCTCCTCCTCGGTTGCCCGGAGAAGCTGACCGATCTGCTGGTCACTGAAACCGAGACGCTTGGCCTGCCGGAGCTCTTCCCGGGGGAGACTTTCAAGTCCACCTTGGGCTGTGAACGACTGCAGATGCTTCTCGGCTTCCACGATCTCCCGGAATTCTTCCAGGAACCATTCATCGATCTGAGTAGCACGAAAGATGGTCTCCAGCGACACCCCGCGGCGAAAGGCCTCCAAAATGAGGTCATAGCGCTCTGCGGAGGGGGTAGCGATGCGCACCACCAACTCGTCAGTGTCCTCTGGGATCTCCGGTTGGACGTCCAACTCCCGCGAGCGCATGGACTTGAGGAAGGCCTCCTTGAAGGTACGACCGATGGCCATGTTCTCTCCCACGCTCTTCATATGGGTCGTGAGGCGAGTGTCTGCCAGCGGGAACTTCTCGAAAGCCCAGCGGGGTGTCTTGACCACTACGTAGTCGATAGTAGGCTCGAAGCAGGCGGGAGTCTTGCGAGTGATATCGTTGGCGATCTCGTCCAATGTATAGCCGACAGCAAGCTTGGCCGCAATCTTGGCTATGGGGAAGCCGGTGGCCTTCGAGGCCAGGGCGGAACTGCGACTCACCCGGGGGTTCATCTCGATGACCACCAATTCGTCTGTTTCGGGAGAATAGGCGAACTGGATGTTGGAGCCCCCGGTCTCCACTCCGATGGCGCGGATGATGGCCAGAGAGGCGTCGCGCATCCGTTGGTATTGGACATCGGTCAAAGTCTGCTGAGGAGCCACCGTCACCGAATCCCCGGTGTGCACTCCCATGGGGTCGATGTTCTCGATGGAGCACACTATGACCACGTTGTCCTTGCGGTCGCGCATGACTTCGAGTTCGAACTCCTTCCAGCCCATGACACTCTCTTCCAAGAGCACCTGGTGGATCGGCGAGGCTTCCAATCCCGCCTGCACCACGCTGTCGAACTCTGCGGCCGTGGCTGCCACCCCTCCGCCATGGCCGCCCAGAGTGAAGCTGGGCCTGATGATCAGGGGCAGGCGCAGGCCGGCGGCAACCGCCGCCTGCGCCTCAGCCAGACTGTTCACCACCGCACTGTCGGGCACACGCAGACCGATAGAGGCCATGGTCGCGCGAAACTCATCCCGTGCTTCTGCGCGGCGGATGGCTCGATAGTCAGCACCGATGAGTTCCACCCCATACTTCTGCAGGGTCCCGTCCTCCCACAAGGCCACGGCCAGATTCAGAGCCGTTTGTCCACCCAGGGTGGGTAGAAGCGCATCAGGCCGCTCCACTTCGATGACCTTAGCCACCACCTCGGGGACCAATGGTTCGATGTATGTACGGTGCGAGAAAGAGGGATCGGTCATGATGGTGGCCGGGTTGGAGTTGACCAGTACCACCTGGTAACCTTCCTGCATGAGAACGCGGCAGGCTTGAGTACCGGAGTAGTCGAATTCACAGGCCTGACCGATGACGATGGGTCCCGATCCTAGAACCAGGATCTTGTGGATATCCGTGCGGCGGGGCATAGTTCAGCCTTTCTTCCTTTCGGCCTCACCGGGCTCGATTAAAGGTCGCCCTATGCTACCGCACACAGCGCGCAAACGAAAGGCCCATCCGCTTAGCGAGCGTCACTCGGCGAGTCCAGGTAAGCCTCGGATCTTTCCCGCGTAGAGGGCTCTTCCGCCCGCTCAAGTGGAGTGCGGGTCCAGATCGGGGAAATGTGTCTTCAGGCATTCGGGGCATATGCCGTGGGTCACCCCTGCCCCCGATTGCTTCTCTATGTACTCCTCGACGAGGTGCCAATACCCATCATCGTCGCGCACCCTCTTGCAGTAGGAGCAGACCGGCACCAGACCCTGCAGTGTCCTGATCTCGGCCAGGGCGTCCTGCAACTGCCGAATGAGAGCCTCGCGCTCACGCTCGGCCCGCTTGCGTTCACTCACATCACGACAGACGCAGAACACGTACTTCTTGCCCTGGATTATCGCACCGTTGGTGCTTATCTCCACGTCGTACACGCTGCCATCCTTGCGCCGGTGCTGGGTCTCGAAGTGGTCGCCGCTCTCGTCCACTGTGCGGAGCATCTCCATCACCCGCTCTTTGGGGTAAAGATACTCCCAATCCCACACGTGAAGCGACGTCATCTCCTCCATGGTGTACCCCAACATCCGCGCGAACTGCAGGTTAGTCTCGTACACGCGTCCCTCCTCGTCCAGGACCACCACTCCGTCCCTTGACTGCTCCACGAGGAGCCGACGGCGAGTTATCTCGGCCTGCAATCGAGACTCCGCCTGCTTGTGGTCGCTGACGTCACGTACGTGCACAAGGCAGCCACGAATATCCTCGTCGCCAGGCAGGGCGCACAGCGAGAATTCGTACCAAGCTCTAGTGTCGCCCAGTGAATCTCGCTCCTCCACCCAGGTCTGCGACCGGACCCACCGGTCGGAAGACCCTACCGCCCCTGCCGCGGCTTCGGCGCTCCGTGGAGTAGCATCAGCCAGGCTCAGACAGAGAGACCGGGGGCAGCCAAAGACCTCATAGCAGTGGGCCCCGGTCAGGTGATCTCCGCCCACGAAACGCTCACGCACCCAAGAATTGGCCCATTGTATGACCTGTTGTCCATCAACCAGGATTACTCCACTAGGGAGCGCATCCAGAACCGATGACACCAAGCCGAAGCGGTCTATCCTGGCTGCGGCGAGATCGTCCACCTCACTGTCCTTCTGGATACCTTGCCCACTGCCAGCCCCGCTCAGAGCTCAGCCCTGCACGCAGACCTGCTCAAAGGTCAGCCTCGTGACGAGGAAGCCTGCTCAGAGGTCGGCCCCGGGATAAGGAAAGCCCGGGCGTGTGCGACGCGGCGGAAGCCCTGCACGGAGTCCGGGGAGTGTGGCCAGTCCCTGGTCGACTTTCCTTGAATCCATTTTAGCGCTGACACCTGACACGGCGGGAGTGCTGCTCCGCCTCGCCTCTGCTAGCCGCCGAGCTTGTCCCCAGGACTCAGCCCAATGCTTGCCGCGTACTCGCCGGCGGGGACCTTGCCCGAGCCTTTGGGCTGTACTCGCTTCACGAAGATGCTTCCGCCGCAACCTGCCACCAGGAAGCCGTCCGGAGCCACTTCCAGGAGGGTCCCTGGTTCCTCCGGACCACTCCGTGCGCGTTTCTCGCAATCGAAGATCTTAAGCTCCTCACCGCGGAAGGTGGTGACCGCCCCTGGAGAGGGGTTGCAGCCCCGGATCACGTTATAGACCACCCCTATCGGGTACATCCAGTCGATGACCATGCGCTTGCAGATGGGCTCGTACTCGCCCTGGCTGAGATCCTGGGGGATCCTGGGCGCCCGACCTTCCTTCACCAGTCGCACCGACTCCAGGATGGCCTCCACCCCCAGGTCGAACAGCTTGTTGAAATACACACTGCCCACGGTGTCATCCGGCTCGATGCTGACTTCTTTCTGCAGCAGTATGGGGCCGGTGTCAAGACCTTCGTCGGGCCAGAAGATGGTGAGACCGGTCTTGCTCTCGCCGTTGATGACCGCCCAATTGATGGCGCTGGCTCCTCGGTGCCGCGGCAGCAAAGAGGGGTGGTACTGGATGGTGCCCTGGGACGGGTAGTTGAGGATGGTGCTGGGCACGATGTCGGTCACGAAGGCCATCACGTTGAGGTCGGGCACGAAACTCTGGTAGTCCGCGAAAACCTCGAGATCGCGCATCCGGGCCGGCTGGCGCACAGGTATCCCCAGTGCCTCGGCTGCCTCCCGCACGGGGTTGCCCTTGGCCGCCGGAGCATCGGGAGGAGTGTAGGCGACCACGACCTCTTCACCTGCCTCTACCAACGCCCGCAGTACTTTCTCTCCGAAGGCAGCCTGCCCGATCAATGCGATTCGCATATCTTCTCCCCTCCCAATTGCCTGCGTTTCCAGAACGCCCGCCGTGGACTCTGGCACGACACGCTCTTGCCCGTCCGGGTCCCGTCCGCCATTAATTGTACCTTCCCGAGGCCGCCCTCGCCGGCAGGCGAGGGCGGCCTCTCCTCACTTCTCTAGCCAGTGGAACAGCGAGGGCCAGCACTCGATTCCTACGAACTCTCTCGAAACCAACGTGCCAGCCCGACCCCCGAGAATGGCTGCTGCATCCTCCAGCGCACCGATTCCTGCCAGACCTCCGGTCTCCCGAGCAAACTCACAGGCGGCCTCCACCCTCGGCCCCATGGAGCCCGGTGCAAAATGAAGCTGGGCGAGCGCCTCCGGAGCACCGCGCCGGATGGGCCGCGCTCCCGAGGTACCCCACCCCTCCCACACCGCCTCAGCATCGGTCAGCATCAGGTAGCCCTCGGCCCCTAGCGAGCGCGCCAACAGCGCACCGGCATGATCCTTGTCTATGACAGCCTCCACCCCGATCAGCACAAAGTCCGGGGTGAGAACGGTAGGAATCCCACCCCCACCCGTGCAGATGACGATGACCCCCCGTTCCACCAGCCACTCTATCACCCGTATTTCGAAGATACGGAGGGGCCGAGGTGATGGTACCAACCGCCTATACATCCCGTTGTCCAGCCCGAAAGTCCACCCGTGCTCTTGAGCTAGACGCTCTGCTTCGGCCTGCGCGTATTGCGGTCCAATGGGCTTAGAGGGATGAAGAAAGGCGGGGTCGGCCGGGTCGACCTGGACCTGCGTCAGAATGGTAGCGAACGGCACCTCTTCGGGTAAGACATTACCCAGTTCCTGCTCGATCATGTAGCCGATCATCCCTTCTGACTCGGCGTTCAACACATCCAGGGTATAGGGCTCCACCCCGGTATAGGCAGCCGCCTCCAAGGCAAGCAGACCCACCTGCGGACCATTGCCATGGGTTATCACCAGGGAATGCTCTCGGGCAAGAGGCGCCAGAGCTCGTGCCGCCACTCTGACGTTCTCACGCTGGGTCTTCTCAGTGAGGGGTTGGCCGCGCTTCAGGAGGGCGTTTCCGCCTAGAGCCACCACGAGCCTCATTGTCGCGCTTCCTCGTCGCCTGTAACCGCCCATCCTGAGCGCAGCCCGGCCATCTCACCGGGCGGTTCCTCAGCCGTCTCTGTATCCGGCCGCGCGAAGCGCGGCCTCAAGCTCCTGGGGTCTCTGCGACCCCACCAGCACCCGCCGACCGTCGGCCAGTACCAACTGTACTCCCAGATTGCCGTAGGCGTTGTAGGCCTTGCCGCCCGGCCCTACGCGCACCCCCCACCCGCCGAACTCCCTGAGCGGTGAATACTCGCGCACCTCTAGGCTGCGTATATCTGCCACGGGAAAGCGCACCGTCCGGAACGGATACAGACGGACGGAAAGTTCTCCCGGCACTACCTCGGTAACCAGCCTGACCAGGAAGGCGAAGGCCGGGAATCCCAACCCGAAGACGATGGCGAGGGTCCAGGCTGCCCAGTTGGGCAGGGGTTCGGTCCCCTGCGGGCGGCCTCTTATCACCTGCTCATAGAACTTCCACCAGACCACCACGGTCACGATGGCTATAGGTAGATAGAATATCCAGCTACGAAACCGTTGTACCTCTCGAAAAAGGGGCACGCCCCGCGAGTCGATCACACCCATAGCTCCACCGACGCCACGTCCAAATTCGACGTCGCCTCCTGTGCATCGCCTTCCGTCAGAAGCACATAGTACACTAGTTGTAATGCCCGCTGACATTGTTGACAGAAAGAGAGCCTTCATGTTCGGTTGGGGGTGGCGATACTCCAACCGGAGCA
>CAKZRW010000114.1 GCA_937148845.1 uncultured Actinomycetes bacterium | reverse complement strand
GCGAAAGGGGCCCCACGCCTGGTAGGGCCCCTCCCGATCGACTGGGTGCTACGCTCGCCGGTGCTTACCAGCCAACGCTGGGATTGTCGTCGATGACCTTCACGAAGACGGTGCTGCCGCCGCTACCTTTGTCGGTATACACGCCGAACAGGTTGTCCGAGGCCGACTGAGTCGCGATGGAGAACGTGGTGGCGTCCCCATAGTAGTCGACTGCCTGGTCAGTCGCCAGGACCGTTGCACTCACATCAGGAGTGACGGCGTCTACCACGTGCGCGTCAGCTTGGACGAAGTCGATGGACGGCTCGATAGCCTCCAGCACGGTCTCCTCCACATCGTATGTACGGCTGTCAACATAAGCGGATTCTAGGGCGGTCATGGCGTTACGAACGAGAGATTTGGCCGATGCGTCCTGCGCCTTCTGCCGCTGGCCTAGGAAGGTAGGAATCGCGATAGCGGCCAGGATCGCGATGATGATGATCACCACCAGGAGCTCGATCAGGGTGAAGCCCTTCTTGCTCCTCAGCTTCTTGTGGAACTGCGTGAACATTGCTGTCCTTTCCTCCTTCGTAGTGGACATCTCCCCCGGCCGGGTCGCCAGACGTGTACGCCCGGCCCACCACTTGGTTGGCGTTTCGCCTCTTGTATCGGCAGTTTCTGGGCTGACTTTAGGCTTTGCTGTACGACCTTGGGTGGACGAGGGCAACCGACGCTAATGAGGTGGGGTGACCGGCCCCTTGAACGGCCGCTGCCCGCCTAGCGAGCCTTGTGATGAGGTGTCATCTCACTAAAGAAAAGGGCTCCCGCAGCCGATAATCCGATGGAAAGAAACCGACCAAGAAGACGAAACCAGCGAGATGGACGAACGCTCATACGCACGTCTGAAGGCCAAGAGACAGCGCGGCATGACCCTCATCGAGATCATGGTCGGCGCCATGCTCCTGCTCTTCGCCATGGCTGGGATCGTCCCCCTCTTCCTCACCGGACTCAGTCAGGCGTCTGGTCTGCGCCTCAAATCGGTGGCCACTAACCTGGCTCGCGAGAAGATGGAGCAAATCCGTCAACTGGACTACCGGGAGATCTATGACGAGGACATGCGGGCGGCCGACCCCACGCTAGGCGATCTGACCCTCGAAAACTTGTTCGGTACCAGTGAGACCGTGCGTGACACCCCCTACTCCATTGACTACGCGGTCACCGAGTCGGCCTATGGCGAGGGCAAGCTCAAGGAAGTCACGGTCACGGTGACCTGGGAGGCCCCCCCGCCGGTGTCACCCGCCCGCATCACCACGTTGATCCACCAGCAATTCTTGGGTCCGCGGGGAGCCCGGCTGACCTTGACGCCCACCTCTAGTGACCCTCTTGGCACCCCGTTCCCCTTGGTGGGATCCAGCACCACTACCGTCCGTTACTACCTGGCGCAGGCCGACTGGAGCTTGGTCTTCGTGGACCCGGGCGCCTCTTCGCCCACACCCCGCAACATCTACATGCGACTGGCCCTTTTTGACGACACAGGCCAGAGCATCGCTTTCGGCGATCCGGACGAGGAGTACAAGATCGACACCTCGCATCTAACTTACTCTCGCGATGAAGCGGGCAACCTTGATGCAGTCTGGTTCGAGTACTCCTTCGACCCCACCTTGATTCCCGACGGCTACTGGGAGCTGCGGGCCGTGGCCTATAACCAGTACAGCGAACCCGGCAACACGTGGCGGTTGCGAGTACGCTTCGAGCAGGGCGCGCCCGAGGCTCCGGCCGACTTCACTGCTACCGCCCAAGATGACCGCAACGTCCTCTTGACCTGGGCAGGTGGGGCCGAACGCGATCGGTCTCGCTATGTACTGGAACGTCGCAAGTGGGATCCGTACGCCGGCTTGTGGCTGCACTGGGTCACCATCAGCGACCATCTCGATCGTCGCTCATCAAGCTATCTCGATACCGGCGACCCTGCCGCTGGCCTGGACCCTTGGGGCAAGGAAGGCACCCCAAGTGTATATGAGTACTCCCTGTGGGCAGTCGACATCCGCGGACTGGCGGGTCCGGCAGCGAATGCCAACGCTGTGGTGCCGCCAAGCACCACGACTACCACCCTGGAACCTTCCACTACCACTACGACTAGCGGGACGACCACGACCACCACTCCCGCACGCTACGCCGTGGACATACGGAACCAGTCGAGCAGCAACTATGACATTGTCATCACCGATAGCGCAAGTCGGGTGGTCTACACGGGCAAGGTCAACAAGGGCAAGACCATCACCGTGTCCAACCTGACCGCAGGCAACTACCTGATCACCGCCACAGCGAATAAGAAGCCCACCGTCTACCAGAGTTTCTCCCTGCCAGGCCAGGCAGGGACTGTAGTCTTGACCCTGCTTTGAGGGAGTGAGAGACGTGGCCTTGCCATCAGCTGCAGGTTCTCCTTGCCGCCAGCCGGCCCTTGCGATGCTGGACCACTCGCTGCGCGCCCGGCATGGCTTCACCATGGTGGAACTCTTGGTGGCCATGGTGCTCATGTTCGTGGTCTTGGGAGCCATCTTTGGCATCTGGTTCGGGCTGCAGCGCGCCTACACCTTTACCGAAGACGATATGACCGCGCAGCAGCAGGCCCGCTCCGCCCTCGCCGAGATGGTCGAGCTGATCCGTACGGCGCGTCGCCCCGAGCCGGCCCCTTCGGATGACCTGAACGTGGTCATCTACGACGCTGACAAGAACAGCCTCACCCTCTGGACCGACGTGGACCGGGACCCCAATCACACCCTGGAACTGGTGCGGTTCCGAGTAGATGCCGCGACTCGCACTCTCTATCGAGACACCGATACGGAGCGTACCAACGACCCCACCTTTTCGACCGGCACCTCCGTCCGCCTGGTGAGCAACTGGGTGAGTAACGATGACGACACCCCCTTGTTTTCTTACGTAGGAGCAGACGGCCGGAGCCTGGACTGCCCGGTTGAAGACGTCAACTTCATACGTGAAGTAGTCATCGACCTCCGGATTGACGTTTACGAGAAGAACCGTCCGTTGGTCCACCACCTGCGTTCGGTGGTCCAACCCCGCAACCTGCGCCAGTACTAAGAAAGCAGGAAGGCCCCCGCAGAAACGCTGCATCAAGGAGTTTGGGGAGTGAATCGAGGAACCCAAGAAATCGAGGAGAGTGAAGATATGAAAGAGATCAGAGCACACTGCCGAGGAAGACTGCGAGCCCTTGGCAGCCCCCATGCCCGCGGTGAGGGCACACCGTCCACCGCTGTTGTCTGTGAGGCCAGAAGCCTGCCTTTCAACTGCCCGTCTGCCAGACTGTCCATCCAGCGTGGGTCGGTCGTGATCATTGCCATGGTCTTCATCTTGGTCTTCGCCACTCTGGGAGTGGCGCTCTACTCCCTGATCGCGTCCCAAACAAGGGCCGCCGAGACCGAGCGCACAGATGTGAAGAGCTTCAATGTCGCTGAAGCCGGCATCGACGCCGGCATGCTGAGCCTGAAACTCGACTGGCCGAGCAGTGCCAGTGAGCCGGCCTCGGTGGACGTGGACCTCTTGCGCAAGGCGCTCCGCGCCATCAACCCTGGGCTCTGGCTGCCGACCGAACAAGGGGGCCCCACCGGTACCCCGGTTGACGCGGAGTTCCTCAATGTCTTCATCTACGACAATGTGGACCCTGATACCGCGGAGACGACCACAGTGGCCAACCCCCTGGCCCCGGCCTGGGACTCCAACGGTGACGGCCGCATGTTTATCGACTCCACCGCTAACGTCGACAATGACCGCCACCGTATCTTGGTGCTTGCCGAACGCCAGGTATGGAACCTCACGTTCCCGGCTAGTCTGGCTCTATGGGCCTCTACGGTCGACAGCAACGGCCAAGGTTTCAAGATCTCTATCGAGAATGGTGAACCGCCCGTATACTACGATGTCCACGACGCTCAGCACAAAGGCGTGGATCCCCGACCGCCGACTGACGTTCTGGCTCTCGCCACCCCAACTAAGTTCGACGATGTCGTGAGTGAGCAACTACGTGCCTCGTTGGAGAAGATCGCCCGCGAGCACGGCACCTATTTCGAAGGCACGAGCGCTGGCTCTCGGGCCTCAGATTTTCTGGCGACCGCCGCTGCCAGGGGCAAGGTCGTCTACGTGCGGAGCACAACGGCCGTCACCATATCGGGCCGCACACAGATAGGGACGGCGCAGGAACCAGTGGTCCTCGTCATCGACACTCCGGACGGTACCACCAACACCTGGGACCTGAGGGGCACCGGTGATTTCTGGGGCATCCTGGTGACCATAGGTCACAGCACCCTACGCGGGACCTCGGGGATACACGGAGCCCTGTACTGCTCCGGAATCGTCAGTAACAAAGGTAGCGGTAGCTGCGGCGAAGTGGCCTACAACCAGCAAGTCATCAACAACATCAACCGCTACTACGTGGTGAGCGTCAACCTGGTCGCCAACACCTGGGAGGAATACACGCTGCCTGAGGAGGAGTAGCGTAGCGCTCTGAGCGAGCAGGGAGGCACCCTTACCAGGGACGGCTGGCCTGAAAACACACTGGCCGGCACCTGTAACCAGGGGCTGCAGGTCGAGTCGCCCTTGCCTCTAGCGGCCGCTGCTGCCGAAGCCTCCTGCTCCTCGGGCGGATTCTGGAAGGTCGCTCACGGCCAGAAAGCGCGCCTCCTCCACCTTCTGGATGACCAGCTGAGCGATGCGGTCACCCACGGCTATCGCAAAAGGCTCACGCCCGGAATTGTACAGCGCTACCCGGACCTCGCCCCGGTAGCCCGCGTCGATCAGGCCGGGCGAGTTGACCACCATGATGCCGTGACGGAAAGCGAGCCCCGAGCGCGGTTGGACGAAGCCCGCATAACCGGCCGGAATGGCCAGGGCGATCCCAGTCCCGACCTCCCTGCGCTCTCCAGGCGGAATGACCACCTCTTCGACCGCGCAGAGGTCGGCTCCAGCGTCCCCTGGGTGGGCAACTCGCGGGAGACGGGCCGCCGGATGAAGCAAGCGGACCGGCACTTCCATCATCGAACACCCCCTAAGGGCGACAAGCAGATCCAAGTCACAGCCGCAGAGACCTCTCTATGCGTTCGACCGCTTCAGCGATACGGTCATCCGGGGTCGTGAGTGACAACCGGAAGAAGCCCTCGCCGGCCGGGCCGTAGCCGGACCCGGGAGTCACCACCACCCCTGCCTGTTCGAGGACGTGCTCGCTGAAGCTGAGCGACGTATAGCCTGCAGGGACCGGGATCCACATATAGATGGTGGCCTTGGGCTTGGGTACCTCCATCCCCACCCTCACGAGAGCCTCTGCCAACAGGTCGCGCCTGCGGCGATAGGTCTCGCACATTTCGCGCACGAAGTCCCAGGAACCGTTCAGGATAAAAGCGGAGGTGCGCTGGAGAGCGTCGAACATCCCTGAGTCCATGTTGGTCTTGAGACGCCACAGGTGCGTGAGGATCTCCCGATTGCCCACGGCGAAGCCGGTGCGCCACCCCGTCATGTTGAAGGGTTTGGAGAAGCTGAAGAACTCCA
>CAKZRW010000113.1 GCA_937148845.1 uncultured Actinomycetes bacterium | reverse complement strand
CTTCGCTGCTTACTTGGTGGACATCAGAGAGGTGCTCACGGTGAGCACGAGGCGGGTGCTGGGCGTACCCCTCCCGCCCTTCCGCTACCTTGCCCCTTTGCTAGGGATCTGGGGCTTGTCCATGGCGCTCATGGTGTTCATGCGCGACCTAGGTACCGGCCTTCTCTTTTTCGGGGCGCTCTTGATCTTGCTGTACGTGGCTACGGGTCGACTCTTCTACGTTCTGGTGGGGCTGCTCCTGTTCTTAGCAGGGGCCACCGTGCTCTACTACACCTTCGCCCATCTCCGTACTCGGGTGGACGTCTGGCTCGATCCCTGGGCCGACCCCCGCGGGAAGGGCTACCAGATAGTCCAGTCTCTCTTTGCCCTGGCTTCGGGAGGCGTCTTCGGACGAGGTCTCGGCCAAGGCTACCTGCTGCTCCCGTCAGGGCGGACTGCGATCCCGTTCCTGGAGTCAGACTTCATTTTCGCAGCGATAGGCGAGGAGCTGGGACTGGTGGGGGCAGCAGGGATCGTGCTGCTCTACCTGGTGTTCGCCTATCGCGGTCTCCGAGTGGCCCTACGGGCGCCCGACGACTTTTCCCGTCTTCTTGCCACCGGGCTCACCGGTATCTTCGCTCTCCAGGCTTTCCTCATCATGGGCGGCGTGATCAAGCTGATCCCGTTGACGGGCATAACCCTGCCCTTTGTCAGTTACGGGGGTAGCTCGATCGTGGCCAATTTCGCTCTGCTTGCTCTTCTCCTAAGGGCCAGCCAAACGGCGAAGGACGAGGGGGGTGGGTGAGGTGGATCGACCGGTACGCCGCCTCTTCTGGTTGTTCGCTCTCTTGTTCGTGGCGTTGATCGGCCAACTTACGTATGTCCAGGTGTGGGCGGCCCCCTCCCTCAAAGTCCACCCCGCCAACACGCGGGCGATCGAAGACGAAATGAGGGTAGAACGGGGCGTCATCTTGTCCGCGGATGGCGAACAGCTCGCTGCCAATCGCAAGCAGGGCCCCTACTTCCTGCGGAGCTACCCGCAAGGCGACCTGACTTCTCCCTGGCTGGGCTATAACAGCCTGCGCTACGGCCGGGCGGGGGTCGAGCGCGTCTATAACGAGGAGCTTTCGGGTCAGGGCGGGCTGCTCGACGTGGTCGGCCTATGGGATCGTATCACCGGCCAGCCCCGACGCGGGGCGGACTTGAAGCTCACTGTGGACATGCGGCTGCAGCGCACCGCGGTGCAGGCTCTCGGCGCACGCAAAGGGGCCGTGGTCGCTCTGGATCCGCGTACCGGTGCAGTTCTCGCCCTGGTGTCATATCCGCGTTACGACCCCAACCGGTTGGAAGAGCTATGGCCTGAACTGAACCAGGATCCGGGCACACCGCTTCTCAACCGGGGCACCCAGGGGCTCTATCCTCCGGGGTCGGTCTTCAAGATCATCACAGCGGCAGCTGCTCTGGAAACGGGGGTCGTACGACCCGATTCTGCCTTCGAAGACACCGGTAGCGAGAGGTTCGGAGGCTACGAGGTGCATAACTACGGTGACAAGGTATATGGGGAGCACGACTTCACCCGGGCCTTTGCCAGCAGCATCAACACCACCTTCGCCAAAGTGGGCGTGCAGACGGGCGCGGATACCCTTGTCCGCTATGCAGAAGCTTTCGGATTCGGCAAGGATGTACCCTGGCGCCTGGGAGGAGCGGTCAGCCGCTTCCCGAGCGCGAGCGTCTTGGAAACAGCTGGACTGGCTCAGGTGTCATTCGGACAGGCCGGGGTGCTTTCCAGCCCGCTTCTCATGGCTCTGGCCGCCGCGGCGGTGGCTAACGGCGGTCGAATCATGGAACCATACCTGGTCCAGGAGGTCCGGGACTACTATGGTAACCTCGTCATGCAGGCGAAGCCCGAAGTGTGGCTGACCCCCATCACACCCCGGACAGCGGCCACGCTTGCGCAACTGATGGTGGAAGTGGTCAAGCGCGGTACGGGAACCGGGGCCGCGCTTGCCGGCGTCCAGGTAGCGGGCAAGACAGGGACTGCTGAAGTGGCCGGCGCTGCGCCACACGCCTGGTTCGCCGGCTTCGCTCCCGCCTCCGATCCGCAGGTAGTGGTCGCAGTAGTGGTGGAGAACGGTGGCAGCGGCGGAAGCGTAGCGGCGCCTATCGCTCGGCAGGTGCTGGCTGCCGCCCTGAGGCGGTGAGAGGCCAAGGTGATTAGGCAGTGAAAGCGAAGGACGACGTTGCGTTGCGGCACGGGGCCACGGTACAGAAGACGGACTTCGGTCCGAGGCGATGGGGTAGTATGTCCGCTACGGTGACCGGATTAAGGACGGCATGGCTTTGATAGGGAAAGTCTTCGATGACCGTTACGAGGTCGTAGGCAAGCTGGGTAGCGGGGGCATGGCCGATGTCTACCTGGCCGAGGACCGGCTGCTCGGTCGCCGAGTGGCTCTCAAAGTGCTCTCTAGTCGGTATGCCAATGACGAGCAGTTCGTGGAGAGGTTCCGTCGGGAAGCGAGCAGCGCCGCCGGTCTTAACCATCCCAACATCGTGCAGATCTACGACCGCGGAGAGTTTGAGGGAACCTACTACATCGCCATGGAATACCTGGAGGGGCGGACGCTCAAGGAGATCATCCTGAAGTATGCGCCCCTTAGCCCCGAGCTGGTGATGTCGGTCTCCGCCCAGATCCTGGAGGCTCTTAAGTTTGCGCATCGGCGTAATGTCATCCATCGGGACATCAAGCCCCAGAACATCGTCATTGACAATGAGGGGCGGGTCAAGGTCACCGACTTCGGGATAGCGCGGGCTGGCAACGCTTCCACCATGACCGAAGCCGGCTCTATTCTGGGCACGGCCCACTATCTTTCGCCGGAGCAAGCTCAGGGCAGGCCGGTAGAAGCGGCCTCCGACCTCTATTCCCTGGGCGTGGTCATGTATGAGATGGTGACCGGGAAGGTCCCCTTCGATGGCGACAACCCGGTCAGCATAGCCATGCAGCATGTACACGGGCAGCCTCTGGCACCGCGTAGCCTCAACCCGGGGATCCCCGACGGTCTGGAGGCGGTGATACTTAAGGCCCTGGCCAAGCGGCCGGCCGACCGCTACCTGACCGCTCAGCAGATGCTCGAAGACCTGCAGAGGGTCCAGAATGGGGAGCCGGTGGTGAGCACGGCGGTGCGAGCAGCCGAGGCTCCGACCGAAGTGTTCGACCCGACCATGGTCATCGCCTCTCAGCCGACCCAGGTGCGCAGTAGAGGAGCCGAGGCTCTCCCCGCTACTGAGATCTATCCAGGAGAGCGGCCGGCTCGCCGCAGCGCCTGGCCGTGGGTCTTGGTCATCATCTTGATCCTGGCCTTGGCCGGAGGGGCGTACGCAGTCCTTTCCACCTGGAACAACCCGGAAGTCGACCTGGTCAAGGTACCGGGCGTAGTCGGCCTGAGTGAGGCCGAAGCCAAAGCTCGTATAGAAGGGGCGGGGTTCAAGTTCAAGAAAGCCGGTGAGCAACCCTCGGCCGACGTGGAGAAAGGCGATGTGGTCCGCCAGGACCCTGAGGAGGGGACCAAGCTCGCCAAAGGCGAAGAGGTCAAGGTCTGGATCTCCTCTGGCCAGGGGCAAGTCAAAGTGCCTGATGTGGTAGGACTGACCGAGGCGGAAGCTGGCAACAAACTCGGAGCAGTAGGCCTCAAGGTCAAACGCCAACAAGAAGTGAGCGAGGACAAGCCGGTCGGCACGGTCTTGAGGCAAAGCCCGGAGGCGGGCAAGATGGTCGATGCGGGGACCACTGTGACCATCGTGGTGGCTGCGCCGACCGACACCGTGAAGGTTCCCCGTCTTATAGGGTCTGCGAAAGACGTGGCCATTAATCTGCTCTTGAGCATGGGACTGCGGTATGAGGTGAGGATGGTAGACTCCACTGCGCCGGGAGACACTGTCGTCGACCAGAATCCGGCCCCGGGTGTCGAAGTCCAGCCCGACACCAAAGTCATTCTCTTCGTAAGCAATGCCCCGGTGATAACGACAGTGAAGGTGCCCGCCGTGGCGGGACTGGGCCTGACGGTCAACCAGGCCAAGGCCAAGCTTGCCCTGTACGGCCTCAAGGCTAAGGTGACCGAAATGGAGACGCCAGACTA
>CAKZRW010000112.1 GCA_937148845.1 uncultured Actinomycetes bacterium | reverse complement strand
AGAAGCTGCTCATCGACTACTTGAGGATCGAGCGTTTGCTGGCAGTGGCCGGTGGCTCCATGGGAGGCATGCAGGCGCTGGAATGGGCGGTCTCCTTCCCCGAGAAGGTGGCCTCCTGCATCGCCATCGCCTCGACCACCAAGCACTCGCCTATGCAGATCGCCTTCAATGAGGTAGGACGGCAGGCCATCATGGCCGATCCCAATTGGAAGGGCGGCGACTACTATGGCGGCGATCCCCCGGATGCCGGCCTGGCCGTCGCCCGGATGATCGGTCACATCACCTACCTGTCCGATGAGTCCATGCGCGAGAAGTTCGGGCGGCGCCTGCGAGGCAAGGAGACGGTGGGATACGACCTGAGCTTGGACTTCGAGGTCGAGAGCTACCTGCGTTACCAGGGAGAGGTCTTCACGCGGCGCTTCGACGCCAACACCTATCTCTACATCACGAAGGCTCTGGACTACTTCGACCTATGTGCAGGTCGGGGGGTGTTGGTGGAGGTCTTCCGTGACTTGCCCGACGACATGCGCTTCCTGATCGTGGCGTTCAGCAGTGACTGGCTCTATCCGCCGTATCAGTCCAAGGAGATCGTCCATGCTTTGAAAGGCAGCGGCCTGGACTGCTCGTACGTGGAAATGCATTCATCGCATGGTCATGACGCTTTCTTGCTCGACAACAAGGATCTCACGCGCTTGGTTTATCACTTCTTGGAGACCACCGCTCGGCTGAGAGGGGTCCGGCTTGCCTAGCGGGGTGCCCCGGAATGCCGAGGGGTTCCGCTGGGACCACCTGTTCATCGTGGACGTGGTCTCTCCGGGAGCCCGGGTACTGGATCTGGGCTGCGGTCGCGGAACCCTTCTCAAGATGCTCATGGACCGCAAGAAGGTGCGGGGCACCGGCATCGAGATCGTGGAAGACAAGGTGTACGATGCGGTGGCCAAAGGCGTCACCGTATATCACGGCGACTTCAACGAGGGTCTGGGTTACTATCCCGACGGCAGTTTCGATTACGTCATTCTGAGCCAGACCCTCCAGGAAGCTAAAGAAACGGTGACGGTATTGAACGAGGCGCTGAGAGTGGGGCGCTACGTGGTAGCCAGCTTTCCCAACTTCGGCCACTGGAGGGCACGCTGGCAGCTGTTGGTGAAAGGACGGGCTCCGGTGACCGAGTCGCTTCCCTATCAGTGGTACGACACTCCGAACGTCCATTCTTTGACCATCAAGGACTTCCGCATCTTCACGCGCGAACAGGGGATACGTATCGTACGGGAGTTTTTCGTCGGAGTCCGCAGACCCCTGCGTTGGTGGCCTAATCTGAGAGCTGCCTACGGTGTCTTCCTGCTCGAGAAGTCCACGGGGTAGAATTAGCCGTTGCGAGGGCCCATAGCTCAGTTGGTCAGAGCTGCCGACTCATAATCGGCCGGTCGCAGGTTCGAGTCCTGCTGGGCCCACTTTCTATCACGTAGGGCGGAGCAAGGGGGACGATGTGCTGGTTTCCGATCTGATCAACTTGCTCGACAGATTGGCCCCGTTGTCACTGGCGCAACCGGGCGACAATTGCGGGCTGCTGGTCGGGTCGTCTTCAGCTCCCGTCGAGTACATCCTGGTAGCGCTGGAGCTAACCCAGGCTGTCCTTGCAGAAGCAGAAGAGCGCGGGTGTGACACTATCCTTACCCATCACCCTCTCCTTTATGCACCGCTCCGGAGCCTGACCGAGTCAGACCCTCGGGAACAGCTTGTGCGGCGGCTCATACGAGGCGACAAGAACCTTCTTGCGTGGCATACCAATCTGGATGCGGCCCCCAAAGGGCTGGCTGCCCTGTGTGCCGAGGCTTTGGGGCTCCGGAACCTTGTTCCCCTGGAGCGCGCCGCCGCCGGCTGGTACAAACTAGTGGTCTTCATACCCCCCGATGCAGTGCCGGGGGTGAGCGCAGCTGTATTCGCAGCTGGTGCCGGTCGCATCGGCGACTATCGGGAGTGCGCCTATGCACTCCAAGGCACTGGCTGGTTCACACCGGAGCCTCAAGCCCATCCTACTGTCGGTTCCGCGTCGGTGCCGGAACGCACACCAGAGGTGCGCTGGGAGACGGTAGTCCCTCGGGCCCGTGTGGGGACGGTCATCACGGCTCTTGTTGAGGCTCACCCCTATGAGGAGCCGGCCTTCGACATCTATCCGGTGGAAGACGTCATTCCGAGAGCCGGCTTGGGTCGCATCGGTGAGCTGCCCGAGCCCCAGGAGGTCACCGCCCTGGTTCACACTGTGGTGGAGCGTTTCGGTCTTACGGAGTGTCGTTGGGTAGCCGGTGCCAAGACCAGGGTGCAGCGTGTTGCCGTGTTGCCGGGCAGCGGCAGGAGTCTGCTGGCGGCGGCCGCCGGCCTTGCTGATGTCCTCATAACGGGCGACCTTGGCTACCACGACGGCGAGGCGGCCGCCGCCTCTGGCCTAGCCCTGATCACGGTCCCGCATGGAGAGGTGGAGTGGTGGGCTCTCCGGCAATGGGCTGTCGACCAGCTCCGGCCGTTGGTGGCGGAGCAAGGCTCGACGTTGGTTCTCTCCGCCTCGTACAGGCCGCTGTGGCAGGGCTCGAGCCTGCCTTCGCCCGATCGGGCGAAGGCAGGCAAGGGGGCACCTGCTCGCGTAAGGTTGCGGGTCGACGGGGGGTCCCGGGGCAACCCGGGTCCGAGTGCCATCGGGGTCGTGCTGGAGGATGCCGAGGGGAAGGTACTTGACACCCTCAGCCAGGCTATAGGTGTTGCCACCAACAATGTAGCTGAATACCGAGCTCTTCTTGCCGGGCTGCGGATGGCGCAGGCCGCGGGAGTGCAGGAGGTCGACGTTATGGCCGACTCCGAACTCTTGGTGAAGCAGATGCGGGGCGAGTACCAGGTCAAGAACGCGGGTCTCAGGCCGCTTTATGAAGAAGCAGCCGCACTCGCCCGCGGCTTTCGCCGTTTCTGCATCGAGCACGTGTCTCGGGAAAAGAACGCAGCTGCCGACGAGTTGGTAAATGCGGCCCTGGATAGCATCTCGAATCCAGGCAGCGACAGGCCCGCAATCACCGGTCTGGAGAAGACCTTTGGAAGCGATGGCGACACGTTTGCAACCTGACCAAGGCTGGTCTATAATGCGCCAGCCTCAAGTTCACGGGCGGATGTAGCTCAGCTGGCAGAGCGTCTGCTTGCCATGCAGAAGGTCGAGGGTTCGAATCCCTTCATCCGCTCCATTTTCTTTTGGCCCTGTGCGTGGCGACGTGGCCGAGTGGTTTAGGCACGGGTCTGCAAAACCCGCTACACCGGTTCGACTCCGGTCGTCGCCTCTTTATAGGACTAGCGGCGGTCAGCTCTATGATTCTCGGCAGCGATCGGTCTTGCCGTTATCGCCTCTCCCGCTTCTCTGTGGTGATGGTGCTGCAATACGGCGTCGCCTTTCTGCGGCCGGGCCACCACCTCACGTGTGCTCTCACTTTTGCGGCGCTCGCGACCCCCTTTGTCAGCCTCTTCGACCACTGTGGACCGCAGTGCGACGTACGGCGGGCTGAGGAAGAGGACGAAGCGAGGGGTCTAGGGGGAGCCACCGGAGAGCCGGGGGTCTGCGCCTGGCACAGTGGGGCGTCCTCCTGGCAGACGGGCGCTTGCTTTATATTTGCCAGTCTCGCTCAGATGTTTACTGGGCCAAACCCGCAGAAGCTATACGCCCATTGAAATCAGCTTCCGGCTGTCCGCTCCTCTTTGTACACTTTAGTTCAATGTGTTAGGGGACCTCTTGGGCGACGTGCGAACGACCGTAGTCTGCTAGCGGTCGCCCAGTCGAAGTAGGGACCAGACCAAGGGGCAAGCATGCAGCTCGAAGACCTGCGTCGCGGGGCAAGCATAGCGGGGGTTCTACCCGGGCAAACGGTCACGGTGCTCGACGTTAAGTGGCACGGCTCGGCCTGCGTCGAGCTCACCTATAAGGACGCTAGCGGTCAACCGGGCAACGTCCTACTCTTTCGGGACGACGAGCCCCGCTTGCAGGTGCTCACCCACGGGTTTCCCTGGAGTTTCGACGGCGACGGGCATCTTTTCCGTTTGGCTGCCGAGGCGGAGCGTATTCGTTTGGCCTACCTGTTCGACCCTTATCTTGCCGTGCATACCTCGCTACTTGAGCCTCTCCCTCATCAGATAACGGCGGTATACGGCGAAATGCTGCCGCGCCAGCCCCTTCGCTTCCTGTTGGCCGACGACCCTGGGGCCGGCAAGACCATCATGACCGGTCTTCTGCTCAAAGAACTGCTGGTGCGGGGTGATCTGCGTCGGTGCCTCGTCGTCTGCCCGGGGAGTCTCGCCGAGCAGTGGCAGGACGAACTCGACCTCCGTTTTCAACTGCCCTTCGAGATTGTCACCCGGGATGGTCTCGAGGCCGCTCGCACGGGCAACTACTTCGCCGAGCACGACCTTCTCATCTGTCGTTTGGATCAGCTTTCGCGCAACGAGGACCTCCAGGACAAGCTCCGCCAGACCGACTGGGATGTGGTGGTGGTGGACGAAGCGCACAAGATGAGTGCTTCGTTCACCGGGGGCGAGGTCAAGATGACCAAGCGCTACCATCTCGGTCAGCTTCTCGGGACCATCTGTCGCCACTTCCTGCTCCTCACTGCCACTCCTCATAACGGCAAGGAGGCTGACTTCCAGCTTTTCATGGCTCTTCTAGATGGAGACCGTTTCGAAGGCCGCTACCGCGATGGGGTGCATCAGACCGACGTGTCGGACCTCATGCGTCGCATGATCAAGGAGAACCTCGTCAAGTTCGACGGTACTCCTCTTTTCCCCGAGCGTCGCGCCTACACGGTCACCTACCCACTCTCCGACTTGGAGGCACGACTCTATGCCGAGGTCACAGAGTATGTACGGGAGGAGATGAACCGAGCCGACAAGCTGGCTCAGGCGGGAGAGAAAAAGCGAGGCAACACCGTGGGCTTTGCCCTGCAGACCTTGCAGCGGCGTCTAGCTAGTTCGCCGGAAGCCATCTATCAGTCCCTCAGACGTCGCCGCGAGCGCCTCGAGAAGCGCCTACGCGAGGAAAGGATAGAGGCCCGCGGTTGGGCAGCCAGTAGTCCTTCGGTTGTCCAAACTCTTGTTTCCGAGGTCCTGCTTCCTGAGGATGTCGATATCGATGAACTGCTCGACGAGACCCCCGACGAGGAGCTTGAAAAGATAGAGGACCAGGTGCTCGACCAGGCCACCGCCGCCCGGACTATCGCCGAGCTAGAGGCGGAGATCGAGACGCTCAAACGCCTGGAAGCCCTCGCCAAACGCCTGCGGGAATCAGGGGTGGATCGCAAATGGGACGAGCTTTCTCAGCTTCTGCAGGGTGAGGGTGACGCGGAGGCCCGCGACCAACTCCTCGACGAGCACGGCAACCGGCGCAAGCTGATCATCTTCAGCGAGCATCGGGACACGGTCAACTATCTGGCCGACCGCATCCGTACCCTACTCGGCCGCCACGAAGCGGTCGTTGTCATCCACGGAGGCATGGGCAGGGAACTGCGGCGTGCGACGCAAGAACTTTTCTCGCAAGACAAAGATGTACTCATCCTGGTGGCTACCGACGCGGCTGGGGAGGGTATCAACCTGCAGCGGGCTCATCTCATGGTGAATTACGACCTCCCCTGGAACCCCAACCGCATCGAGCAACGCTTTGGCCGCATCCACCGCATCGGGCAGACCGAGGTCTGCCACTTGTGGAACCTGGTGGCTGCCGAGACCCGGGAGGGCGACGTTTTCAAGCGCCTACTCTTGAAGATGGAGGAGCAGCGCAAAGCCTTGGGCGGCAGTGTCTTCGATGTCTTGGGCCGCTGTTTTACCGAGAAGCCCTTGCGGGAGCTCTTGCTGGAGGCCATACGCTATGGCGACCGACCCGAAGTCCGCGAGCGGCTGTATCGAGTCATCGACCAGGCTCTTGACCGCGAGCGACTCGAGCAGCTCATCAAGGAGCGGGCACTTACTCATGAGACCCTCTCTCCCTCAGATGTGGCCCGCATCCGTCAAGAAATGGAGCGGGCAGAGGCTCGGCGCCTACAACCCCACTTCATCGGTTCTTTCTTTCGCGAGGCCTTCAAGCATCTGGGAGGCAAGCTATACGAGCGAGAGCCTCGGCGCTACGAGATCACGCATGTGCCTTATGACATCCGGAGTCGCGACCGTCTGATCGGCACCAGGAGTCCAGTGCTAAGCCGCTATGAGCGGGTCACCTTCGAAAAGGAGTTGGTCAGTGTCCCGGGCAAACCGCCGGCCGAGTTCCTTTGCCCCGGTCATCCTTTGCTGGACGCTACCATCGATCTCATCCTGGAGCGCTATCGCGACTTGCTCAAGCAGGGCACTCTACTTATCGACGAGAGCGACTCGGGGGAAGAGCTACGTGCTCTTTGCATCCTTGCCCATGCCATCCAGGACGCTCGGCTAGACAGCCGTGGGCAGCGGCATGTGGTGTCCAAGCGGATGGTCTTTGTCACTGCCGGTGAGGATCTTGCTCCCCAAGACGCGGGCCCAGCGCCATATTTAGATCTGCGGCCGGCTAGTGCAGAAGAACGGGGCCTTCTTTCCGCCTACCTCGAGCAGGACTGGCTCGGCCCCAGCCTGGAGCAGGAATTCCTAGAGTTTGCCATAGAACGCTTGGTCCCGGAGCACCTGCGCGAGGTGAGAGAACGTAAAGAAGCCCGCATCGAAAAGACCAGGCAGGCTGTGGTCGACCGGCTGACCAAAGAGATCAACTACTGGGACCACCGCGCGAACGAACTCAAAGACAAAGAACTTGCCGGCAAGAAACCGGGACGACTCAACTCGGCCAAGGCACGGGCGCGCGCCGACGAACTAGAATACCGGCTCAAAAAGCGCCTGGCCGAGCTGGAGGAGGAGCGGCAACTGTCGGCTCAGCCGCCGGTAGTAGTGGGTGCTTGTCTGGTTGTGCCTCAGGGGTTGGTCGACATGGCCCGGCGTGCCCGCGTTGATGCGAGCCAAGCACCAGCGCCAGAGGTCGGCCCCCCGAGCGAGGAAGAACGGAGCCGGGTGGATCAGCTAGCTGTGGATGCGGTCATGGCTTCCGAGCGGGCGTTGGGCAATGTCCCTACCGTGATGCCACATTTTCATCCGGGGTACGACATCGAGTCGTTGGATCCCAAGACCGGCCGTCTGCGATTCATCGAGGTAAAGGGGAAGACCAAGGGTGTGACCGCGGTCACTGTCTCGCGAAGCCAGATCCTGTATGCGTTGAACAAGCCCGACGACTTTATCCTGGCCATCGTAGAAGTCGACGGCGACGAGGCATCGGCGCCCTGGTACGTGTGGCATCCCTTCGAACACGAACCGGATTTCGCCACGACGAGTGTGAACTTTGATCTGAAGAAGCTTCTGGCAAAGGCGGAAAAGCCGAGGTGAGAGGCCAAGACGGGGGCCAACGCATCCCTGGCACACAGATTTGTCGATGTCTTTGCGCTTGAATTGCGCTAGCTCAATGGACACTCCTGTGTCCCCCAACAAAAGAAAACCCCCGGTGTCCGCAGACCCGGGGGGCCTGGAAGTCTTGCTTCCAGGGATGATCCAAGCCGAGTCTATCATTCTCACTGGAGCTTAGAAGCTGGAATTCGGCGCACCTGTGACTCGTGATCAAACAGGGTTCCTGCTCGGTGGTGAAACGATAGCTCGGCGCTTGACAAACGGGCCAAAAGGTACATAATGGCCACACGGGCTACGCGGGAGGAGATACAGTGACCACCATCACTGCCAAACAATTGAAAGAGTCCTCGGCTGAAGTACTCGGCCGAGCGCAGTACGGGCATGAACGGATCATAGTCACTCGCCACGGTAAGGAGGTGGCCGCTGTTGTTCCCGTTGAGGACGCTCGCCTCCTTGAGCGATTGGAGGAGTTGCTTGATGCCCACGACGCTTTGGCAGCACTGGAGGAGGCGGAACGACTAGGAACGGTCAGTCTGGCTGAGTTTCGCGAATGGCTAGGATCCTGACAGTGTTCTGCCGACGGCCTGACATTGGCCTCGCGATAGTGGACATCCTCCTACGTCCGGAGGCAGCCGGTGCCTTACGAAATCCGGATCACTCCACGGGCGGCGCGCGATATCGAGAAGTTGCCTCGCCCTGTCCAGGACAGTGTCCTCGATAAGCTTGAGGAGCTGGGAATAGATCCGCGGCCGCCTGGGTGCCAAAAGGTGAAGGGACTGGAACAATACGATGTGTTCCGACTGAGGGTGGCAGGCAGCTACCGGATCGTGTACCAAGTGAGAGACGAAGCCGCGTGGGTCCTGGCTCTCAAAGTTGCCGACCGAAAAGAGATCTACCGGCGTCTGGACGATCTGAGGCGTCTTCTTGAGCCGCCGCTCCCTAGGAATCATTAAGCATTCTCATCTCCCGAGAACCTATCCGCCTCCCTTTGTATACTTAGTAGCTAGCAGGTCTTTCGGTCTTGCCCAAAGCCAGGCTTGTGACGTGTGGCGAGGCTGCGGCTGTTCTAGCAGGAGAAGCTCTGTGACCAAGAAGAAGCTCATCGAAGTCTCCCTCCCCCTGGAGGCCATCAACAAGGAGTCGGCTCGGGAGAAGAGCATCCGCCACGGCCACCCCTCCACCCTTCACCTATGGTGGTCACGCAAGCCCCTGTCCACCTGCCGGGCCGTGCTCTTCGCCTCACTGGTGGACGACCCCTCGGCTCACCCCGACCGCTTCCCCACCGAGGAGGCCCAGCAGGCCGAGCGCCTGCGGCTCTTCGCCATCATCGAGGAGCTGGTCAAGTGGGAGAACTCAAACAACGAGGCGGTCCTCGCCAAAGCCCGGGAGGAGATCCGCCGCTCCTGCGACGGCAACCCTCCGCCGGTGCTCGACCCCTTCTGCGGCGGCGGCTCCATCCCCTTGGAAGCCCAGCGGCTGGGACTTGCCGCCTACGGGAGCGACCTCAATCCGGTGGCGGTGCTCATCACCAAGGCGCTCATCGAGATCCCACCCAGGTTCGCGGGCCGGCCCCCGGTCCACCCCGACACGAAGAGCATGCAGCTGGCCAACACGTGGCGAGGAGCCCAAGGACTGGCGGAGGACGTCCGCCACTACGGCAACTGGATGCGCGACGAGGCCGAGAAGCGCATCGGCCACCTCTACCCCAAGGTGAGATTGCCCAAGGAGCAGGGCGGGGGTGAGGCCACGGTCATCGCCTGGCTGTGGGCGCGCACGGTCACGTGTCCCAACCCGGCCTGCGGCGCCGAGATGCCTCTGACTAGCAAGTGGGCTCTTTCCACCAAGAAGGGTAAGCAGGCCTGGGTGGAGCCCATCGTGGATCCGGCGGCCAAGACGGTGCGCTTCGAGGTGCGGACGGGACAGGGGCGGCCCCAGGAAGGCACGGTGAACCGCCGGGGAGCCCGCTGCGTCGTGTGCGATTCGCCGGTGCCCTTCGACCACATCCGGGCCGAGGGCAAGGCGGGACGCATGGGAGCCCGGCTCATGGCCATCGTGGCTGAGGGGCAGCGAGGCCGCATCTACCTGCCCCCCAATGAGGAGCACGCCCGAGCGGCGGCTTCGGCGGAGCCAACCTGGAGACCGGACGCCATCCTCCCGCACAACCCCAGGGACTTCAAGACGCCAAACTACGGCATGACCACCTTCGCCGACCTCTTCACCCCCCGCCAACTGGTGGCGCTCACCACCTTCAGCGACCTGGTCGCCGAGACCCGGGAGCTGGTGCTGCGGGACGCCGTAGCCGCCGGACTTTCTGATGACGGCGTGCGACTGGCCGACGGCGGCAGCGGGGCGCAGGCGTATGCGGACGCGGTGGGGGTGTATTTGGGATTGGGGGTCAGTCGACTAAGCGACATTAACAACTCTCTGTGCATGTGGGAGAACACGAAGACCCAGGTTCGTCATCTCTTCACTCGACAGGCAATCCCGATGCTTTGGGATTATGCGGAGAATTGCATTTTCAACGGTGCCGCTGGAGACTACAGCGTCTCACTGGCAAGCATCACAAAGGTAATCCAAGGGGCTCCTGGGGGAACCTTCAGCGAAGCCACTCAGCTCAATGCAGCTGCGTCCATCGATGGTGTCAAGTCTGCCCTCATCTCCACCGACCCTCCTTACTACGACAACATCGGCTACGCCGACCTCTCCGACTTCTTCTACGTGTGGCTGCGACGGTCTCTGCGTGACGTGTTCCCGGATCTATTCAGCACTCTTCTCGTTCCCAAAGCCCAGGAACTGGTGGCGACACCCTACCGGTTCGACGGCAGCAGGAAGAAGGCGGAACGCTTCTTCGAGCAAGGCCTGGGTAGAGCGTTCGAGCACATGAAGCAGACCCACTCCCCGGAATACCCCCTGACCGTCTATTACGCCTTCAAGCAGGCCGAGTCCGAGGAGTCGGACGGTGACGGCAGGGGAGCCGGCCACATCTTGGCTTCGACCGGTTGGGAGACCATGCTAGAAGGATTGCTCGGGGCAGGCTTCTTGATTGACGGCACGTGGCCGATGCGGAGTGAGCTCTCCAACCGCATACTTGCCAGCGGCACCAACGCCCTCGCGTCCTCCATCGTCCTAGTGTGCCGCCCACGCCCAGAGAACGCACCGTTGGCCACCCGCAAGGAGTTCGTCACCCGGCTCAAGCGAGACCTCCCCGACGCTCTCAAGAAGCTCCAGCAGGGCAGCATCGCGCCCGTCGACCTCGCCCAAGCGACCATCGGCCCGGGCATGGCCGTGTTCTCGTCCTATGCCAAGGTACTGGAGCCTGACGGCAGTGCCATGACGGTGCGCACGGCGCTCGGGTTGATCAACCAGGCTCTGGATGAGGTGCTGCACGAACAGGAGAGCGAGTACGACCAAGACACCCGCTGGGCGGTGGCCTGGTTCGAAGAGATGGGAACCTCGCTCGGCGAATACGGGCGGGCGGAGACCCTCTCCAAGGCCAAAAACACCTCGGTGGCTGGGCTGCAGCAGGCGGGCATCCTGGAAGCCAAAGGGGGTAAGGTGCGCCTGCTTAAGCGTGACGAACTTCCCGAAAACTGGGACCCCGCTCAGGACAGTCGCCTCACAGTGTGGGAAGTCACCCAGCATCTCATCCGCGCTCTCGATACCCAGGGCGAGCAAGGAGCGGCAGCCCTGCTTCGCCGCGTGGGCCTCGGTTATGGCGAGATCGCTCGGGATCTTGCCTATCGTCTGTACACCGTCTGCGAGCGCAAGAAATGGGCTCAAGAGGCTTCAGCCTACAACTCCCTGGTGGTGGCCTGGCCGGAGATCACCCGTCTAGCTGCTCGACCTTCGGAGGCCAGCGGACAAACCAGCATGCTCTAGGAGGACACATGGCCCAAAGCAACCGTGAGCGTGTGGAAAGAGGCTTGAGCCTCCTATCGGCGGGCCTTCTTCCTTTTGTCAAGCGCGAGTTACAGGCAACCTTCGGGGAGCGGTGGCTCTTTGCTGTGGCTGAGGGACTTGATTCGCAAGTGGCGCCGGCCAGGGAGAGCCAGCTGGAGGACGTCGCTGCGCAGCTTAAGCTCATGCGTACCTACTGGAGGGAGATCTTCTCAAACACCCTAGGTCGGCTGGAGCGGAGCTATGTGGAGGAGCTCATCGACTACCGCAATAGGTGGGCCCACATGGAGCCGTTCACCCTGGACGACACCGCGCGAGTGCTCGATGATGTGCAGCGACTGCTCACCTCTGTTCTTGCCGAGGAGGCCATCGAAGCTGAGCGACTCAAGGAGGAGGTGCAGCGCCTGCGGTACGAAGAAGGTAGGCGCCGGCCCCGGAAGACGAGCGAAGAACTCACTCTGGGGACACCCGTTGCCGGCCTCAAGCCGTGGCGTGAAGTGGTGGTGCCTCACAGCGATGTGCGCAGCGGTCGCTACCAGGTGGCTGAGTTCGCCGCGGATCTTTCCCAAGTGCACCGCGGAGAGGGCGCAGACGAATACCGGGATCCTCGGGAGTTCTTCCGGCGCACCTTCATTACCCAGGGCCTGCGGCAGTTGTTGCTCCACGCTCTGGAGCGGTTAGCGGGCACTGGGGGCGAGCCGGTGGTAGAGCTCCAGACCAGCTTTGGCGGCGGGAAGACCCACTCCCTACTTGCTCTTTATCATCTCTTTTCGGGAACCCCGACCGGTGACCTAGTAGGTATACCGGAGATAATGAGCGCGGCCGAGGTCAAGGCCGTGCCACCGACGCGGCGGGCAGTCCTGGTAGGCACCTCGCTCTGCCCCGGGCAGCCGCATCCCAAGCCAGAAGGTGTGACCGTCCATACCTTGTGGGGTGAGCTTGCCTATCAGCTCGGTGGGGTAGAGGGCTATGCGCTTGTGCGGGAGGCAGATCTTACGGCCACCAACCCGGGGGCTGCTCTCAACGAGCTATTTCAGCGTTACGCTCCCTGCTTGGTGCTGATCGATGAGTGGGTGGCCTACGCCCGCCAGCTGTATGGCAAGGACAATCTGCCCGCCGGCACCTTCGACACCCATTTCACCTTTGCTCAAGCGCTGACCGAAGCCGCTCGGGCTGTTCCCCAGGTGCTGGTGGTGATCAGCATCCCTGCCTCAGAGCCGCTCTCGCCTCAGGTTACAAATGCCGGCGTGAAGCAAAGCAGCGGGGACGGGGAGCTGGTCTCTCTTGCCGAAGTGGGTGGCACGGGTGGCCAGGAGGCGTTGAGCCGGCTCAAGCACGTGGTGGGCAGGATGCACTCGCCCTGGCGCCCAGCTACCCCCGAGGAAGGCTTTGAGATCGTGCGCCGCCGGCTCTTTGCAGAGGTCGAGGACTTCGATGCCCGCGACGCGGTAGTGCGCAAGTTCAGCGACCTATATCGCACCCACGCTGCGGACTTTCCCAGTGAGTGCAAAGAGGCTAGCTACGAGCGCCGTCTGCGAGCCGCCTATCCCATCCACCCCGAGCTTTTCGATCGCTTGTTCGAGGATTGGTCGAGCCTGGAGAAATTCCAACGCACCCGCGGGGTGCTTCGTCTCATGGCCGCGGTGATCCACCACCTTTGGGAGGTCAACGACAATAGCCTCCTTATCATGCCAGGCTCTGTGCCTCTGGATTCTCCAGTAGTGCGATATGAGCTCACGCGTTACCTGGAAGAGAACTGGGAGCCTGTGATCGAGAGAGACATCGACGGCGACCACTCGCTGCCAGTGGCTCTGGACCGCGAGAACCCCAACTTCAAGCGCTACTCGGCGGCGCGACGGGTGGCCCGCACTATCTATCTGGGCTCTGCTCCCACCTTGCGCACAGCTCATCGCGGTCTTGAGGTGCGCAGCGTCACCTTGGGCTGCGTGCAGCCGGGTGAAAACCCGAGCACCTTCGGGGATGCTCTCAGGCGTCTGACCGAGCAGGCCACCTTCCTCTACGCGGACGGCAGCCGCTACTGGTTTTCGCCCCAGCCTACTGTGGCCCGCTTGGCTCGTGACCGCGAGGAGCAGTATCTCCTCGATCTAGCCGAGGTCGATGAGGAGATCATCCGCCGCCTGCGGGCGGAGAGGGCCAGGGGAGATTTCTACGCTGTTCACATCGCCCCTGGGGACTCCAGCCAGATACTAGACGAGCCCGAAGCGCGCCTTGTCATCCTGGCTCCCAGCTATCCGCATTCTGCAAAGACGACTCAAGGGCAGGCACAGGCTAAGGCCTTGGAGTACTTGAATGGCCGTGGGGCAAGTCCCCGCCGTTACCGCAACTCTCTGGTGTTCTTGGCCGCCGACCGGGACCGCCTGGAAGAGCTGCGGCGAGCGGTAGCCCAGTACTTAGCCTGGCGCTCCATTGAAAACGACGCAGAGCTTCTTAACTTGGACGCCTTCCAGACCACCCAGGTCCGCACCCGCCATAGGGACGCCACTGAGACCGTGGATGCTCGTCTGGGCGAGACCTACTGCTGGCTTCTCGTCCCCAGCCAAGAAGAGAAGCTGGGTCCCGCTGAGCTCGTTGCTCAGCGTCTCAGTGGGGGCGAGGGCCTTGCTGTGCGGGCAGCCAGAAAGCTCAAGGGTGGTGGGCTGCTGATCACCGAGTACGGTCCGAGGGCACTGCGCTACGAGCTCGACCGCGTGCCGCTTTGGCGAGGCGACCATGTGTCGGTGGGTCAACTGTGGGAGGATTTCGCCCAGTACCTTTACTTGCCCCGACTGCGCGATGCCGACGTGCTCTTGAGGGCGGTCCAGGCGGGTGCCGCCGACCTGGCCTGGGAGCAGGAGACCTTCGCGTACGCTGACTCGTTCGACGACGCAAACGGCGGCTACCTCGGGCTGCGTGTGGGGCAGCATACAAGCGTCGTTCTGAGCGGCGTCGTGGTAAGAGCGGAGGTGGCCCGCCGTCAACTCGACGAAGAAGAACGCAAACGGGCGGAGGCCGCAGCGGGTGAGAAGGGTGCTGGTGGCCTCGGGGAGAGAACTGGTCCGCCCCTGGGTGCGCCCCTTGCCACTGGCGTTGCCTCTCCCGAAACTGCGGGCGAAGGTGCTTCGGCCGGTCTTTTTAGCGCGGCCACGGCGCCTCTGGCCCCGGGGATGGCAGCCCCGGCTGCCCTTCGTCGTTTTCATGGGTCGGTGCGCCTCGATCCCAAACGGGTGAGCCGCGACGTGGGAGCCATCGCCGAGGAGATCGTCCAGCACCTGGTAAAGCACGCTGAACTGCAGCGGGGCGGGTCGGTCAACGTCACGCTAGAGATCGAGGTCAACCTGCCCGACGGCGCTCCTGACGATTTGGTGCGCACCGTGACCGAGAACTGCCGGACTCTGAAGTTCGACCCGGGGTCAGGGTTCGAGGAGGCGTAGGGCGCAGGTTGCCCGCGAGAAAGCAGCGACCGGGACACATGGAACATAAGTCAGGCTGTCTAGTCTGTGGTGCCGGGCTAGCCTATTTCGAGGCAGCTCGTCCGCTGGCCTGCTGGCACTGCCAGGAGACGAGTTACGCAAATGTTTCTTGCGTCCACGGCCACTTCGTCTGCGACCGCTGCCATGGCAGTTCGGCCAATGACCTCATCGAGCGCTACTGCACCCAAACGACCGAGACAGATCCGGTTGCTATCGCTACCGCTCTCATGCAATCCCCGCTCCTTAAGATGCACGGGCCGGAGCATCACTTTCTTATCCCGGCTGCGCTTCTGGCAGCTTACTATAACCAAGGAGCCACGGGCTGCCGTGCGGGGAACGCGCCAGCGATAACCGAGAAAGCACGCCTGCTCGCTGAGGCACGCAGGCGTGCCGAGCAGGTGCCGGGTGGAGCCTGCGGTTTTTGGGGGGCCTGTGGAGCAGCCGTGGGGGCGGGGATCTTCCTCAGTCTCATAACCCAAGCTACACCGCTCTCAGTAAAAGCCTGGCGCCTCTCCAATGGGGTCACAGCGGGTGCTCTCAAAGTGATCGCAGAGCATGGGGGACCACGGTGCTGCAAGCGCGGCACTTTCTGAGCGCTGCTTACGACCGTGGATTTCGTCCGGAAGCACCTGGGCGCGGAGTGGAGCGTGGGAGCGCCAGTGACCTGCGCATTCAGCGCGCTCAATCAGGAATGCCTGGGGGAGGGGTGCGACTTTCTATGAGGAGTAGGCTGCGACTCCTTTCCGCGTGCCCCAGGGCCAGGAACGTCTTCACCGTGCTAGTCTGATGCGGGGTCTGAAGCCAGGATACCTCGACCGGCTGCTGGTCAGGCGCACATGGGCTGCTGTCGCTCTCTTGGTTCTCCTGCTGGCGCTAGGCCAAGTAGTTTTCGTTTTCCTAGCAAGACCTCTAGATGCTGCCTTCGCTGCTCCTTCGGTCTCTGCGTCGAACCCGATCCCGGGGTTCGCTAGCTTCGAGCAGGAAGACAGTCGACTGATCTACAGCGGCCGCTGGACAGTGGTGAGTGACCCCATCGCTTTGGGAGGAAGCTACTGCCGCACGAGTTCGCCCGGGGCGTCGGTGGTTGTCCCATTCTATGGCACCGGGCTCGATTGGCTGGCCTTGAAGGACGCGAAAAGCGGGCTCGCCGAGGTCAGGGTAGACGGAGGGCCACCTACGGTCGTCGACCTTAAGGCAGCGGGGCCCCTCTACCGCCAGCGGGTCTTTTCCACCGGCAATCTCCCTCTCGGACTGCACGTGCTGACCATCACCCGGAGTAGCCGCAGCGACACGAACACGTCTATCAGCCTCGATGCGGTCGAAGTGAGGGGGGTCGCAGGCTACCTGGGCGGCACCCTAGGCTTGACCGGCCGCTACGAAGACACCGACGCCCGCATCGAGTACCAGCCCGCTTGGATCGAGCAGAGCGGAGCCTGTTTCTCGGCAGGGCGGTCTCAACGCTCCGCCGGGGCCGACTCCTCCCTCTTTCTTGAGTTCCGCGGCGTGTACATAGCCCTTGTCGCCCAGACAGGGCCGGCGTACGGCAGCATGAGGGTCATTCTTGATGGAAAGCAGGCAGCTACCGTGGACTCGCACAGCCCCGTCATTCGCTGCCAGCAGCGGGTCTGGTCGAGTGGCGGTCTTGCGCCCGGAAGGCACACTCTGCGATTGCTAGCAAGCGAAGCTGCGAATCCGGCGGCAGAAGGCCGGAGCATCAATCTGGACGCTGTAGAACTGGCGGGCGAACTTCGGGACCCCTCTCCGTCGGTGGTCGGGCGGTTCGACCAGCAAGAAGCAGCGCTCCACCTTCTCCGTATTGCTTACGACATCGGCGTGCGACCAGCCGGCAGTCCGGCTGAACAGAAAGCAGCGGACTACGCGGCAGGGTATCTCACAAGTCTGGGCTACCAAGCGCACAAAGAGCCGGTGCCGCTTCCTAACGGCCGGGTCAGCTGCAACGTTGTCGCAGTGAAGCCGGGGGTTTCTGCATCCACGATCGTGGTGGGGGCGCACCTTGATAGTAAGCCCCCTTCTCCGGGTGGTAATGACAATGCCTCAGGAGTAGCCGCTGTACTGGAGTTGGCTCGCTGCCTTCGGGAGACGACTGTTGTACCGACCGTGGTCTTCGTACTCTTTGGGGCCGAAGAAATGATCGACAGCAACCGGGATCATCATCATTACGGCTCGCGGGCTTATGTGGCTGGCCTTTCAGAGCAACGCAGGAAAGACTTGGTCGGGATGATCTCACTCGACATGGTGGGGTTCGGCAACGACTTCTACGTACGCAGCCTGGGGCGGGGACCGCGGCTCCTGACCGACATGCTCTTACGGTGGGCGGGACGACACGGTCTGCCGCTTTCCTACCTGCGTGATCCCTCTCCCTACGGCTACAGTGACCACGAGCCCTTCGAGCTGCAGGGGATCCCCGCCGCCTGGCTCCAGTGGCGCACCGACCCGCAGTACCATACGGCAGGCGACACCCGCTCGCACTGCAACGTCAGTAGGATCAAGCAGACGGGGGAACTGGTGGCGGGCTTCCTGACCGAGCTGACCGAAGAGGACCTGTCCAGACTACGAAAGGCTGGGCGGTGAGGAGCGTCCAGTTCCCGGTGTGCTGCAGCACGGGCTAGCTACGCTGGCCCGCGGGCCGCGCTTAGGGGGCTCGCAGGAGGCCAACTGCGGCTCTAGCCTATGAGGCGGCAAGCCGCGCGGGCTCCAGTCCTGTCAGAGCGGGTGCTCGGGCCAGGCCGAACACTTGCCAGGGGGAAGCGCCGGCTGTATTATGCGCCGGTGATGGGCGCTTAGCTCAGGGGGAGAGCGCTTCCTTGACGCGGAAGAGGCCACTGGTTCAAATCCAGTAGCGCCCACTTTTCTTTGCCGCAGGTCATTTCTGGTTCGTGCGAGGGTCCATGATAGTGCTTCTTCCGGATGGGTCCAGTCTCGAAGTGGCGGAGGGGGCTACCGCGCTCGACGTAGCCACCGCCATCGGGCCCAAGCTCGCCAAAGCGGCGGTCGCTGCCAAGGTGGGGGAGAGGATCGTGGACCTGAACACACCGCTACACGACGGCGACCGCCTGACGATTCTGACCCCCTCTACCCCGGAAGGGTTGGAGGTCATGCGTCATTCCGCGGCGCATCTGCTCGCCGAGGCTGCCACCCGGCTCTACCCAGGCACCAAGGTCGCTATCGGGCCTGCTATCAAGGATGGCTTCTACTATGACTTTGCATTCCCCCAGCCCGTCGGAGAGGACCAGCTTGCCGACCTGCAAGCCGAGATGGAGCGTTTGATCGCCCGGGGGGAACCTTTCGAGCGTCGGGAGATCACGAGAGAAGAGGCAGAGGCTCTGTTCGCGGACGAGCCTTACAAGCTGGAGCTCATCCGGGAGCTGCCCGAAGACGCGGTCATCAGCATCTATCGCCAAGGCAGTTTCGTGGACCTGTGCCGGGGTCCGCACGTGCCAGACAGCAGCCGAGCAGGGGCTGTGGCTTTGCTTTCCGTGGCTGGCGCCTATTGGCGGGGCAAGAGCGATCGGCCCATGCTGACTCGCATCTATGGCACTGCTTTCCCCTCCAAGAAAGAGCTGGACGACTATCTGGCGCGCCTGGAGATGGCGCGGCAGCGGGACCATCGCAAGCTGGGGAAAGAGTTGGGGCTGTTCAGTTTCCACGACGAGGGGCCGGGTTTCCCGTTCTTCCATCCCAAGGGGATGAGGGTGATAAACGCGCTGCTTGAGTACTGGCGTCGGGAGCACCTCGCTGCCGGCTACGAAGAGACCAGGACACCAATCATGTTGCAGCGGACGCTCTGGGAGCGGTCGGGGCACTGGGACAATTACAAAGACAACATGTACTTCACCAAGATCGACGACATCGACTTTGCCATCAAGCCCATGAACTGCCCCGGTGGCACCCTCATCTATAAGAGTGAGCAGCGTTCCTACCGTGACCTTCCCCTGCGTCTGGCTGAGCTGGGGGTGGTTCACCGTCACGAGCTCTCTGGTGTACTGCAGGGTCTCTTCAGGGTGCGGATGTTTACGCAGGACGATGCCCATATCTACTGCCTGCCCGAGCAGGTAGAGGATGAGGTCCTGGGGGTCATCGAGCTGGTGCAACGCATGTATCGCACCTTCGGCTTCGACCGGGTGCACGTGGAGTTGTCTACCCGGCCTGAGAAGTCCATCGGTAGCGACGAGATGTGGCAGACAGCAGAGAGGGCGTTGGCGGCTGCTTTGGAACGAGCCCAGCTTGCGTATGTGCTGAATCCGGGCGAGGGTGCCTTCTACGGGCCGAAGATCGACTTCCATATCGAGGATGTGATGGGCCGCACCTGGCAATGCGCTACCTGCCAGGTCGACTTCGCTATGCCTGAACGGCTGGACCTGGAATACGTCGGCGAAGACAATCAGCGTCACCGGCCGGTCATGATCCATCGGACTGTATTGGGCAGTATCGAGCGCTTTCTCGCCATACTGATCGAGCATTATGGGGGAGCGTTGCCCGCCTGGCTGGCGCCGGTGCAGGTGGCAGTCATCCCGGTGGCGGACCGACACCTGGGCTACGCTGAGACTGTACGCGGGAATCTCGTGGCCCAAGGTCTGCGGGTCGAGATAGACGTCCGCGGAGAATCAGTGGCCAAGAAGATACGGGAAGCTGAAGTGAGCAAGGTGCCCTTCATGGTCGTAGTGGGCGACCGGGAAGCGGAAGAAGAGACTTTGGCTCTCCGCAAGCGGGGAAGCCGGGACACAGTCACGTTGGCAAAGGCGGAAGGGGTCGCGAAGATCACTGACGAGTGTGCGATTCCGGCCGTGAGAGTAGGTGCTTGAGGGTCGCGCTTCCTTCGGCTATACTTCCCGGCTATATAAAGAGGAAGCCACCCTTCCCACCTCCAGCTCGGTCGGCTCGGGGGTCTGAGCATAGCTTACGAGTAGCCTTGGGGCTTAGCTGCAGCTTTGGAAGCGGTGGATGCACCGCTTTTTTTTGTGGAAGGGATGGCGACGGACCGGTGGCGCCGGGGGAGGTGTAAGGCAACATAGCCGATACAGTTCGCATCAATGAAAGGATCCGCGCAGACAAGGTCCGCTTGATCGGGCCTGACGGCGAGCAAGTGGGGATCGTCAGTCTGGATGAGGCGCTCGACTATGCCGACAGATTGAATCTCGACCTGGTCGAGGTGGCGCCGATGGCCGACCCGCCGGTCTGCAAGGTGATGGACTATGGCAAGTACAGGTACGAGCAGGAGCAGAAAGCCAAGGAAGCGCGCAAGCGGCAGACGATCATAAACATCAAGGAGATCAAGCTGCGGCCGAAGATCGATGACCACGATTTTGAAACGAAAAAAGGCCACGTGCAGCGCTTCCTCAAAAAAGGAGACAAGGTCAAACTAACTATCATGTTCCGGGGTAGAGAGCTGGTGCATCCCCATCTGGGCGAGAAGTTGCTACGCCGTATGGCCGAGGATCTGGCCGAGATCGCTGAGATCGAGTCCGAACCCAGTCTTGACGGCAGGAACATGGTCATGATGCTGGCTCCCCGGCGCAACTAGCAAGGAAGCAAGATGGCGAAGAACAAGACCCACAAAGGTACGAAGAAGCGGATCAAGGTGACCGGCACCGGCAAGCTCATGCGTCGCCGGGCCTTCGGTAGCCACCTGATGACTAAGAAGTCCGCCAATCGCAAACGGAAGTTCCGGAAGGATGCCCCGCTCGCCTCGCAGGACAGTAGTCGGGTGCGCGACCTTCTCGGTGCGTGAAGAAGGTAGGTAGCGATGCCCCGCGTCAAGAGAAGCGTCCATGCCCACAAGAAACGCCGCAAGGTCCTAGACGAGGCCAAAGGCTACTGGGGCCTCAAGAAGTCGTCCTACCGCCGCGCAAAGGAGCAGTCCCTCAAGTCCGGCGTGTATGCTTACCGGGACCGCAGAGCTCGCAAGCGCGAGTTTAGACGCCTGTGGATCACCCGCATCAACGCGGGGGCTCGGCAGCACGGCCTGAGTTATAACCAGCTCATCCACGGTCTCAAGGAAGCCAACATCGAGATCGACCGAAAGATCTTGGCCGATCTGGCTGTGCGGGAGCCCGAAGTCTTTGCCCAGATGGCGGCTCGTGCCAAGGAGGCGTTGGGAGCCGCCTAAGCCCTACGCCCTGCTCCAAGATGGGGGAGCGCTGTGATCCGCGAGATCGCTGGGCGCCACAATCACGCAGTCAAGCTTGCGCGCAAACTGCAGAAGAAGAAATGGCGGCGCGAGCGGGGCCTGATCGTCTGCGAGGGTATGGACTTGCTGGAAGCGGCCCTCGCAGCCCAGGCCGAGATCATAGAGGTCCTCGTCCGGAAGGAGCTTTTCGCTGCTCTTCCGCATGCGCTGAGGGCTCGGGCCGAGGCGGGGATGGAGCAATCGCAGAGTGCTAGGGTGCCCAACATCGGCCTATGCAGTCAGGAAACGCTCGATTATGCGAGCTCTCTGGGCGGTTCGGCGGACGTGGTCTTCCTCTGCCGAAAGCCGGGGTGGCATCTGTCCTCTCTCCCGGCGCGGGGCGGGATCGTGTTCTACCTGGACGGCCTAGGTGACCCGGGAAACGTAGGGACGCTGTGTCGGAGTGCGCTAGCCTTTGGCCTGCAGGGGGTCATCTGCTCGCCAGGTACTGCCGATGCGTTCGGCCCTAAAGCCCTCCGCGCTGGGATGGGCGCGCAGTTCCTGCTGCCAGTGGTGAGCGAGGTGATGCCTTCCGATCTCAAAGCATACCTGGAGCGCATCGCAGAGGAGGGGAGCCTCCGCTGTTCTGTCGTCGTGGCCGATGCCAGGGGTGACGTGGAACTGGCTAGCGCGGCGGAGCTCTTCGCGCAGGGTGGGCTGGTGGTGGTCGTGCTGGGGGAAGAGAGGGAAGGTCCCGCTCATCCCTGGCCGGAGGCCAAGCGGGTGTCCATTCCTCAGGTCAGTTTCGACTCCCTGAACGTGGCCATGGCCGGCACCGTATTCGCGTATGAGGCGGCGAAGGCCCGCGTATCCCGCAAGGAAAGCCATGGGTCAGGCCAGGGGCGACCAGCCCACGGGTCCGACCAGTTGGCAGATAGGCCCTGACTCCGCTAGGATTGACGCCTTGGAAGGAGCAGTGATCGATCGGACCGACCCCATACTGGAGCAGATCTCCCGGGAAGACCTGAAGGCCATCTATCTGGACGGTCTTGCCGCCATCGCAGCTGCCGCTGACCTGGCCGAGCTGGCTGAGGTCAGAGTGCGTTTCCTGGGGCGGAAGGCCCCGTTGGTCCAGTTGTTGCGCTCACTAGGCGAGCTTCCTGTCGAGGAACGACCGGAGGTGGGCCGCGTGGGCAACCTTGTGCGGCGGACGCTGGAGGCGAAGGCCGACGCGCGGGAGCGGGAACTTGAGTCGTGGAAGCTCGCCCAGACTCTGGAGCATGACCGTATCGACGTCACCCTCCCCGGCCGTTACTCCCCGCTGGGACGTCTGCACCTCATCACTCAGACTCGCCGGGAGATCGAGGACATCTTCATAGGCATGGGCTACGAGATCGCCGACGGTCCGCAAGTAGAGACCGAGTATTACAACTTCGAGGCTCTCAACACTCCGGCCGACCACCCGGCCCGTTCTCTGCACGATACTTTCTTCGTGAGCGAAGGTATCCTTCTGCGCACACACACTTCTCCTATGCAGGTGCGCTACATGGAGAAGCACCGTCCGCCGGTCCACATCATCGTCCCCGGCGCAGCCTACCGGCGCGACTCGGATGCTACCCACACTCCCATGTTCCACCAGGTCGAGGGACTGGTGGTGGACGAGGGCATCACCTTGGCTGACCTCAAAGGTACTTTGGAGACTTTTGCGCGGGCCATGTTCGGCGCTGACCGCAGAGTGCGTCTGCGTCCCCATTTCTTCCCTTTCACCGAGCCCTCCGTGGAGGTCGACGTCTCCTGCATGATCTGTGACGGAGCGGGCTGCCGACTTTGCAAGCAGACCGGTTGGCTGGAGATCCTGGGGGCCGGCATGGTGGATCCCAATGTGTTCGGTTTCGTCGATTACGATCCCGAGCTTTACACCGGCTTTGCCTTCGGAATGGGCATCGAACGTATCGCCATGCTCAAGCACCGGGTCAACGATCTCCGGCTCTTCTTCGAGAACGACCTCCGCTTCTTACGCCAGTTCTAGTGGAGTCCTCATGAAAGCACCCTTGTCTTGGCTAAAAGAGTACGTCGCTATCGACCTCAGCGTGGAGGAATTGGCCTCCCGACTGGCGCTGACCGGCACCGAAGTCGAGCGGGTGACGACTGCCGGTGTCCCCGGAGACGAGGAGAACCTCCAGCGCTTCGTGGTCGGCAAGGTGCTCGACTGCCAACGGCATCCGGAGGCGGACAGGCTTTCGGTCTGTCAGGTGGAGGTGGGCGAGGCGGCTCCGCGCACCATAGTCTGTGGCGCTCCCAACGTGGCCGCTGGGCAGACGGTGGCGGTGGTGCTTCCCGGCGGGGTGTTGCCGGGTGGCACGCGCATCAAGGAGGCCAAGCTGCGGGGTGTGGTCTCTTCGGGCATGATCCTCTCGGAGGCGGAGTTAGGCCTGGCGGCTAAGAGCGCGGGCATCATGGTGCTGCCCTCGGAATGGCAGGCTGGCGAGCTCCTCGCCAGTCACTTCCAGTTATCCGATTGGGTCCTCGAGGTCGAGGTCACTCCCAACCGGCCCGACTGCCTCTCGGTCCGTGGTCTTGCCCGAGAGATCGCCGGCATCACCGGAGCCCCCTTCGCCGAAGACCTCGCGTTCTCGGTCCCCTGGGGTTCGCGGACCATCGATCAGGACATCGCCATCGAGGTGCAGGCTCCGGATCTCTGCCCCCGTTACGCGGCACGCGTCATCCGCGGGGTGACGGTGGCCGAATCGCCCCTGTGGCTCAAGGCACGCCTGGCTCATGCTGGGCTGCGTCCCATCAGCAACGTGGTGGATGTTACCAACTACGTGTTGTGGACACTGGGTCAGCCCCTGCACGCCTTCGATCTACGCACCATACGAGGCGGCCGCATCATCGTGCGGAGAGCTCTCCCGGGAGAGACGATCGTCACTCTGGATGGCGAGCTTCGCCGGCTGACTCCCGATATGCTGGTGATCGCCGACGCGGAACGGGCCTCTGTGGTCGCGGGCATCATGGGCGGCGAGGAAAGCGAGATCAGCGAGAGCACCACGGACGTGCTCCTGGAAGGGGCTACTTTTGCGGGCCCGTCCATCATGCGCACCTCGGCGGCGCTGGGCCTCCGCTCAGAGGCCTCCACTCGTTACGAAAAGGGCCTGGACCCGGAGATGGTGCCTCTGGCCCTGGACATGGCTTGCAGTCTGATCGTGGAGCTTGCCGGGGGCGAGGTGTCGGTGGGCACTATCGACGTGCGGGCCTACGAACACGTACCCAGGCGTCTCCGGCTACGCCCCCAGCGGGTGGCCAAGGTGCTCGGCACGGAGGTTGCGCAGGCGGAGACCCAGACTATCCTGGAACGATTGGGCTGCCAGGTGACTCCGGCGGGCGGAGAGCTCCTGGTGGAGGCGCCGTCTTTCCGGCGCGATCTGGAGAGAGAGATAGACCTCATCGAAGAAATCGCCCGCATCCATGGTCTCGAGCGGCTTCCTTCCACGCTACCGGCTCGCCGTCAAGGCCACGGCGGCCTGAACCGCTCGCAACGACTACGTCGGCGAGTGGAGGATCTCTTGGTAGGCGCGGGGCTCACCGAGGTCATCAACTTCGGTTTCACCGATGACCGGTGGCCCGACCGTCTCCGGCTGGCTCCAGCCGATTCCCTGAGAGACGGCGTGCGTATCGCCAACCCGCTCAGCGCCGAGCAGAGCATGATGCGTACTCTTTTGTTGCCTGGCTTGTTGGCGACTGCCCAGCGGAACCTTGCCGTACGCGAGGAGAGGGTGCACGTTTTCGAAGTGGGCAGGGTCTTCATTCCTCAAGGCGCCTCTCTGCCCCGCGAGGACCTACATTGCGGCATCCTCTGTCTGGGCCCGTGGGAGCCCGCTGGTTGGCTCCGCTCCCAGGCGACGGTGGATTTCTTCCTGATCAAGGGTCTGTTGGAGCGGTTGGCCGACGGACTTCACTGCGAGCTTCGGTTCCGGGCGCTGCAGGGCGAGGAGTGCGAACGAGCGGCCTTCCTCCACCCTGGTAGGAGCGCGTCGGTGTGTTCCGCGGAAGGGTCGGTGCTAGGGTGGGTCGGTGAGGTGCATCCCTCGGTGCTCCAAGCCTACGATCTACGCGGCCCGGCAGCAGCGGCCGAATTGGATCTAGAGCAGCTTCTTGAGTGTGCGGATGAGATCCCGATGTTTCGCGATCTGCTGGCCTTTCCCCCTGTCGAACAAGACCTAGCGTTGGTGGTGGATAAGTCGTTGCCAGCGGCCGAGTTGGTAGCCCGCGTGCGGGAGGCCGCCGGTCCCCTCTTGGAAGAGGTGCGATTGTTCGATCTCTATGAGGGCGCGCAGGTACCCCCGGGCAAGAAGAGCCTGGCTCTGCGTCTGAATTTCCGTTCGCCTGAGCGGACCCTGAGTGAAGGGGAAGTCAACGAGCTGCGGGCCAAGATGCTTGCGTGTCTACGCAAAGAGCTGGGAGCGGAGCTTCGCGGCTAGGGGGCGGACGGTTCAGCGCGGGTTTCGCCGCCCGGACGTAAAGCCCAGACGTCATAGGCGAGATGCAGACTTCGCCAGTGCGGGTCCGAGGTTTCTCGAGTGGCTTTCTGCTGTGACGCCGGGGCAGTCCGCTGTGGTCGTTTTCGCGCAGTCGTCCCTTGCAAAGAATTGCAGCATCTTGTATATTGATGCAGAACAGTCGGCAGTAACGGGTCGAAAGGCAGGAAGGTGATCACAGCGAGTATCGTGGGGGCCACGGGATACACGGGAGCAGTACTCACCGACATCCTTGACGGTCATGCCCACGTGCAGATCAAGACGCTTACCTCTAAGTCGTATGTGGGACGTCGCGTGAGCGAGGTGTTCCCGCACCTACGGGTGCAAGGGATCTACCGCGAGTACTCCCTCGATGCGGTGCAGGGTTCGGAAGTGGTTTTCGTGTGCTATCCGCACGGGGAGGCTCACAGTGTGGTGGCGGAGCTCGTGGAAGCCGGCTGTCGGGTGGTGGATCTGAGCGCCGACTACCGGCTGAAGGAGCCCAGAGACTATGAGGAGTGGTACGGTTTCAGACACCCCCGGGCCGACCTGGTCAGCGAGGCCGTTTTCGGACTGCCGGAACGCTACCGGGCCGAGATAGCCAAAGCCCGCATAGTGGCGAATCCGGGCTGTTATCCGACAGGCATGCTGCTGGGCCTGCTCCCGGTGGTCGATGAGATCGACGAGAGCGGGGTCATCGTGGATTCTAAGTCGGGGGTCTCAGGAGCGGGACGCACTCCCACGGAGAAGACCCACTTCTGCTCGGTTGACGAGAACTTCAAAGCCTATAGCGAAGTGGGCCATCGCCACACGGCCGAGATGGCGCAGGAGCTGGCTCTGGCCGCTGGCCGCTTCTTAGCGATTTCCTTTACTCCGCACCTTCTGCCGGTGGACCGGGGGATTCTGAGCACGCTCTATTTCCGGCCCAAGGCTGGTCTTATGGGGACCGAGGCTTGGCTTGAACGCTACCGGGCCTACTACCAGGCCGAGCCCTTCGTCGAGGTCTGCGACCATGCTCCCAGTCTGTCCGAGGTCGTCCATACCAATTACTGTCGTCTGACCGTGCGCGAGGACAAGGCGGCTGGGGTGGTCAAGGTCTTCACCGTCATCGACAATCTGGTCAAGGGGGCCTCGGGACAGGCAGTAGAGAACATGAACATCATGTTCGGTCTACCAGAAGATGCCGGACTGCGGAGGAGGGTATGAGCGCTCCAGTCAGCGCCTCCGGGGCCGAGCATCCGGTGGTAAGGAATCCACTGGCCTCGCGTTTTCTCAAGTTCCCCGCAGGGGTGAGCCTGGTGGGAACCGAAACGGGGTCACCTGGCCTCACCTACCCCCGGGGATTCCTAGCCGCAGGTCTTGCCACTGGGATCAAAGAAAGCGGGCGTCCGGATATGGCGGTGCTGGCAATAGCGCCCGAATACCGAGGGCAAGCTGCCTCGGCTGCGGTTTTCACGACCAATGCCTTTGCCGCCGCGCCGATCATCGTCGACCGCGAGGAATGCGACCTCGGTCATCTGCTGTCGGTAGTGATCAACAGCGGCAACGCCAACGCGTGCACGGGAGAGTCGGGGTTTGCGGTCGTTCGTGGCATGAGGCAGGCGTGTGCGGAGGCGCTGGGGGTGCCGCCCGCGCAGGTCGCCGTGGGCTCGACGGGGATCATCGGCGTGCCACTTGACTTGAACGTGGCCACCCGAGGTGTGCGCCAAGCGGCGGCTGCCCTCCAGGCTGATGGAGGTCCAGCATTCGCCCGCGCCATTTTGACCACCGATCTATTTCCCAAGGTCACGGCGCTTGCGGTCCAGACTGCGCAGGGGCCAGTGCGGCTGGGTGGCTGCGTAAAGGGGGCGGGGATGATCTCGCCTGCCATGGCCACCATGCTCTGCGTGGTCACCACCGATGCCCGCCTCAGCAATGAGCAGGCGCAGTCCTTGTTGCGGCGAACGGTCGACCGGACCTTCAACCGCATCACCGTGGACGGCGAGATGAGCACCAATGACAGCGTGTTCTTCTTGGCTAGCGGAGCCTCGCGCGTATCCATGACCGCGGATGATCTGGCCAAGTTCGAGGGGGCCTTGGAGTCCCTCCTGCTCCACCTGGCCCTAATGATCGTTGCGGACGGTGAAGGGGCGACCAAAGTGATCAAGGTCGAGGTCACGGGGGCTGAAGACGAGCGTCAGGCAGCCCACGTGGCGCGGGCTATAGCAGATTCGCCGCTGGTGAAGACGGCCATGCACGGGGGGGATCCCAACTGGGGACGGATCGTGAGCGCGGCCGGCGCGGCCCTGGCCGGTCGCAAGGTGCCGGATGCCTCGCTCTGGTTGGCAGACGTGTTGACCTTTGCTGAAGGGGCGGCTCGGCCGCTTCCCCCGGCGGAGAAGACAGCTTTAGGGGAAGCAATGAAGCAGCCCGAGATAGAGATCCGTGTTGATCTCGGCCTGGGCCCGGCTTCCTGGTTCGTTTTCTTCTCAGACCTGGGCCACGACTACATCACCATCAACGCCGAGTACCACACCTGAGGGCTGAAGATGCGCGAGTCGTACAAGAAGAGAGTAGAGACTCTGCTGGAGTCGCTCCCTTACATAAGGATGTTCAGCGGTACCACCATGGTCATCAAGTATGGGGGAGCGGCCATGAGTTCGGCTGACCTCAAGGACGAGTTCGCCACCGACATTGCTCTTCTTCGGTATGTGGGCATCAGGCCGATCATCGTTCACGGCGGTGGAAATGAGGTCAGCAGTTACATGAAGCGTCTCGACCTCCCGGTCAAGTTCGTGGAGGGTCTGCGCGTGACCGATGAGGCCACCATGGAGGTGGCCAAGATGGTCCTGGTCGGCAAGGTCAACAAGCAGATCGTCAGTCTCATAAACAGCAAGGGGGCCCCAGCCGTCGGGCTGTGCGGCGACGACGGTCTTCTGTTAAAAGCCCAGAAGTTGCTCAAGCGGGGAGCGGACGGGGCGGTGCTCGACCTCGGTCTGGTGGGGGAAGTAGTCGAGGTCAACACCGAGCTGCTCGCGCTGCTCGAGAAGGACTACGTCCCGGTAGTGGCCTCCATAGGAGCGGGCCGTGCAGGCGAGAGTTACAACATCAACGCGGACACGGTCGCGGCTGCTCTGGCAGCAGCACTCCGGGCTGAGAAGGTCATCTTCATTACCGATGTGCCGGGGCTACTGAGCGACCCTCAGGACGAGAAGTCCCGCATCTCGGAGTGTACTGTGCGCGACGTGGAAACCCTTGTCCAAGAGGGGCGTATCTCGAAGGGCATGATCCCCAAAGCGGAGGCCGTGATCACCAGTCTGCGGGGCGGGGTGAAGGCTGCTCACATCGTCGACGGCCGCATCCCTCACTGCGTGCTCCTCGAGATAATGACCGATGATGCTGGTGTCGGGACGAAGATCGTCAACGAGGTCGGGTCCACCTGGGCATAGAGGGGGCTGTTCCCATGAACAAGCGTCAGCGCCAACAGTTGATCCGCCGGATAGTCAAACAGAGGCCTATCTCCAACCAGCGGGAGTTGGTGGAGGAGCTGCAGGCGGCTGGCTGCTCGGCCACCCAGGCGACCGTCAGTCGTGACCTGCGGGAGCTCGGTCTGCATAAGGCCCGGGACCCTTTAGGCCGCGTGCGCTATGTCTTCGTCCCCGCTTCGGAGGAGCGGCCGGATCCACCCACCGCCTGCGGGCGCATGTTGCGGGAGTTCGGCCGCGGCATCCTAGCTGCGCAGAACCTGCTCGTGGTGCGCTGCGACCCGGGGGCCGCACCCGGAGTAGGCCGGGTCATAGATGAATTGGAGCACGAAGGCATACTGGGCTGCGTGGCTGGCGACGACACTGTGATCGTGGTGACCCAGGATGCGGAGACCGCCAAGGCTGTACAGGACTACCTTATCCAGCTGGGAGGCTGAGAGAAATGGCAAAAGAGAATTGTGTTCTTGCGTATTCGGGAGGGCTGGACACCTCCGCCCTGATCCCGTACCTAAAGGAGAACTTCGGGTACGAGGTCATCTGTGTCTTGGTAGACGTGGGGCGGATGAAAGACCTGGAGGGCGCCCGTGAGCGGGCGCTCAAGGCGGGGGCTGCCGAGGCTGTGATCGTCGACGCCCGAGAGGAGTTCCTCAGAGACTTTGTCTTCCCCGCGCTCAAGTCCAATGCTCTCTACGAGGGCAAGTATCCTCTGCATTCCGCCCTGTCGCGGCCTTTGATAGCCAAGAAGATGGTGGAGGTCGCTCACGAGTTCGGCGCCAAGGTGGTGGCGCACGGTTGTACCGCCAAGGGGAACGACCAGGTCCGCATAGACGTCTCGGTGCGCTGCCTCGATCCGTCCGTGACTGTTCTGGGGCCGGCTCGTGAGTGGGGGATGACGCGCCCCCAACTTCTCGATTACCTTGCTGAGCGTGGTATCGAGCTCCCGCTCACCAAGAAGAACCCCTATTCCATAGACGAAAACCTGTGGGGGAGGGCCATTGAGTGTGGTGAGCTGGAAGACCCGTGGGCGCCGGTTCCGGGGGATGCTTACCAGTTCACGGTGGATCCCTGGAAGGCGCCTGACCAGCCGCTGGAGGTGGTGATAGGGTTCGAGGAGGGCATTCCGCTGACACTGGACGGCGAGCGGCTCGAACCCACGGTTCTAGTACAGAAGATCGATGAGTTGGCAGGCGCTCACGGCTTCGGCCGGGTGGATATGGTGGAAAACCGCCTGGTGGGTATCAAGAGCCGGGAGACCTACGAAGTGGCGGGAGCCCTGTCTCTGATCATGGCGCACCGCGAGTTGGAGGACCTCACTCTCACCCGGGAACTCCAGCATTTCAAGACGGGCGTGGACCAGAGGCTGACGGAACTCATCTACGAGGGCCTATGGTTCAGCCCTCTAGCTGCTGCTCTACGGGCGTTCGTGGAGGAGACTCAGAAAGTGGTCACCGGTGAAGTGCGGTTGCGCTATTACAAGGGCTCGTGTATGCCAGTAGGCAGGCGCTCGCCCAACTCTCTCTATGTGCCCGACCTGGCCACTTACGGGGCGGGTGACACCTTCAGCCACGAGTCCGCCAAAGGTTTCATCCAACTCTGGGGCCTGCCAGTGGAGGTATGGGCCCGCAAGCGCCAGGGGTTGCTCTAGGACTGAGCAAGGATGCAAGGACGGGGTGAGGAGTCAGCGGGTGGATGACGACCAGAAGAACGGAGCAGACGGAAAAGGCACGACCAAGCCCTGGGGCGGCCGCTTCCGGGAGGAACAGGCCCCTCTCTTTGAGAAGTTGAATGCGTCCATTCCTTTTGACCACGTCCTTGCTCCCTATGACGTGAAGGGCTCCATAGTCCACGTCCGCATGCTGGCTCGGATCGGCGTCTTGAGCGACGCGGAACGGGACCAGATCCTAGGGGGCCTCCAAGAAATCGAGCGCGAAGTGGTCGAGGGTAGGTTCGTGTGGAGTCTCGAAGACGAGGACATCCACATGGCCGTCGAGCGGCGCCTTGTTGAGCTGGTCGGTCCAGTGGGCGGAAAGGTGCACACGGGCCGGAGCCGCAACGACCAGGTGGCTCTGGATCTCCACCTATACCTGCGGGACGCGGTGGCAGGACATCGGGCCGGCATCTTGGCCTTGATGGAGGTCCTCCTACACCAAGCTCGGGTTCATGAGAGGACGATCTTCCCCGGCTATACCCATCTCCAACGGGCCCAGCCCGTGGTGTTTGCCCATCACCTGCTTGCTCACCTCTTCGCCTTCCAGCGCGAGTGTGAGCGGTTCGCGGCCTGGGAGGAGCTTTCCTGGATGCCACTAGGAGCTGGAGCCTTGGCCGGCGTCAATTATCCGCTTGACCGAGAATGGGTGGCGGCCGAGCTGGGGTTCTCTCGGGTGGCGCCGAACGCCATGGACGCCGTAGCTGCACGGGATGCCGCCTTCCACTATTTGGCCTTGGCGGCTTCCTGCGGGCTCCAGCTGTCGCGCCTGGCCGAGGAGCTGGTGCTGTGGAGTTCTCAAGAGTTCGGCTTCGTAGAGCTTCCGGAAAGCTGGACCTCGGGTTCGAGCATCATGCCTCAGAAGCGCAATCCCGACGCCGCTGAACTGGTGCGAGCCAAGAGCGCGGCCTTCTTGGCCCGTCTCCAAGGCCTGGGGTGTCTTCTCAAAGGGCTGCCTCTCGCCTACAACAAAGATCTCCAAGAGGACAAACTCTACGTCTTCAGGACCCGTGAGGACCTCGATCTTTGCCTGGCCGCCATGGCGGAGATGCTCGCTGGTTTGACTGTCGACCAGACCCGGTGCCGTCAGGCTGCCGAGGGCGGTTATGCCCAGGCGACCGACGTGGCTGACTACCTGGTGCGGAAAGGCCTTGCCTTTCGTGAGGCCCACCGTCTGGCCGGACGGTTGGTGGCACTCCTCGCCGCAGAGGGAAGATCGTTCTCCCAGGTTACGCTGGATGAGCTCAAGAGCCTTAGCCCTCTGTTCGACGAGGAGTACTACTCGCTCGTCGATCTGGAGAAGGTCGTTGCCGCTAAGGTCTCTCCGGGAGGCACTGCCCCGGAGAGAGTGAAGGAGCAGATCCGTCTGGCCGAAGTAGCGCTGGAGCGTCTGCAGGGGGGGCGCTCAGGGCAGTAGGATGTGCACGCCTCCCCTGGGCAGGCGGCTGCAGGTCATTTGGGAGCTCGTGTCGCCGACGGGCGGCCAGGGCGGTCGTGCTACCATCTGAAGCCGATCATGCAGGAATGCTTGAGAGACGAGTCTTGCCTGCGGCCGAGCGGTTGTCTGCTGGGCCCCGAGTTCTTTGCGCGGGGCGCCGACGAGGTGGCTCGAGATCTGATCGGGAAGATCATCTGGCGGGAAGGCCGGGGTGGCGGTCGCCTCTCCGAGGTCGAAGCGTATCTCCCTGCAAACGACCCGGCTTGTCACGCAGCTAAGGGCCTCACCCGCCGTAATTCGGCTATGTTCGGGCCGCCAGGGAGCATCTACGTGTTCTTGAGCTATGGCATCCACTACCTACTCAATCTAGTCTGCGAGCGAGAAGGAGTGGGAGCCGCGGTGCTCATTCGTTCTTTCGAGGGAGCCCGGGGCCCGGGAGTGGTGGGCAGATTGCTCGGCATCACCCCTGAGCTTAACGGTAGCGAGTTGGGGGAACCTTCGGGGCTGTACCTCATCGACGACGGGACCCGTCCGCCGGTGGGGGTGACGGTGAGGGTGGGGATCTCGCGCGGAAGCGAGTTGCCACTCCGCTACTATTGGTTGGGTAGCCCCTACGTCAGTCGCCTAGGGCGCGAAGAGAGAGGACCGGCCAGATGAGACTCAAAGACATGTATGAGTATGCCTATCAGGCGGGGATGGCAGCCGATCCCCGCGGGCAGGAAGGTGTCGCGTTGGTATTGGCGCGAGCTCGCAAGACTTTTGCTGAGCTTCCCGAAAGCAGGCGCTGGGAGTTCGATGAGGAGAGTCTAGTCAATCCTTATGCCGACACCAGGATCCTGCTGGGAGACCCAGACACCGAGGTCGCGAGTGTCCTGGTGGGAATAGACATGGAGGTCGGGGAGGTGCTCCTGGCCGACCGCTTGCGCGCCCAAGGTCGGCGGATCGATCTGTTGCTCGCCCATCACCCCGAAGGACGGGCCCTTGCTCGGCTCGAGGAAGTGATGGGCCTCCAGGCTGATGTGTGGAGGCGGTTCGGAGTCTCAGTGGCCTATGGTGATGCTGTGCTCGGAGAGCGGATGGCCGAGATCATGCGGGCTCTCCACCCTCGCAACAACGAACGCACACTAGCCGCAGCCCGCCTACTGGGTCTTCCCTACATGTGCTGCCACACCCCCGCTGACAACAAGGTAAATGAGTATCTCCAAGCCCGGTGCGACGAACTGGGCAGCGACGCCACGGTGGACGAGCTGCTCGACATGCTCAAGAGTATCCCCGAGTACCGCCAGGCGGTCCTGGAAGGGGCCGGCCCCACCATCTTCGAGGGCGATGGCAAGAGACGGACGGGCCGCATCATGGTGGATATGACGGGGGGTACTTCTGGTCCCGTCGAGTCTTTGAGCAAACTGGCCGAGGCGGGAGTGGGGACCATCGTCGGGATGCACATGGGGGAGGAGCACCGCAAACGCGCAAAAGAAGAGAAGCTGACTGTGGTCATCGCCGGTCACGCTGCGTCTGATTCGCTGGGGATGAACTTGATCGTCGACGAGTATGAGCGTCAGGGGGTGGAGATCATCCCCTGCTCCGGTTTCATCCGGGTGAGCCGAGCCTAATTCTGGCACCCGTCACGAGAAGGTGCGCCGCGAAATGCGCCAAGTACCGGTACGGCGCCGACCGTTAGCATCCGGGCAGGGTGTCCGCGGGCAGCGCCCCGGCACGGTGTCCCGGGGTGGACCTGGTCACGGCTCCTATCGACGGCGCTGACCTGTCCTAGGCGCTAGCTGGTCGGCGGCGTTTCTGCCGGTCCGGAACTGACGGTCAGAGTCACCAGCGAACCTCTGGCCACGATCTTCCCTGGAGTGGGGTCTTGCGTGAGCACGACACCGGCAGGAGCTGGGTCGGTGACATAGGTACTCGTGCCGCGGAGCCCTGCTGCAGATAGCTTGGCCAGGGCTTGTTCTAGCGACAGGCCTCGCACGTCAGGTACCGTGGCTCGGTTCTCTCCGGTGGAGACCGCTAGAACCACGGTCTGACCCTCGTGTAGCAAGGAGCCAGCCGGCGGGCGTTGGGAGACGACTGTCCCGGTGGGCTGTAGAGAAGAGCGGTCCAGGACCTGGTCGGTCAGGAAGCGAGCGGCGGCAAGAACCTCGACGGCTCTCTGCACCGCAAGCCCCACCACCCGGGGCACCGGGACTTCCTTGGGTGAGTGGAGGGGGCATACCTCGACGGGTATGCTGTCTGCTCGGAACAGCCGCTTGGTGGTGGAAGGGCAGAACTGCGCCGGAAGTAGCCCCGACTCCTCGCACACTTCCAGGGTGACATAGCGCCGTAGATTGCTAGTGGAGAAAGAGGTGGGCGGCACTTCAGAAAGGGCCTCTGTCATAAACAGGTTCCAGATTTGAGCGGCGAGATCCACTCCGGTCACCCCAGTGTCGTAGACATCGGTGAGAGGGCGTCGCTCATCGCCATAGCCTACCCACACGACCGTGAGGAGTTGCGGGGTCCAGCCTATGAACCAAGCATCCCCCTGGTCGGTGCTGGTACCAGGCTGGGCAGCCGCGGGGCGGCCGAGGGCGGCCGCCCGCGCGGCGCCACTTGCGAGCTGCTGCTCTAGCAAACCTGTACTGATCTCCGCCAGTCCGGGATCGAGCACCTGCGCGCGGGAGGCTTCGTTCTGATCGATGAGAGCCCCATCGTGGTCGAGGACGCGGACTATAGACATGGGCAGGTTGCCACGCGAGGGGTCGAGAGTCAGCGAGGCCGCAAGACTCTCGCCGCCTGAGGCAAGGGTGGCGTAGGCCAAAGCAAGTTCGATCAAGTTAATAGGATTGCCAGTCCTCCCCTGGGCCAAGGCCGAAGGTGTCTCTGAGCCTGAAGGAGCGGACAGCCCCATGGCACGGGTGGTCTTAGCCACTGCACCCGATCCTAGCCTCTCTATCAGCGTGGTTAGGACCGGAACGGAAGCGCTTGCCACAGCTGTCGCGAGATCAAGCGGTCTCTCGGGCGACGACACCTCGCTTGGGACTGCTTGAGACTCTGGCGTCGGCCGTGGTTCGAGTACAGTTTCAGGACTTATCCCCTGCTCGAGGGCCGTGACAAGCACAAAGGGGATGAAGGCCGTACCAAGCTCGGTTCCCTTGGGGCTGCTGCCGTCGAGTTTCCAAGGATGAGGGCTTCCAAGACCGGCTAAGGCAGCGATGCCTCCCGTCTCAAGGTCCAACGAGATCAAGGCTGCGGATGGACCTCCGGGGCGGTCAAGCACCGTGGCAATCGCTCTCTCGGCTGCCTGCTGCAGGTCTGCGATCAGACTGGTGTAGACGCGGAGCCCGCCCTTGAGCACAGCCGAGGCTCCGTAGCGAGCCACAAGCTGTTCACGGATCAGCTCCACCCAGGGGGACAGGGAGGCATTGTCCACTTGGTTTGTCTCTGCTGACGGGTGCCTGCCCGCCAGGCGCAGAGGTTTAGCCAGGGCCTTCTGAAGCTCGCTACTCGTGATGTACCGCTGTTGGTACATCTTGTTCAGGACCAAGTCACGCCGGGCAAGAGCAGCCTCGGAATCCCGGAAGGGTGAGTAAGCCGACGGGGCGTCCAGAAGCCCGGCCAGGAGAGCAACCTGGGCCAGGTCCAGCTCCTCGGGTTCCACGCCAAAATAGGTACGGGCGGCTGCTTCCAACCCGTAGGCTCCCTCGCCGAAGTAGGCCACGTTCAAGAACTCGTTGAGGATCTTCTCCTTGGACCACTTGCCCTCCAGCTGGTATGCAAGAGCGGTCTCTGCAAGCTCTGGGTCTGCAGCGCTCTTGGCGGAGACAAAGGCGTTCTTGACCAAGCGTTGGGTGATGGTCGAGCTTCCCCGTTCCATACTTGTTCCCCGCAATGCCGCCCACGCCGACCGGAGTATCGAGAAAACACTGGCTCCACTGTGAGCGTAGAAGTCCTGGTCTTCGATTGCTACGACTGCGTCGCGCATGATCTGAGGGATCCGGTCTGCGGTGAGGGCAGCCCTGCTCTCCAGCCCCCTAAGCTCAGCGATGAGAACAGGGGGGTCCGAGGCGTCGTAGATCTTGGTGACCTGCGGGGCCTCCACTGCGTAGGCCTCCAGGTCCAGCGGGGGAAGGCTGCGCGTGATACCCACGTAGGCTCCTGCGATCAGGGCGAGAAAAGCCACTACTCCCAATCCAGCAACCAGAGGCAATGAACGCAGCAGCCTGCGGCCGAATCCTGAGCGTGGGCTCGGGGTCGTCATGCTTGCGGACCTCATGATGGTTCGATGTTACACCGGTCCGAAGCTGCGCGTGATATTCTGCCGCGCGGGAGGTCAGGCATGGAGCAAGGATTGAGCGGGACCCAGGCCCCGAGCGAGATCTGGGAAGAGTATCAAGAGCTTCTCTTAGGCAGTGTGGACGTCCTTCCCGAAGGAGCTCTCCTTGACCAACTGATCAAGGCTCGCAAGGAGGGGAGGCCGCTACGCGTCAAGCTGGGAGTCGATCCCACAGCACCCGATATCCACCTGGGTCACACGGTCGTACTGAGAAAGCTGGCGCAGTTCCAAGCGTTCGGGCATACGGCGGTCCTAATCATCGGAGATTTCACGGCCAGAGTGGGCGACCCCTCCGGACGTTCGAAGGCCCGCCCGCGGCTGTCCGCTGAGGAGATCGAGGTCAACGCTCGCACCTACGTGGAGCAGGCGGCCAAGGTCCTCGATATGGACAAGGTGGAGCTCACCCGCAACGGGGACTGGTTGGCACCCCTGCGCATGGACGAGGTCCTCAGGCTTACAGCCACGACCACGGTGGCTCGCATGCTGGAGCGGGACGACTTCGCGAAGAGATACGCGGAGAACGAACCCATATCGATGCTCGAATTCATGTACCCGCTGCTACAAGGTTACGACAGTGTAGCTGTGCGAGCCGACATAGAGTTGGGCGGCACTGACCAGAAGTTCAACTTGCTCATGGGCAGGAACATCATGGAAGCTTATGGCCTGCCCCCCCAGAGCATCCTCACCGTGCCCTTGCTGGTGGGGACCGACGGCGAACAGAAGATGTCGAAATCTTATGGCAACTACATCGGCGTCAGCGATCCCCCCGGAGAGATGTTCGGCAAGGTCATGTCGATCCCCGACCACCTGATAGTGCCCTACTTCGAGCTGCTGACGGGCGCGAGTCTGCGCGAGGTGCGGGAAGTGGAGCGAGGTCTGGAGGCGGGAACCTATCATCCGGCGCAAGCCAAGCGGGACCTCGCTGAGCGGCTGGTGACTCTGTACCACGGGACCGAGGCGGCTCAAAAGGCAAGAGCTGAGTTCGACCGCGTCTTCAAAGAAAAGGAGCAACCCGAGACCATCGAGGAAAGGGATCTCCCAACGGAGGTCCTGAAGGAGGGACGGGTCTGGTTGCCTCGGCTGCTGACTGCCGTGGGGCTGGTGGGCTCCAACAGCGAGGCGCGACGCCTGATCGCACAAGGCGGGGTACGCATCGATGACGAGGTCGTTGTCGATGTCGATGCGGAATTGGCTGCCGACAGGCTGCGCGGCGCGGTGTTGCGAGTGGGCAAACGAAAGTTCCTCCGCCTGAGATAGGTGGCGGCCCATGCGTGGACTGGTTCGCCCAATTGGATCGGCCTGGACCAGACGCGCGGGAGTAGAGACTCGCGATCACGGGGGTCTTCGACCCTACTCTTCTGACGAGCAGTGGCGCACGGAGACCGTGCCTCGCATTCTGCTGCTCTTGGCGATGCTGGCTTACGCTCTCTACTTCGGGCGCTTTTCGATTGGGAAGTTCGAAGCCTTCTTTTCGCCGGGATTCGATCTTGGCATATTTGACCAGGGAGTGTGGCTTCTCAGTCGCTTCCGAGAGCCCTTTGTGACCATTATGGGCCTGAACCTTTTTGCTGACCACGCCACATACATTCTCTTCTTGCTGGTCCCCTTCTACTGGATATGGCCCTCGGCCCACGTCCTGTTGGTGGCACAGACACTAGCGCTCGCTGTGGCGGCGATCCCTGTGTTCCTCTTGGCTCGGAAGGCTCTGCGTAGTTCGTGGTTCGCCCTTTTCCCGGTAGTCGGCTATCTGTTGATGCCGGCGGTGGGGTGGCTGAACCTGGAGAATTTCCATCCGGACAGTTTCGAAGTGCCGCTTCTGCTGGGGGCGGTGTACTTCGTGTGTGTGCGCCGGTGGCGCCCTTTCCTGGCTATGGTGGTGCTGCTCTTGGCTGTGAAGGAGGACGTCCCCTTGCTGGTGGTCCCCTTGGGCCTATGGGTGGCCCTGAAGTATGACCGGCGGATTGGACTGGTGACCGTGTATCTCGCCGCGCTCTGGTTCTTCGTGACCGTCTTTTTTGTCCAGCCGGGTCTCAGTGGGGTCGGACCAGCCAAGCTGGATGCTTTCCGCATCCCCTTCGGCGGCCTGAAAGGCCTGGCGGCGACGGCATGGGAGGAGCCTTGGCAGGTGGCAGCTCAGATGTTGAGCGCCGACAAGGTCAAGTACTTGATACAGCTGTTCGCGCCTTTGCTACTGTTGCCGCTCTTGAGCGAGTTCACCTTGGTGGCAGTGCCGGTTCTGGTCATGAACCTGCTGTCGACTTTCCTCTACCAATACAACATCCGCTACCACTACACCAGCCTGCTCGTCGCTGGGCTGATGGCGGCAGCCATCTTCGCGCTGGAGAAAGCTCCCCGGCTGTCGGGCAGACGGATTCTGGCCGTCGGCCTTTGCGTGGCTGCCATATGGTCGGCTGGTCTGTGGGGCCCGTTCCAGTGGTCCCAGGTGCCTGAAGGAGTGCCCGATCCCCAAGGACCTGAAGCCGCGGCCTTACGAGAGGCGATAGCTCTTATCCCCGAGGACGCTGTGGTGTGCGCTCGGTCCAGATTCACTACCCACCTCACGCACCGCGAGGAGATCTATGACTATCCCACCCCCTTCTGGGCCGCCTACTGGGGTGACAACTCGATGCGGGGTAAACGGTTGCCAGAGGCGGACAGGGTCGAATACGTGCTTGAACGACCAGACCGGATGCAGGGTCCGGCTGCCGAGATCTGGCCCACCCTCGCCGACGAGGGCTTCGTACCGATCTACTCTAAAGAAGGCGTGGTCCTGCTGAAGCGCGTAGGACCGACCACGCAAGGGGGAGGGTCACCTTAGTCCTAAGGGACTCGGCGCAGCCCTCGACGAGACGTGTCTCCCCACTGCCCATGCGATCGTGTGGGGCAGAGATACAACCAAAGTCCTACCCGTCCGCAGACGGCCGCTCGCTATCATGAGCGCGGGCCCTCGATCTATGGTGAGGAGGGGGCCGCCGGGCGGAAGGTCAAGACGAGGGAGGCAAGATGCTTGCTGGGCATGCGAGGTGGCGGTTGGGGGGGACATTGTTGCTCCTATGTCTGTTGCTATGGGTGGCCTCCTGCGGAGGAGAAGCCACGCCGGGCACAGCCGTATCCGATCGACCGCCACGGAGCAGTTCGCCAGTGTCCGCGACGGACACGCTGGCCCCACCCACTTCGGAGAATGAAGGTGTGAATAGGACCGCCGACGAACTCTTCGTCTCTCTCGCCAAGGCCAACCCGCTTCTGGAGATGTTCCACCCCACCTATCTTCCCCCAGGGGCCGAACTGGCTGAGTCATGGTGGCCTATGACCGAACTCGCAGACCCCAGTGAGTACAACGGGCCTCACTATGACAATCCGCGTGTGATAGGGCAGGATGCTGATACCCAGGTGGAGGTCCTTTACCGGCTGCCGCAAGGCTGGCTCGTGGTGCTGGAGAATTTCCGTGGGGACGTGGGGGAAACCCCCGGTGAGGCTGTACCGCAAGTCGCTGGGTGTCCAGCTAAACTCTTCGACATCAATGGAGGGACTCTCATCCAGTGGCAGAACGCCGGTCTTTGGTACGGTGTGTTTGGGCGGGGTGTTCCGCGCGAAGAGCTACTCAAAGTGGGGGCCGGGATGCGCCGACTCTCGGTGGAGTGAAAGCAGTGACGGTCGACCATCGCGCGTGGGGGAGACGGTATGTCTGCAGTCGAAGCGTTTGCCCAGTGCTCACCCAAGGTTGCGATCGGCATTGACAAATGGGGTCGAGGGGTCTAGAATACTAGCCTCACGATGAAACACCAACTGCTCGACAGCACGTATCATGAGGGGAGAACGAGCGGTTAGGCGAGTGCGATAGCCTCCGCTTCGTAAGCCGCCTGTGCTGGAGAGTGAGGCGGCTGTTTTATTGTGAGGGGGCAGTTGACGGCACCGCAGGGTGGTGCTAATCTTCCCCGCCGCGCCCAAGGGCGCAGTGGTCTTTGAAAACTGAACAGCGTTGTCGGATCGGTCTTCCCGCCGATCCACCAGCAACGAATCTCCAAGGGCGTTTCTTCCTTCTTGGAGGGAGCGTTCCTTGGCCCCGTCCGCGACCGCGCAAGCGGTCAGCGAGACACACTTTGAGAGCTAATCAGCTCTCCCTGGTAGTCAGATCCGGGCGCAAGCCCGTGTCGCAGAACTTCACGGAGAGTTTGATCCTGGCTCAGGACGAACGCTGGCGGCGTGCCTAACACATGCAAGTCGAGCGTGAAAGGGGCTTCGGCCCCGAGTAAAGCGGCGAACGGGTGAGTAACACGTGGGTAACCTGCCCCAGGGACTGGGATAACCCCGGGAAACCGGGGCTAATACCGGACGATGTCGTCCCACACAAGTGGGCCGACCAAAGGTAGCTTCGGCCTCCGCCCTGGGATGGGCCCGCGGCCTATCAGCTAGTTGGTGGGGTAACGGCTCACCAAGGCTACGACGGGTAGCTGGTCTGAGAGGATGATCAGCCACACTGGGACTGAGATACGGCCCAGACTCCTACGGGAGGCAGCAGTGGGGAATCTTGCGCAATGGGCGAAAGCCTGACGCA
>CAKZRW010000111.1 GCA_937148845.1 uncultured Actinomycetes bacterium | reverse complement strand
ACCAACATCTTGGCGCTCAACGCGGCGGTGGAGGCGGCGCGAGCCGGCGAGGCGGGGCGTGGTTTTGCGGTGGTGGCGGGCGAGGTGCGCCAACTCGCGCAACGCAGCGCGCAGGCGGCCAAGGAGATCAAGGCGCTGATCGAAGAGAGCGTGGCGCGGGTGCAGCAGGGCGGCCAGCAGGTCGAGACCGCGGGTCGCACGATGGAGGAGATCGTGCAGGCCATCCAGCGCGTCGCGGACATGATTGGCGAAGTCACCGCGGCCACCGCCGAGCAAAGCGACAGCATCGCGCAGGTCAACGCGGCGGTGGCGCAGTTGGACCAGGCCACACAGCAAAACGCGGCGCTGGTGGAGCAGGCCACGGCGGCGGCGCAGAGCCTGCGCCAGCAAGCGGCCGAGCTGTTGGGTGCTTTCTGGCTCAAGATCCGCGAGACCGAGAACCTGGTCACTATCAAACGTGAACACCGGGCGGCTCCGGGGACCCTGCTCCCCAACGTCACTCTGTGCGGTCGGGACGAGAATGACAACGACCTTACCAACGAGATCTCCTGGTTAGTGCTCGAAGTGATGCGTCAGATGAAGCTGTCGGAACCAGCCGTCTATATCCGCTATCACGAAGATATGGACCCGGCTTTCGTACTCCACGCTCTCGAATGCAACCGGGATTTCGGGGGAGGCAATCCCGCTTTTCTCAATGACGCTTTGGGCACGGAACGCTACCTGGCCCGGGGTGTGCCCAAACGGGACGCAGTGAACTGGAGCGCGAGCGGTTGTCTCGGCTATCACCTAGACTGCGGTGAACATATGGCCGGCTCGTTCAACCTAAACCAGGCCAAGATCCTCGAGGTCACTCTCCACGATGGTTTCGATCCTCGTACTGGGAAACAGCTAGGGCTTCACACCGGCGATGTGACCACTTTCACCTGCATCGAGCAGTTCTACGAAGCGTTCCTCAAGCAAGAGGACTACTTCGCCGAGCGGCTCCGCAAGCACTACTTCATCTATTGGGCCAGTGAGATTGCGAACTCGCCCATGAGCGGTCTGCGGGCAGCCATGCTCTATGAGGACTGCGTTCCCAAGGGACTCACCTCTCGCGAAGGTGGGGCGCGCTACAAGGTGTGCATGGCCTCGTGGGTGGGCGACAAAGGCATCGTCGACGTGGCTGACTGCCTGGCGGCGATCAAGTACTTGGTCTTTGACCACAAGAAGATCACGATGGCGGAACTGCTGAGGGCGATGGACGCCAACTGGGAGGGTTACGAGCACATACGGCAGATGTGTCTGAGCGCTCCCAAGTACGGGAACGATGACGACTACGTCGATGAGATCCTCAACTATATCTCTCGTCGGACGCAGGAGATCCTGACTAGCCGTCCTGACCCCTTCACGGGCGAGAAGCCCTTCCTGTTCAAGGGAGCAGCGGCGGGCCACGTCACCCACGGTAAAGCGGTAGGAGCCCTACCAAACGGTCGTTACGCAGGTACCCCGCTTTATGATGGTGGTCTTTCCGCCATGCCAGGAGCCGACACACACGGGCCCACTGCTCTGATCAACTCGGCTACCAAGTACTACCATGCCTTCGAGACAGTGGGCATCGCACTCAACATGAAGTTCTCGAAGGCAGTCCTCAACACGCCCGAGAAACTGGAGAAAGTGGGGGCGTTGGTCAAGACTTTCACCAAGCGGGGCGGTTGGCACATCCAGTTCAACATCCATAGCGCCGAGGAACTGCTGGAGGCGCGCAAGAACCCGGCCGCCCACAAAGACCTACTCGTGCGCGTGGGGGGCTACAGCGCTTACTTCGTCGATCTGCCCCCGGAGCTCCAAGACGAGATAGTCGAGCGCACCATGCACGAAGTAAGGTGAGTCAGGGGTGTCACCTGCCAAAGTGACTGGCATCGTATTCAACATCCAGCGTTACAGCATCGACGATGGTCCGGGAATCCGGACCACCGTCTTCTTCAAGGGCTGCCCTTTGAGTTGTATCTGGTGTTCGAACCCCGAGTCCCAGAACTTCGAACCTGAACTTATGCACCGCGACTCCCTGTGCAAGCGCTGCTATCGTTGCGTGGCTGCTTGCCCGCTCGGAGCCATCTCGGTCGGAGCTGACGGCGTCGTCATCGATCGCGAGACGTGCGATGCCTGTGGCGAATGCGTCAGGGCGTGTCCTCACGACGCCATGCGCATCACCGGTCAGGAGATGACGGTGGACGAGGTGTTCGAGGTTGTGAAGCGCGACGCCGATTATTACCGCGACTCGGGAGGTGGGGTCACCTTATCGGGTGGTGAGGTCCTGATGCAGCCGGACTTTGCCCTGGCGTTGCTGAAGCGCTGCAAAGAAGCCGGTTTCCACACCTGTGTAGACACCTCGGGCCAGGGCAGTACAGAAGGACTACGCCGGCTCTTCCCTTACGTCGACCTCTTCTATTTCGACATCAAGCATCTCGACCCCCGGATTCACCGGGCCGAAACGGGGATGGCCAACGAACACATCCTTCGCAACTTCGCCGAAGTGGTAGCGAGCGGCATACCCTTGGTGGTACGGGTCCCTGTGGTGCCCGGTTTCAACGACAGTGTGGACGCCATCTCCGATATCGCCGATTTCGTGGCCAAGCGTGTGCCCGGGGGCACGGTGCACTTGCTGCCCTACCACCGGTACGGCCAGCAGAAATACGCCATGTTGGGACTCGACTACGAGCTCAAGGATGCCGAGACGCCTTCTCCGGAGTTCCTGAGAGCGGCCCGGAAGATCGTAGAGTCCCGGGGTCTCAAGTGCGAGGTGGCGGTCTAGGTCTCGCGGGCAGCGAAAGATAGTCGCTGAGGGGAGCGGAGTGTCATAGGGCGTGACGGAGCTGAAGGGGGAAGCGTGGAATACTTGGGCACTGTCATCACAGGGACCGTAGGGGTCGATGCGCATGTCATCGGGACGAAGATAATCTCCCGTGCTCTTCGCGACGCCGGTTTCAAAGTCATCGAGCTAGGGGCCCAGACGCCCCCGGAGGAGTTCATCATGGCAGCCCAGGAGACCGCAGCCGACGCGATGCTGATCAGCTCCCTCTACGGGATGGCCGAGCTGGATCTGGAGGGATTCAGACAAAAGTGTATAGAGGCTGGCTTGGATGACATCATCCTGTATCTGGGCGGGATACTGGGCGTGTCCAGGCGGGACTTCCCTGAAGACGAAGCCAGGTTCAAAGCCATGGGCTTTGACAGGGTTTACCCCCCCGACGCGGACATCCGGGCGGCCATCGAGGATCTCAAGGGTGATCTGGCCCGGAGGCGGGCCGCTCGAGCCCAGGGGTATTAGGAGTACTGGCCGGGAAGACGACCGCGACCGTGGATACCCGGCTCTTCATAGACTTCGGCAGCACCTTCACCAAGGTGGTGGCGTTCGACTTGGAGAGCGAACAGTTACTTGGCCGCGTCCAGGTCCCCTCCACGGTAGAGACCGACATTTCTGTGGGGCTGGAAGAGGCCTTCGAACTGTTGGCCCAAGAGGTACCCTTCGGACAGGAGGAGAGGCACCGAGCGGTGGCTTGTAGCAGTGCGGCGGGTGGCCTGCGGGTGGTATGCGTGGGCTTGGTACCCGAATACACCACCGAAGCAGGCCGGCGAGCGGCTTTGGGGGCCGGAGCCAAGATCGTGGGGACATATTCCTACGAGCTGTCGGCTGCCGAGGTCAAGGAGATCGAGGATCTAGCTCCTGACATCGTGCTTCTGACCGGAGGCACAGACGGTGGAAACAAGAGGGTGATCCTGCACAACGCGGCTCTGTTGGCCCGGGCGGGCGCAGGGGTCACGAATGTCATCGTGGCTGGCAACAAGGGTGCATACGACGAAGTCGCGGCTATCTTCGCTGGCAGTAGCAAGCAGGTCATCTTCACGGCGAACGTCATGCCCGAGATAGGAGTGTTAGGGGTCGAAGCGGCTAATCACGCCATCCGGGACCTGTTCATCTCTCGGATCACCGAGGCCAAAGGCATAAACCGAGTGCGCGGTCTCATCTCCGAGGTCAGCATGCCCACGCCGGCTGCTGTCTTGGAAGCGGCGAAGTTATTGGCGGACGGATTACCTGGGCAGCCAGGGCTGGGAGAGTTGCTGCTGATCGATGTGGGGGGAGCCACGACCGACGTCTACTCGGTGGCCAAAGGCCTGCCGGCAGGGGGCCTGGTACGCATGATCGGTCTACCCGAACCATACGCCAAGCGGACCGTGGAAGGCGATCTCGGCCTCTATCACAACCTTGACACGCTCGTAGCTTTGGCGGAAAGGGAGGCCCAAGCCGGGACCGAGCTGCTTCCCCGTCCTGGAGCGGACGCCCCCTCGGCGCTTCTCGCCGCTCAAGTCGAGATGTTGGGGTCCAGGAACGGTGTCCCGCAGGGAGGAGCGGGAGCGGCCTGCCAACTGTTCTTGGCAAGAGCTGCCGTGCGTTCGGCAGTCGACCGCCATGTGGGGTCGCTACGGCCGATTGTGACCCCTGACGGGGAGGTCATGCTTCAGAAGGGCAAGGACCTTACCAAGTTGCGCTGGGTAGTCGGATCGGGAGGACCGATATGTTTCTCCACTGATCCAGTGACAGTTCTCAAGGGGGCGGTTTTCGAGCCAGCACGCCCCTTACTGCTCAAGCCGAAGTCTCCCACTTTCTTACTCGATAGAGATTACGTGCTCTTCGCTTTGGGCCTATTGGCGCAGCGCAATCAGGGCAAAGCTCTCCGCCTCATGCGCAAACATGTGCTGCCCATCGAGCACGAAAGGTCAGCCTTGGAACCGGTGACCGTGGGAGGTAGTGATGACGAGGGAAGTTGAGAAGAGCTACCTGGTGGCTCGGCCAGCGTATGAAGTCATTCCTGCGGTCTCTGTGGCAGGGCGCATCCCAGCTATGACCCTGCTCAGCGACCGTCTGATCTCGGGGGCGGGCAACTACATCGAGGCTGGTTGGATACTGGCCATGCCAGATCCCAATCCCCACATCCTGGAACACGTTCACGACTATGACGAGGTGGTGCTTCACATCGGGACGGACCCGAACGATCAAGAAGATCTGGGGGCAGAGATCGAGTTCGTGATCGATGGTCGCCCGTGTACCATCACCAAGACCTCCTGTGTCTTCGTCCCCAAAGGGGTGAGACACGGGCCGCTGACCTGGAAGCGTTTCTCAAGACCTCACCTGGAGATGACCATCATGCTGGGGGCGGGGAGTCTGCAAGAAGCCGACCCGGGAGGTCACCAGGAGAGGATCTCACACGGTGAAAAGGGGCCGGGAACGAGCGGGGAGGCGGGCCATGATCGCGTCCGAGACTGAGAGCGTCTACGGTAGGAACATCCTTACCGAAGACCGGATGCCGCCTATGCCGGCGGCTATGGTCGAAGCGATGGAGCAGCAGGCCAGAGAGGGGCGGGTCCTTGACCGCACTCTGCTACTTGGGATCATGGATTCCATCATGCCAGGCTGTTCGCTGTTCGTGGGCTGCGAGGTACTGTGGGGACTTCCTAACGGATTGCCGGTGGAGATCGAGCTGCCTCACTCTCACGACTTCGACGAAGTCATAGGCTTCGTAGGGACCGACCGGACCCGACCTCGGGACTTGGGGGGCGAACTCGAGCTCCTTATCGGCGGAGAGAGACACACGCTCACGAAGACCTGCCTGATCTTCATCCCCAAGGGGGTCGAGCATTGCCCCATAACAGTCAAGAAGATCACTACTCCCATCGTGATGTTTGAGGCAGCCAATGACCCCGATTACAAGAAAGTGTTTTGACTGCTGGCATCGTAGTGACGAGCCTCGGGGGGTGACGCCATGATGACCTACGACGAGATCGCTGCCTGGGTGGAGGAGTACTTTGCTGCCTTCAACCAGTACGGCCAGGACCCAGACCTGGTCCATCACATGGACAAGTACTTCAGTAGGGACTTCGTCTTCAACCCCTACATAGCCCATGTGGGTAAGGTCGCTGGCCGCGTCCAGTGGTACAAAGTGTTGACCTCGCACCCCTCGGGCGTTGAGAAGCTCACTCCCGAGGACATCCTCATCGACGAACGACGCCAGGCCTTTGCCGCGCAGATCAAAGCCGAGATCTGCGACCGCGACACCGGGGAGACCCTCGTCACCAAGCGCTATTTCGCCCGCTATCCGCTTGTAGAAGAAGAGGGGACTATGAAGATCTCCCGCCTTGACTTTTTCTGGGAGGTCTTGCCAGCGGGTGCCTTGGAGATCGATGACGTGTTCGAGCGCGATTGGGGCAAGCAGGGAGGTAGGCCATGACACCGGGCTATGCCGAGATAGTGCAGTGGATGAAGGACTATTTCACCACCTACAACCTTTACGCCCAGGATGCAGCCACCGTGCATCGCTTGGACGATTACTTCGCCCCCGACCTCCGTTTTATGCCTTACATCTACATCTTCGGAGGGCCAGAGGCGGGACACCACAGCCGAGAGGACTTCTACCACATGTTGACCAGTCACCCCGATGACTATGAGCAGTTCGAGGTGCTCGACATCTTCGTGGATGAGAAGCGTCTCGTGGCAGTGGCCTTCCTCATCGCCCGCATCTTTTCCACCCATACGAACGAGTTGCTGGTGCAGAAGCACTACCTGCCCCTCTACGACCTGATGATTGACGAGAACGGCAAGCTCAAGATCAAGACCATCCGCTTCTTCTGGGAAGCGTCACCACCAGAGGTCGATGCCAACTACTCGGGCGCCGCGAAAGGGAACTGATAGGCCATGACCGCAACCGCTTCTGCTTACGAAAGACTTCTCGAACCTGGTCGCATCGGTCCGGTCACCACCCGGAACCGCATCCTCAAGACCGGGGCCGGCATGCTGATGTGGCACGAAAGCGACACCCACATGCGGCCGGAGATGCTGGCCTTCTATGAGCGTATGGCTAGGGGTGGGACCGGTCTGATCGTGGTGGAATCACCCACCATCGACTATCCCGCTGGGGCCCGTTGGCGGATGCGGTATCGGATCGACGACGACCGCTTCATCGAGGGGTTGAAGGAGTTGGTCGAGGTCATTCACAAACACGGGTGCCCTACCTTCATGCAGATGAACCACGACGGGCCCTGGCAAGCCGACCTCAGGCATATCGAGCCCGACCAGGTCTATCCTGGTCCGCCGTTAGGCGCTTCGCCCGTTGCATTGCCCTGCGAGACCGACTTCCACAACGAGGTACCTAAAGAGCTCACCATCCCCGAGATCGAAGCTCTAGTCGACAAGTTCGCCTCGGCCGCCGAACGGGCCAAGAAGGCGGGGTTCGATGGGGTAGACATCAATGCCGCTAGCAGCCACCTACTCCATAACTTTCTCTCGCCTTTCTGGAACCGCCGCCAGGACAGCTACGGAGGCAGTACTGAGAACCGCACCCGCTTCGCTCGGCAGATCATCGAAGAAGTCAAGCGCCGCTGCGGCAAAGACTTCGCTTGCACTATCATCATCAACGGCCTGGAGGTGGGCCAGGCGGTGGGTCTCGACGACAGCCAGATGCTGACGCCGCAGCTCGCGCGAGAGAATGCGCGCTGGTTGGAGAAGGCGGGGGCCGACGCCATCATGGTCCGCAGCCACTGGCTCGGCTACCACGTGCCGGCCTATCTTACCGACCTGCTGTTCTACCCCGAACCTCCCATCCCGCTCGAGAAGTTCCCACCCGAATACTACGCCAAGGAAAAAGGGGTGGGTGCGAACACTCTATTGGCAGCGGGTATCAAGAAAGAGGTGTCGATACCGGTCACAGTCGTGGGGAGGCTTGACGCCGACTTCGGCGAGAGACTGTTGCGAGCGGGCATGGCCGACTTCATCGGGATGACCCGGCGGCTGCATGCTGATCCTGACTATGTCAACAAGCTGAGAGAAGGGCGGCTGGACGATATCGCGCCCTGCACTGCCTGCGACAACTGTCTGGGTAGCCGACGCTGCCGCATCAACGGTCTACTGGGTACGCCCTACACCGATATCGAGAAGGCTCCGACCAAGAAGAAGGTCCTGGTCATAGGGGGTGGCCCTGGGGGGATGGAGGCCGCGCGTGTGGCTGCTTTGCGCGGCCATGACGTCACCCTCTATGAGAAGCAGCCCAAGCTAGGCGGACTGCTTCCTATCGCGTCTATTGTGAAGGGTCCTCACCCTGAGGACCTGCCGCTCATCGTGCGGTATTTGGAAGCCCAACTGCGCAAACTGGGGGTGAAAATCCGGACTGGCCGCGCCGCCGACCTGGCGACAGTCGAGGAACTCAAGCCTGACGTGGTGTTCTTGGCGACCGGAGCCAGCGCCACTGTCCCGCCCATCAAGGGTATCGACCGCAAGAACGTAGTAAGCGGGGCCGCCCTGCACAAAAAGCTCAAGCTCGCCACCCGCTTTGTTCCACCCTACACTTTGCGCTGGCTGACTAAGTTCTACATGCCTTTGGGCAAGAACGTGGTGGTCATCGGCGGGGCACTACAGGGTTGTGAACTGGCCGAGTTCTTGGTAAAGCGGGGACGGAACGTGACCATAGTCGAGCAGTCAGACATGCTTGGCGAGGGAATGGTCGACGCGGTCCTTGGCAATCTCATGACCTGGTTCGCCAAGAAGGGCGTGAGATTGATCTCTGGGGTGCGGGAATACGTGGAAATCACCGACGCCGGCCTCACTATCATCACCAAAGACGGACAAAGGGTCACCTTAGCTGCCGATACCTTTGTATCGGCGCTGCCGCTCAAGGCTAACGATGACCTTGCCCCGAGTCTGGAGGAGAAAGTACCCGAAGTCTATCGTATCGGCGACTGCAAACAGCCTGGCCTCATAGCCGATGCCATCGGTACTGCCTTGCGTACGGCAAGAGAGGTGTAGAACGCAGATCTTGGGGGGTGGTGTCATGGAAGCTCCGTGCGGATACATGGGCAAGATGCTGTTCGTCGACCTTGCTGACGGCAGGATATGGGACGAGGAGCTGTCTGAATCGACCGCTCGTCGTTTTGTCGGCGGTTACGGGGTCGGGGCTCGAGTCATCATGGAGCGGATGCCGGCCGGGGTGGACCCACTCGGGCCGGAGAACATCTTCGGCATCGGCACAGGGCCACTCACCCTCTCAGGGGTGGTTTCCACCTGTCGTTTCTCCACCATGGGCAAGTCACCACTCACCGGGTACTGGGGTGATGCCAACTGTGGGGGTGACTTCGCCGAGGCGCTGAAGGGGTCAGGCTATGACCTGGTGTTTTTTCTGGGTCGCGCCGAGCACCCTGTGTACCTAGTGATCGAGGAGGGTAGGCCAGAACTCAGGGATGCCCGTCATCTGTGGGGCAAGGATACGGCAGCCACGGAGGCGCTGATCCGCGAGGAGAACGGCAGCAAGGACCTCAAGGTGGCGACCATCGGTCCAGCTGGGGAGCGGTTGTCTCGCATCGCCTCAGTCATCAACGACAAAGGTCGTGCGGCTGCTCGCTCAGGTTTGGGAGCGGTGATGGGGTCTAAGAACCTCAAAGCGGTGGCGTGCACTGGTTCGCTCCGACCACGGATCCATGACCGAATACGCGTGCGGGAGCTGATGAGAGCGACGTTGCGCGAGACCCGAGAACACCCGTCTGGCATGTTCTATGGTCTGAGCCACGGCGGCACGCCTGGCGCCATGCCCATGCACATGGCTGACCACGATGTGCCCATCAAGAATTGGCGTGGCAACAACCTCGAAGACTTTCCTCAGTCCAAGTGGAGTTCAGTCTCTTGGGAGGGGATGGCTCGCTATGTGACGCGAAGCTATGCCTGCACTGGCTGTCCTATCCGCTGCGGGTCGCTGCTCACGGTCGATACGGGGCGCTATCCGGTGCGCGAGGTCCACAAGCCCGAGTACGAGACCTTGGCCGCCTTTGGCCCACTCTGCCTCAACGATGACATGGAAGCCCTTATCTATGCCAATGAGCTCTGCAACCGCTACGGGCTTGACACGATTTCGGCGGGAGCGACCGTGGCCTTCGCCATTGAGTGTTACGAGAACGGTATCCTCACGCGTGACGACACTGACGGACTGGAGCTGACCTGGGGTAACGCCGACGCTCACGTAGCGCTGCTCGGGATGATGTGTCGCCGAGAGGGCCTGGGCGACCTTCTGGCTGACGGGGCGAAGTGGGCGGCCCAGACTATCGGCCGGGGTGCAGAAGCTTTCGCCATGCATGTGGGGGGAGAGATGCTGCCCATGCACGACCCGCGATGTTTCCCGGGTTGGGGAGCGACATACGTCTCCGATGCGACGCCGGCTCGACACACCCGAGGAGGCACTGCTTTCGCCGAACATGGCGGGGTTAACGAGCGCGCCTATGCAGGCATGGGTATCCCCTTCCGTCTGGAACGCTACGACCCCACCGATAAGGGTGTGTACCACGCCAAACTGGCCGGTTGGCAGCATTGGGTCAACACCTCTGGATCCTGCCTTTTCGCTATCGACAGCATGCCACTCGATTTCGTCGGCTGCCTGAACGCGGTGACGGGCTGGGATCTCGACTACGATGAAATAGTGGAGACCGGCACTCGAATCACGACGCTTCTTCACGCCTTCAATCTTCGGGAAGGTTTCCGACCGACAGACTTCGTCCTCCCAGAACGGGCGCGAGGCAATCCACCGCTTCAGGTGGGAGCCCTGGCTGGGGTCACCGTGGATACCGAGGATCTTAAACGTCGGTTCTACGAGGCCCTTGGTTTCGATCCGACCACCGGCGCTATCGATCCCGAACGGGTCCAGCAGCTAGGGTTGGAAGACATAGTCCGCGTCTAAGGTCATTCAGGGCAGAAGGGGGCGTCTGATGTTGCTGAAGGACAAGGTGGCCATTGTCACCGGAGGTGCCAAGGGCATGGGCCGGGGTATCGCGCTCAAGTTCGCAGAAGAGGGGGCGCACCTCGTCCTGTGCGACCTCGACCTCGACGGAGCGCGCGCTGTGGCAGCCGAGATCGAGACGCGGGGCGGGCAGGCACTTGCAGTCCGCACCGATATCACCTGTTCTGCGGACAGCGAGCGGATGGTGGCCTACACCCTCGAGCGTTTCGGGACTATTGACATACTCATCAACTGTGCGGGAGGAGTCGCGGGTACTCACGGTTCGGGCAACAGCGAGACTATCACCGAGGAGGAGTGGGATCGCATCGTCGACCTCAACCTCAAGGGCCCCTTTCTCGTCACCCGAGCTGTACTGCCTACCTTTAAGGCCAAGCGCTCAGGCAAGATCGTGTTTATCTCGTCCATGGGTGCTGTCTCTCCAGTGGTGTCGGTACTGCACTACCATTCGGCCAAGGCCGGCATCATCGGACTTTCGCTCAACCTGGCCTTCGAACTGGCGCCTCTTGGCATCTGTGTGAACACGGTGGTCCCCGGACCGATCGAGACCCCGTTCTGGGATGCCTTGATGCCTCCGGGGCCTGAGCGCGACGCTTTCTTTGCGGCAGTGTCCAGGCATGAGGTGCCCTTGGGTCGCATCGGGCAACCCAAGGACATCGCCGGAGCCTGCCTCTTCTTCGCCTCGGAGCTCTCCGACTACGTGACTGGCCAGACACTCTGTGTGGCCGGCGGACAGCCGATGCTGTCTCAGCAGGCTACTTTCAACATCGAGGCCTATCTCAAAGAGCGCGGCATCCTGGGGGAGGGAGCATGAGCGGTCTAGAAGGGAAGGTCGCCCTGGTGACGGGAGCGGCCGCCAAACGCAGCATGGGTCGAGCCATCGCTGTGCAGTTGGCTAAAGACGGGGCGCACGTAGTAGTGGCTGACAAGCTCGCCACGCCGAAGAGTATCTGGCCCGGCGACGAAGGGTGGCGGGGTCTTGCTGCCGTGGTGGAGGAGATCGAGGGCTGGGGGAGTCGGGGGCTGGGCATAACCGCCGATGTGAGTGTGGCTGCTGATGTGGAAGCCATGGTGAACGAGACGTTGGCTACCTTCGGCAAGATCGACATCCTGGTCCATTGTGTAGGGGTACGGGGTCCAGTCCCGGTCCCCGTGGTGGAGCTGGACGAAGCTACCTGGCGGATGCTTCTAGACGTCAATCTGACCGGTGCATTCTTGGTGGCAAAGGCGGTCGCCAAGGCCATGCTGGCTGATCCCCAGGGAACCGAAGGCAAGAAGATCGTCTTCATATCCTCGATGGCTGGGGTCTCGCCCTATCCAGGTGGCGCCGGCTACGCGGCATCGAAGCATGGCGTCCTGGGTCTGATGAAGGCGTTGGCTCGGGAGCTTGCCCCCTATAAGATCAATGTGAATGCAATTAACCCGGGGGCGTTCGAGACCAACTTCCGCGATGAAAGTGTCTTGAAACTAGCTGAGGCCAAAGGTATCAGCGTCGAGGAAGCGCTCAAGACGCCGCCCACCGGCCCTACCGGCCAGGCAGGGCCGCCTCCTATACCCCTGGGTCGCTTGGGGCTACCCAGAGATGTGGCCGCTCTGGTGTCATTCTTGGTCTCGGACGCAGCGAGCTACCTGACTGGCGAGGCCATCAACCTGTCGGGGGGCGCGAGTTGAGTTCCCGTTCTGTGTGGCGGGGCCGGGCGACGTGGAAAGGATGATCGATGTCAGGACAGACGCCGTATACCCTTCGCATTCTTCGGGTGGACCTGGATACAGGTCAAGTCAATGAGGAGATCATTGACGGGGAGACCACTGAGACATACGTGGGTGGTACGGGGCTAGCCACCAAGTACCTGTGGGACGAAGTGCCGGCAGGGGTGGAATGGTTCGACCCCGAGAACCGGCTCACCTTCTTCACTGGGCCTTTGGCGGGTACTCGAGTCTCAGGTTCGGGCACCTTTTCGGTGACTACGAAGGGTGCGTGCACTGGGATGTGCGGGACCTCGCAGGCTAACGGGTTTCTGGGGGCTTTTTTGCGGTTCAACGGCATCGACGGCGTGATTGTGGAGGGCGTTGCCAAGAAGTGGACGCGGCTCCACATCGAGGACGGGACGGTGAAGCTTGTTGATGCCGAGCACTTGCTGGGCAAGGATACCTGGGAGACCGAGGACGCTGTCAAGGCCGAAATTGGAGGACGCTGCAGTGTCTTCAGCATCGGCCCAGGGGGCGAAAGATTGGTCCGCTTCTCGTCTATCGTGGGTGACCGGGGTCATGTCGCTGCCCACAATGGGGTCGGAGCGGTCATGGGTTCTAAGAAGCTCAAATGTATCTCAGTCACTAGGGGTGGCCAGAAACCGCGGGTGGTCGACCCCGTCCGCCTGGTAGCGAAAGCCAAGGAGCTAGCCCGGGTCTCCAAAGAAGTCGACCCGCCCTTCGTCAAGTGGGGTACCAACGCTGGCTTTGCGCCTCTGTCAGCCATGGGTGCGGTGCCTATCCGCAACTATCAGACCAATGTCTTCCCTGAGCCGAACAAGTATGTCCCCGAGTATCTCCGCACTCATTTCAAAGCCCGGCCCCTCGCCTGCTGGGCCTGTGCTATCGCCCACTGCCATTTGATGGAGGTGACAGAAGGTCCCTACGCCGGGTTTGCGGGAGAAGAGCCCGAGTACGAAGGCATGGCAGGCATGGGGCCGCTCCTGGGGATGACCGACCCTGGGGCCAGCGTGATGCTGTGCAACCTGGTGGACCGGCTGGGGTTTGATGTCAATGAATCGGGCTACATGGTGGCCTGGCTCATGGAGTGCTATGAGAGAGGACTGGTCACCAAGGCCGACCTGGACGGGATAGAGCTTCGCTGGGGTGATGCGGAAGCGGCGGCCGCGTTGCTTCGCAAAATTGCCTTCCGCGAGGGTTGCGGGGACCTCTTCGCCGAAGGGGTGAAACGGTCAGCCGAAAGATTGGGCGGGGAAGCCCGCGATTGTGCGGTCTACACGCTGAAGGGGGCGACTCCTCGCGGACATGACCATCGCGGTCATTGGCAAGAGTTCATCGACACCTGCCTCTCGAACACGGGTACGGTGGAATCGGGCGGGCATCTCTTCACGCCTCCCAACCTAGGTCTGGAACGACCTAAAGACCGGTTCGACCCGATTGCCATGTCCACCCAGAACGCTAATCTCAACGGTGGGCGTAACCTTGAGGACTCGCTAGGTATCTGTCGGCTTTGCACGCCGAACCTCGCTCTCACCCTCGACTGCCTCAATGCGGTGACGGGCTGGGAATGGGGTGTAGACGACGCCAGGCATTTCGGTCTGCGAATCGTGAACCTTATGCGCATGTTCAATTTCCGCCACGGGCTGACCAAGGACATGGAGGCACCGTCCGTGCGCTACGCCTCGACCCCGGTCGACGGACCTGCGGCCGGTATCGGCATCGCTGCTCACTGGAATGTCATCCGTGATACTTACTATCAGTTGATGGGCTGGGATGTGGCCACTGGCCGGCCCTTGCCGGACACATTACGCCGGTACGGATTGGAGTTCACTTTGAATGAGCTCGAGCAATGAGGCAGGGAAGACACTGGTAGCGGCGGTGTGACGTGGGCTTCCGACGGTGGGGCATGAGAGAGGACCCTAGGCCGGCTGAAACAGGACGTCGCCGCCGCCCGCCTGCGGCGGGCGGCGGCTCACCCTCCCGACAGGAAGGGGATGACTCTGATGTGATCGCCGTCCTTGAGCTGGTGATCCGGTCGGACGTAGACACCGTTGACAATCACGGCCTCGGTGTCGCTAGGAAGGGCGAGCAGGTCGATGAGCTCACCAAGCGTCATGCCAGGAGTGAGCGGCACTCGGCGCGGTGCGTCGCCTGGCCGTGGCGGAAAACGCTCCACTATGACCACGCTGTGTGGCTTGCCGGAGCTGTCGATCCTGCTTTCTTCTGGGACTCTCATGGTCCTTCCCAGTTTAGCTTAGAAGCGACCGACGCAGCCTTACAGCGGTCTGGGACTGGCGGAGGTGAATGACGGTGGCACGACAGGGGACGCGCGTCGTGGAGAAGAAGATCGTCTGTTGGGCATCACCCGGCTGTATCCACCAATGTGGACTCATCGCCACTGTTCGGGACGGTCGTCTCGTCGGTCTCCGCGGAAACCCGGACTACCCGACGCCCAACCGCGGATGTAGCGACCGCATGCCTCACCATATCAGATGGCTCTACAGCCCCGACCAGCTTCTTCATCCCCTGAAACGTGTCGGTGAGCGGGGTGAAGGCCAGTGGCAGCGCATCAGTTGGGACCAGGCGCTCGACGAGATCGCTGCCAAACTGGCGGCTCTCAAGCAGGATTATGGCCCGGAGACGCTAGCGCTACACGAGGGGACTTATCGGAGCGACCTCTACCCCTTGCGCACTCGGTTTCTCAATCTTTTTGGCAATCCTTCGAACATCGGCTGTGCAGGTACGATCTGCCGTTGCAACACCATCGCCATGAACTACGCTCTGCTCGGGTGCGCCAACGCTCGGCCCAAGCTCGACCGTTTGAAGTGTGTGGTGCTCCACGGCTGTAACCTGCCCCACACGGCTCCCCTCGATTGGCAGCGACTCCGCAGGCGACTCGAGGATGGCGAGACGAGGCTCATCGTGGTCGACCCCCGCAAGACTGAGGCCGGTCGGTACGCAGACTTCTGGCTCCAACTCCGTCCTGGAACAGACGCCGCGCTACTTATGGCCTGGATCAACGTGATCATTGAAGAAGGTCTTTACGACGAGGAGTTTGTCGGGGAGTGGACGTTCGGATTCGACCAGCTGCGCGGACGGGCTGCGGAATATCCCCCAGAGAAGGTCGCCAACATAACCTGGGTTCCAGCCGACTTGATACGGGACTCGGCCCGTCTCTACGCTGTCAGTAAACCTGCCGGGTTCCACTGGGGCTCTGCCACCGACATGCTGGGTCGCAATTCTATCCGTGTGGAGCAGGCGCGTATATGTTTGCGAGCTTTGACTGGGAATCTGGCCATAGGGGGCGGGGAGACGGTGGAGGGACCTGGTCCGATCATCGGCGGCAAGATGGGGATCCGAGACTCCATGTTGGTATTCCCCGAGTTAGTCAGCGCTGAACAGAGGCGCAAGCAGCTCGGTTCCGACCACTTCAGACTCATGGGTTGGCCGGGCTATGAAGTCATGGGCAGATACCACGAAGAGACATATGGGGTGCCTTTCCCCACTGCAGCTCACAACTTCGTGGCCGTGCAACCGCTCATCTGGAAGGCGGTGCTCGAGGAGAAGCCGTATCCGGTCAGGGCCATGGTCACCTGGGGTAGCAACGTCTTGCTCAATGGTGGTGATGTCAAGACCATCTACCGTGCGCTCAAGAGCCCCAACCTCGAGCTGCATGTGGTCCTCGAGCACTTCATGACTCCTACGGCTCTGCTTGCTGACTACGTGCTCCCTGCGGCCAGCAAGTTGGAAAAGCCCATGTGCGCGACGCACGAGGACTTCGCGCCCAACATCGCCTGTGGGGAAGCGGCAGTGGAGCCTTTGGGCGAGCGTCGGAGCGACTTTTACTTCTGGAAAGGGCTAGCCGAGCGACTGGGCTATGGAGAGTATTTCCCCTGGGATACAGAAGAGGACCTCGCCGACTATCGGCTGGCTCCTTTAGGGCTCACTTTCAAGGAGGTGGCCACCGAAAGGTACTTTGTGCGTAGCACAGAGTCTTGGACCTATGCCAGTGTCAATCCGCGTACAGGTCGGCTGACCGGCTTCGCCACTCCTTCGGGTAAAGTCGAACTCTACTCACAGGTGCTCGAGCGTCTGGGTTACGACCCGCTACCCCACTATGAGGAGCCACCTGAAAGCCCTGTGACAGCCCCGGAGGTGGCCAGAGAGTATCCGCTTCTCCTGATAACGGGCGGCAACTTCCGCCCCATGTTCCATTCGGAGAACCGCCATTTTGGTGTAGGTACCCGGGAACAGTACCCCGACCCGGTGATGGACGTCCACCCCGAGACTGCAAGAAAGGCGGGAATCAAAGAGACAGATTGGGTCTACGTTGAGACGAGGAGGGGAGTCATCCGGCAACGAGCTCATATCACCGAGGAGATCGACCCAAGGGTCGTCAATGTGCAGAGTCATTGGTGGTTTCCGGAACGACCCGCCCGGGAGCCTTGGCTTCATGGCCTGTGGGAGTCTAACGCCAATGTCTTGACCTGGGCGACCGACCCCACGGCTTTCGACCCGGTCACCGGAGGGTGGCCGCTTAGGGCATTGCTTTGCAAGATCTACAAGGAGAAAGGCACGAGATGAACGGCGACGGTCGCGATCCCATGTTCCAAGGTTGGGAGAACCTCGACTGGAAGGAACGGCGTGCGAGACGGTTCCAGCACTGGCTGGAGGCACCCGGCATCGAGTTCCAGAGCGAGAAGGCAAGGCAAGACTATCGCGAGCGTGCCCAGCTGCTCATTGACGTCCTTTCGTTGAAGAAACCAGCTCGCGTGCCCACCACGACCTCAGTCGGTTTCTACGTAGGCAAATACAGTGGTCTCACCAAGAGAGAGGCCATGCATGACTATGACAAGGCGGCAGCCGCTCTCATCAAGTACCACGAGGATTTTCGACCTGACTTTCAAGCTGCCTCGGTAGCGCCGGCCCGCGTCTTCGAACTCCTGGAACTTGAGCTGGTGGACTGGCCCGGACGAGGACTGTCGGACGACACGCCCTGGCAATATCGCGAAGCCGAATACATGAGGGAGGACGAGTACGACGCTCTTATCGCTGACCCGGAGGTGTTTTTCAGGCGGTATCTCCTCCCCCGCTTTGGTGGAGCCTTCAGCGGCCTGGCGGCCTTTCCACCTTTGACCGACATGATGGAAGCCACCACCATGCTGTTCGCACTGCCAGCTTTCGCTGACCCGGCATTACTCGCCGGGATGGAGAAATTGGCCGCGGCCGCCCGAGAGTGCCTCGCCTATTTGATGGCCATGGGGAAGGCAGGAATGGACGCAGCTGGGCGGTTGGGTATCCCCTCTTCTTTCGCCGGGCTAGCAAAGGCTCCCTATGACATCTTGGCCGATACCCTCCGTGGCACCAAGGGCATAATGATCGACCGCTTCCGACGCCCCGAGAAGATCCTGGCCGCTTGTGAACGCCTGGTGCCCATCGTGATCGAGTGGGGTGTACGGCAGGCTTCGCGACCAGGCGGACCACTCATCGTGTTTGTACTCCACAAAGGGGCCGACGCCTTCATGTCGGATGCCGATTTCCGCACCTTCTACTGGCCTACTCTCAAATGCGTGATGAAAGGTCTCATCGATGAAGGCATAGTCCCTGCGATGTTCGCCGAAGGCAGCTACAACAAGCGGCTGGAGGTGATCGCGGACCCGGAATTGCCAGAGGGCAGCGTACTTTGGATGTTCGACCAGACGGACATGGTGGCGGCCAAGCGGGCTCTCGGTGGCCGTGCAGCCATAGCCGGGAACGTCCCGACTGCGCTTCTTGCCCTGAGCACCCCAGCGGAGGTCGAGAAATATGTGATCGATCTCTTGGAGGATTGCGCCAAGGACGGCGGTTTTCTTCTGCAGAATGGCGCCGTGCTGGACGATGCCAAAGCCGAGTGTGTGAAAGCTATGCTTGATGCTGGGCGGGCCTGGCGGGGGTAGACGTGTCTTATGGTCCGTCGGGTGAGACTGAACAGGTAGGCTAAGGATGTACGCTTGTAAGTATCCGCACCTCTTCAGCCCTATCCGTCTGGGGCACACCTACTTTCGCAATCGGCTGTTCGCCGCCCCCATGGGCTACGAATACCTCACGTCTCGCAACTACCCTCTTGAGGAGACCATAGCTTTCTACGAACGCCGGGCGATGGGCGGGGCGGCGGTGGTCAGCTGCGGGTCAGGAGCTGTGGATAGTAGGCGCGGGGTCATCGGGCTCAGCAACCCCTACCTCGATGATCCGACAGCCTTGCCGCCACTCTACCGGCTGGCCTCGGCCATCAGCCGTCATGGCGCGGTGGCAGCGATGGAGCTGCAGCATACGGGGGCCAACTCCTACATCTGTGCTGCCAGGGGTGAGCAGATTTTCGGGGCGGTCGACGGGGAGAACGCTATGGGACAGTTCGTTCCCGCCATGCCGGAAGCGGTGATCTTGGAGACCATCGAAGCGTTCGCCGATGCTGCCGCCTTTGCCCAGTTCTGCGGTTTCGGTCTGGTCACCATTCATGCTGGTCATGGCTGGTTACTCAACCAGTTTCTCGACCCCACTGTCAACAAGCGCAAGGACCGCTGGGGCGGTAGTCTCGAGAACCGCTGTCGCTTTCTTCTGGCGATCGTGCAGCGGATCAAAGAGAAATGCGGTCGTGGTTTCCCGGTGGATGTCCGCATCAGCGGGTCGAGTTGCTACCAAGGAGGCTATGACATCGAGGAGGGGGTGCGCATCGCTCAGCAACTCGACGGCAAGGTCGACCTCATCCACGTGTCGGCCGGAAGCCACGAGGTCCCTGAGGTGTTCACTATCACCCATCCCAGCATGTTCTTGCCCGACGGAGCCAACGTGCCGTTTGCCGCCGAGATCAAACGGCATGTTCGCACGCCGGTGGCTGCGGTAGGAGCTCTGGCCGACCCGGAACTGATGGAAGAGATCATAGCTTCGGGGAAAGCTGACATCGTGCAAGTGGCGCGAGGCCTGCTGGCTGATCCCGACCTTCCCAAGAAAGCCCGTGCTGGCAGGCGTGAGGAGATACGTCCCTGCCTGCGCTGTTTCGAATGTTTTGCTGGCATCACTACCAAGCGGCAATATCGGTGTGCTGTGAACCCTGAGACTGGCTTCGAGCAGGAGGCTCAATGGGCGCCGTCCGTCTGCCCTCCCAAGAGGGTCTTGGTGGTCGGAGGGGGCATAGCCGGTATGCAGGCGGCGATCACGGCCGTGGAGCGTGGCCACCGGGTGATCCTTTGCGAGAAGGGCGACCGTCTTGGTGGTGTGCTTCTCTGCGAGGAGAAGGTTCCCTTCAAGCGGTTGCTGAGTGAGTATCTGGATTACCAAGCACGTCAAGTGCTGAAGGCCGGGGTCGAAGTCCATTTGCACACCGAGGTGGACGCTGAATCAGTTGAACGCCTGGAGCCCGATGCGATCATCGCGGCCTTGGGCTCTAAGCCGGCAATACCTGTCCTCCCAGGCAGCGGGGCCGGCCGACAAGTGACAGCCGAGGAAGCGTTTCTGCATCCGGAACGACTTGGTCAGCGCGTGGTGATAGTTGGGGGAGGCCTGGTTGGAATCGAATTGGCTGTGTATCTCGCTGGGATTGGTAGACAAGTGACTATTCTCGAGATGAGGGAGACTTTGGGCGATGGGGGCAATCCGGTGCACGCGTTGGCCCTCAGCAATGAGATAAAGCGTCACCACATAGAGGTGGTGACAGCGACGCGAGCGGCCGAGATCAGCGAGGAAGGCGTGGTAGGCGAATATGTGGGTGACGTATACACCTTGCCGACCGTGCCCACGATACAAGCTGCTGTGCTTCAGTCGAACAGCTTCGGTCGGAGCCTGCGAGCTGAGCTGGAAATAGGAACTCGCCGGCTGTTCCCGGCCGACAGTGTGGTCTACGCCACAGGACGGGATCCCTGTGTCGAAGAGCTGGGGCCGCTACGTTTCTTAGCCCCAGAATTCTATGAGGTCGGTGATTGCCGATGCCCTCGGAACATTCTGGCGGCCACCCGGGAGGCACACGCTATAGCTCGGGACTTGTAGCGCTCTGCGGACTTCCTCACGGTGTCGTTGCCACGAGACCAAGAGGCCATTCGGCCAAGCCGAAGAGCAAGAACAGACCCACCAGTATCGGCTGGTGCACCAGGTAGATGAGTAAGGAGGTCTGTCCGAGGTAGCGCAAGAACCGCAATGGCAGGAAGGGACCGATATCAGGAAGGACAAACCGACACTCCCCGTTGGGGTAGAGAGCATGCCCCAGGAAGACGCCGATCAGAACCGGTCCAAGCATGGGTAGGAGAGGGGCTTGGTCGACTCCGGAACCCGTCACAGGAACCAACCAGACAAGCCATTGCGCCCGTATGTCCAGATTGTCCGCGATAGTACCTGCCACGATGACTGCGACTCCCAGACCAAGATTGAGCCACTTGTAGCGCAGTAGCGGCAGGGCCAGGACCATGGCCACGCCGATCAGGTGAAGGATACCGAAGCGGACAAAGCGGTCGGGACCGTAGACCCAGAGTGTGACCACGGTGACCACCAGACCCCAGAAGAAGATCGCGCCGCCGCGCATTACCTGCCGGAAGCCGCGTCGAGTTCCGGTAGAGGCCTTCACGTCCCGATGATGGCTGAGAGTCAGCGAGAGACCCACGAGTAGGGTAAACAAGCCGGCCGTCGCCAACTGCCAGGCGCCCCAGAAACCGGAGTTCACTGCGATGTCGTAACCGGCGAGGTCCTCGAGGTCCCAGACGAAGTGGTAGACGATCATCATACACACCGCCACTCCGCGCCAAGCATCCACTTCCCAGAGACGCCCAGGTTTGAGGCGTCGTTGGGGCTGGACTCCCGTCACGAGGCTGTGCAGCAGAAGACGGGGGACCGAGAGTGGGGCGCCGACCGCCTTCCGGCGAACATACCGACCCACTTGTGTCTCAGGGGCCATGCTCTGCCTTCGTTCTCGTATTTGCACATAACGATCTGGTGCCAACAAGAGGGTAGGTCGCCTTCGCCGGTTTGGCAACGGGTACCAGTCGTCGGCACAAGTGGTCCCGGCGGGCGCGTTTCTGGCCAAAGGTCATGTAGGAGAAGTTATACTCATTACATTAGACCCAGCTGGAATCGACCCCCGAGGTATCAAGGCAAAGTGGGGCCAGCCGTGTTGAGGTCGACGCCGTCCCGAACCAAAGAGCTCGAAGGTAACTGCACGACGTTGCATCGCAAGATGTGGGTCGGTCACATGGTCCTGGGGGCTCTGCTTTCCCTGGCGGTGAGCCTCATCGTCTCCGGGTGTGGGTCTGAGGAGAAGCCGAGGACGACCTCGGTAAGCCCGCCCTCGACTGGCGATTCCGTCACTACTTCTCGCGCTCCGAGGCAGTCTTCCTCCCCGGGAACCGATGTGGGGGGCGTGTATGTGTTGCCGTCTCCCCGCTTACAGGGGGATATGTCGCTAGAAGAGGCGATCAAGGCCCGTCGCTCTATACGTGACTACACTGGTTCGCCGTTGACGCTTGAGCAGGTGGGTCAGTTACTGTGGGCGGCGCAAGGCATCACCTCCGAGCGGGGAGCACGTGCAGCTCCTTCGGCAGGGGGGACCTACCCCCTCGAGCTGTATCTGGTGGTGGGCGACGTGGAGGGACTCGCGCCGGGTGTTTATCACTATCGACCCACTACTCACGATCTGGTCAAGTCAGCCTCAGACGATAGGCGGAAGCAACTGGCGGTCGCGAGTCTGAATCAGGCCTGGGTGCGGGCGGCCGCCCTCGATGTGGTAGTCGCGGCTGTCTATTCCAGGACCATGGGGACCTACGGCGAACGGGGCACTCGCTACGTCCATCTGGAGGCGGGCCATGCTGCGCAGAATCTCTGTCTCCAGGCTGTGGCTCTGGGCCTGGGAAGCGTCGTGGTGGGTGCCTTTTACGACGAAGAGGTGCAGAGGGTCCTTGGACTGCCTGCCGACCACGAACCGCTCTATGTGATACCGGTGGGGCATCCGGCCCCGCTCTGACGTGTTCAGCGGGCAGCGGTCACTGGGAAAAGCGAGGCGCCGGGCCCGCTGCAGGCGGGCCCGGCGCCTCTTCCATAGGCCTCGTTGACAATTACCGCGAGCTCTGGGTCGCAAGATAGCGCGTCCCTAGATCGCGTTGCCCACTTTCCAGCCGGCTGCAGTGGCGTCGGGGATCAGCCCCGGTTCATCACAGTCACCGATGAGGTACACCTCGGGGACTTTGCCCTGGAGAGCGTCAGCCAGCGAGTGATCGGGGGCGAAGGGCAGGGCGCAGACCACACTATCGGCTTCGAGCAGCCGTTCCTGGCCCTCCTTAGTCACGATCTTGAGCCCTTTCTTGTTGATTTCGACCAGTTTGACGCCGGCTAGGCGCTCCACGCCTTTGCGGTCGAACCAATAGAAGAGTCTGACTTTTCTTTCGGGATAGAGCATCTTGCCTAGTTCGTCACCTGTCTCGACGATGGTGACCTTGCGCCCTCGCTTGACCAGGAACTCACCCAGCTGGCAACCCTGAATGGCTCCCCCGATGATCACGGCCCTCTTTCCGACCGGCATCCAGACCTTAGTCAAGTCGCCCAGTGTCTTGGGTCCGAACAGACGGAGGAAGAACCGCAGAGTGCTGTACAGGTCGGTGCTTCTTACCACGTTCTTTCCATAAACACCAGGCACGTCTGGTAGAGTGGCCTTCCCGCCCGTGGCCACGATCACCACATCGGGTTTGGCGGCCTCCACCGCGGCCGCATCGATGTTCTTGCCCAGTTCGACCTTGACTCCGTATTTCTTGACCTCGCGGCGCAGGAACCAGATCACCTCACGCACGTCCTCAGTCTTGGAGCCCTTGACCATAGCTGCTAAGGCCATCGACCCGCCTAGGTAGGACCCCTTCTCCCACAAAGTGACGTCATGTCCACGCCAGGCAGCCACCCGAGCCGCCTGCATGCCGGCGGGCCCGCCCCCTATGACCAGGACCTTCTTCTTAGTGCCGAGTGGCGCAGGGTCATACGATTCGGTACCGAAGCAAGCATTGATACGACAGTGACGAGGCTCGTTGTACACGCTGCTGCAATGCCCGCACTTGGTACAGGGCTGGATCTCGAGCTGCCGACCCTCGCGCACTTTGTTGGCGTAATTGTGGTCAGCAAAGATCCGCCGGTTGAAGCCGATGAGATCGGCTTTGCCTTCGCGCAGGACCTTCTCGGCCGAGTCGGCATCGAACCCGGTGACTGTCATGACCGGGATGTTGACCACAGACTTGATACCCACCGCTAAAGGCACGTTGCAGAGGGCTCCGTAATGAGACCAGTCCATCTCCTTGGGGAACTCGCTGAGCGGGATGTGCGGCTCCGGATAGAAAAGGTTGTCGGGCAGGTATGAGCCCTGGTGCATCCCTGCCCAATGGTAGCGGACGTGCAGCGAATCCGCGCCGGCCGACTCATAGATACGGGCTATTTCCTTGCCCTCTTCGATGGTGATGCCTTCATCGCCGGCTCCGATCTCGAAGGCATTCATGAGTATCTGGACCGGGAAGTCCTGGCCGCAACGCTTCTTTATCTCCTTGATGACGGAAACGATGAAGCGGGTGCGGTTCTCCATGCTCTGCGGCCCGTAGATGTCATCCCGCTTGTTCCAGAAACGGGAAAGGAAGGTGTGGAACAGATGGTCGGCCGCGGCGTTGATCTCGATACCGTCCCAGCCTGCTTTCTGAAGACGGACCGCTGCCGAAGCAAAGCGGTCGATGAGCTCTTCGATCTCCTCGATGGTGAGAGCATGCGGGGGTTCCTCCTCATGCACATCGAAGGGGGAGTGCATCGTGATGGGCGACGCTGCCACCCGCTTGGCGATAAGCCTGTATATGCCTCCCCAGGGACCGCGGTGGTACAGCTGAGTGAAGATGGGCACCCCGTACTTGTGGACCTCGGCGGAAAGCTCCTCAAGGTCCTTGATGTACTTGTCATCATCAACGCGGAAGCGCCGGTCGCCCTTTTCCAAGAGCGGCCACTCCATGGCTGGGGTCTCGGTGATGATCAAGCCCACTCCGCCTCGAGCAACGGCGCCGTAGAAAGCCTTGGCCAGAGGCCCGACCCGCTTCTCGCCATCGTCGAAGAAATAGGTCTGCGCGGCTGTCTTTACGATCCTGTTCTTGAGTTGCACCTTTCCCAACTGGAAAGGCGAGAACAGGTACTCATAAGAACTCCCTGGCATCAACTCCTCCTAACACGAGTTACGAGACTTTGTCTATGACCCACGCGTTGAAGCAAAGACCTGCCCCTGGGTCATACTCTCGGGCGAAAGCTTCCGGGTAACGCTGTCTCCATTCCTCCATCTGGCCCATGGTGACTTTCTCCACCTGGGCAAGGAAGCCGCTTGTGGCTTGTCCTCCAGCATTGCGAGAGGTGCAGCCTTCGGGAGAAATGGTATTGATAGCGCCACCCCTATCTAGTTCCCCAGGAATGATGAAGTCGGCCCGGGCTCCATGATCGATCGATATGACCCCAGGCCGGATGCGTTCCCACACCAGAGCGCCGCACAAGACCGCGCCGCGCTCGTTATAGACCTTGACGATGTCGCCATTCTTGATCCCGCGAGTCGCAGCGTCTTCCGGATGCATCCAGCATGGTTCGTACCAGTACCCGTCGAATCCCTTGACCTTGCCGGTCAGAGCTTCTTTGGTCCAAGGGATATCGTCACACTGCGCGTGGACTCTCCACCGTCCATGGTTGGACATGACGAGTAGTGGATAGCGCTTGGCGCGCTTGCTTGACAGGCGCTCATCGTGGGTGATGCCCTTTTCGATCCACTTCGGTATAGGCGGACGTTCCTCGTCGTTGGCGAAAGTCCTGGCCAGATTTTCGGACCAGAAGTCCAGTTTGCCGGTTGGTGTGGGCAAGGGGTGGCCTTCTGGGTCCTTGTAGAACTCATAGAACCCGGCAGGCCACTTCTCCCAATCTTCAGAGTAGGGGATGACGAAGTAGTCTTTCTCGTCGAACTCTTCCCAGCTGACCAGCCGATCGAATTGCATGCCGTCGAAAACAGCTCGGATCAGCTGCTCGTTGGTGAATCCGTCGGTCACCGCCTCGAGCATGTCCAACTTCTCAGCGACAGCGCAGACAGCCTCGTAGTCGCTCTTGGATTCGCCGATAGGCTCGATAGCACGGCGCATGCGCACCAGGGTCTGGAAACTGTCCCCGTCGCGCATGCACGGCATTATGTCGTCTACCTCGAGCGTGGTGTTGGTGGGAAGGATGACGTCGGCAAAGAGCACATCGTTCTCGAGCCACGGGTGCTGAGCCACGATGAACTCGATCTTGGGGCTTCTCATGGCTTCTGCTACGTCGTTGCCGCAGTTCCAACAGGTGATGCGGCAGGGGGTGTCGGTCCACATCATGTGGATCTCGGTGCCGCCCTCTTCCTTGGGGATGGGGTAGGTGTACTTCTTGTACTGGTCTTCGGTCGGCTCCTCATGGCCGCCCGTGCCCCAGAACTCCACCTTGCCCTTCTTGATGGCTTCCTCGATCATGGTCTTGGGGATCATCTGCTTGCCCCAAGCGGTCGGAGTACCGCGGTGAGGCTTCAACAGACGCTCCCCGTACGGGGTGGCCTGGAGGTTGGCGAAGGGACCCATGTGGTCTGCTCCGCCAGTGATGACGTTCTTGGGCATGCCGGTGTAGGCTATCTGCGCCTGATGCACCCCGGGCTTGCCCAGGCCCTGCATGCCGAGCAGGACCACCTCGAGGCGAGCCGGCTCGTGGGAGTAGGGACCGCGAGCCATACCCCCGCCGAAGTAATGGCCGATGGTGACCGTCTTCTTAGCCCAGTCGCGGGCCAAGGCTTTGATGGTCCAGACCGGCACCCCGCACTTCTCCGCAGCCCACTTTGGAGTCTTGGGGATGCCGTCTTCTTCGCCGAGCACGTAAGCCTTGATCTTGTCGAAGCCCACGGTATGGGTAGCTACGTACTCCTTGTCGTAGGTGTCCTCGGTGATCCACATATAGATGATGGCGAGCTGCAGAGCAGCATCGGTGTTGGGCAGGATGGGGATCCACTTGTCGGCATGGATAGCTGCTGCGTAGTTGAGGTCGGGGCAGATGTATACCTGCTTGATGCCTATCTCGTTCCAGAAGTAGAGGAGTCGGCTGGCGAATTGCCCTCTAAAACCCCAGGGAGTGGTCTCGGGGTCCCCGCCCCATACCACCACCATGTCGCTGTGCTCGGTGATGTCTTTGACGATGTTGTCGTTGGGGGCCATCATCCCGATGTAGCCCTTGCCCCAGACGTGCTTGGCACCCCAATACCAGCCTTCCCAGCTGTCGGGATTGCGCACTTGCTGGGTGAAGCCCCCCATCTTGTCAAGCAGGAGGGTGGAGCAGCCGTGCGGAGCATGCACCATCTTGCACTCGCCGTGGCCATCACCCTGCACCAGGATGGCCAGGGGTCCGTACTCCTTGTGGATACGCTTGATCTCATTGGCGATGATGGTGGTGGCCTCGTCCCAAGAGATGCGCACGTACTTGCTCTTTCCCCGGTTCTGGGTATTACGCCCGCCAGGCCCTACCGAACCCGGGGCCCCGTTGGGGTCGAAATCCACTCGTTTGAGCGGGTACTTGATGCGGTTGGGAGAGTAGGCGCGTTTCTTGTAGGCTAGGCTCCAGGGGGAGGGGGCAGCCTTGAGCAAGGGCTCGAGGGTCTTGCCGTTCTTCGTTATTCTCCAGGGTCTGAATCTGGTCGGGTCATACTTCCAGTCCCAGTGGAGCGGCCGGATACGAAGGATCTTGCCATTGCGCACATCCACAGCGCAGGGCACGGCACCGTAGATCCCGCCACTCAAGCCGAGGGCCTTGAGTACGGTCTTGTCGGCACCACAAGCTGTTTCTCCGTTACCACCCATGTTCCCCCCTTTCGCGAGCAGCTGGAGTCCTGCTTTCATCTTAGTCCCACCTACAAGTGCACCAGGTGTCGATAAAACCTGGCCGGCCACGTCCTTGGGGTAGGGACGTGGCCGGCCTGATCGCCTCTCGATTAGGTGAGCCTTCCCGTCTCAGCTCCAAGGATCAGGTTAGTGGAATGTCCCCGAGATTGATCTCCACCTCGCGCGTATCGAGCCCCGCAAAGCTCTTGCTCTTGCCACCGTAGCTCAGTTCGAGGTCGTACACACCAGGTTCGATCCCCTCGAACCAGAAGTCGCCGTAGCTGTCGGTCTCGGTAGTGAGGACCGTTCCGTCAGAGGCTTTGAGCGTAGCCTTGGCGCCTATGATGACCTCCTCCTCGACCGGGTCATAGAGGGTGCCGGCGATGAACCTCTTGGGAATATTCAGGTAGTAGACCCGCGGCTTTACCTGGTCTTTGAGCTCGGGTTTCCACACCTGGGCTTTGGCTATGAGAGCTTTCGCCTCTTCATCGTCCTCATCGTACAGACGCAGCGCGAGTGTAGGACAGGCATCGGCACAACGCGGTTCTGACCAGCCGTCGTCGAGCAGGTGAGCACAACCGGTGCACTTCTGGGCCAAGTTGAGGTCTTCGTTGAAATAGATAGCGTCGTAAGGACAGACATCTACACATGCCTTGCAGCCAGTGCACTTGAGCGGGTCGATGATGACCAGTCCGTCCTCACGCTTGTAGATGGCATCTTCGACCTTACAAGCCGCCATGCAAGGAGCGTCGTCGCAGTGCATACAGAGATGCGGCCTGTAGGAGACCTTCACCTTGGGCACGTTGCCCCGTACGCGTTCAGTCAGCATGAGCCAGAACTGCCCGACCTCAGGCTGAGGCTTGGCGATCGGAGTCCAGTCGTTGCCGACGTGCTCGTCCTTGCACACCACCTGACAGCAGTAGCAGCCGTTGCACTTGCCGACATCGATTATGAAGACCTTCTTGCCCATGGCTACCTCTCCTCCTCGATCCAAGCGTTGAACCGGAGTCCTGAAGCCGGGTCATACTCACGGGCGAAGGCTTCCGGATACTGGCGCATCCACTCTTCCATCTGGCCCATGGTGACCTTCTCCACCTCCACCAAGTAACCACTGGTGGCCTGCCCAGCCGCGTGCCGGGAAGTGAGACCCTCGGGGGCAATCACGTTGATCGCCCCACCGCGGTCCAGGACATGCGGGATGATGAAATCTGCCCGAGCTCCGTGGTCCACAGAAACCACGCCCGGCATGATACGCTCCCATACCAGGGCGCCGCACAGCACAGCGCCGCGCTCGTTGTAGACCTTGACGATGTCGCCTGTCTTGATGCCCCGGGGCTCGGCTACGCTGGGATGCATCCAGCAAGGCTCATACATGTACCCGTCGAACCCCCTGATCTTGCCCGTGAGAGCTTCGCGGGTCCAGGGGATGTCGTCGCACTGAGCGTGCGTCCGCCAACGGCCATGGTTGGACATGAGAAGGAGCGGGTAGGCCTTGGCCCGCTTGCTGGAGAGACGCTCGTCGTGGGTGATCCCCTTTTCGATCCACTTGGGCATAGGTGGACGTTCCTCGTCGTCCGGAAAAGTCGTGGCCAGATTCTCGCACCAGAATTCGAGCTTGCCGCTCGGCGTGGGCAGGGGATGAGCTTCCGGATCCTTCCAGAAGTTGTAGAGACCGGCGGGATGCCTCTCCCAGTCAGGAGCCACCGGGAGGACGCAATACTGCTTTTCTTTGAACTCGTCCCACGGCACCACGGTGTTGAATTTCATGCCCTCAAAGGTGCCGCGGATCAGCTCTTCTTCGCTGAAGCCCTCTGTAACAGCCTCCAACATCCCTAGTTTCTCAGCCACGGCGCAAACGGCTTCGTAGTCGCTCTTGGATTCGCCGACCGGCTCGATAGCCCGATTCATAAGGATGACGCTTTGGAAACTGTCACCTTCGCGGATGCAGGGCGAGATGTCGTTGACCTCGAGCGTGGTGTTGGTGGGAAGGATGACGTCGGCAAAGAGCACATCGTTCTCGAGCCACGGGTGCTGAGCCACGATGAACTCGATCTTGGGGCTTCTCATGGCTTCTGCTACGTCGTTGCCGCAGTTCCAACAGGTGATGCGGCAGGGGGTGTCGGTCCACATCATGTGGATCTCGGTGCCGCCCTCTTCCTTGGGGATGGGGTAGGTGTACTTCTTGTACTGGTCTTCGGTCGGCTCCTCATGGCCGCCCGTGCCCCAGAACTCCACCTTGCCCTTCTTGATGGCTTCCTCGATCATGGTCTTGGGGATCATCTGCTTGCCCCAAGCGGTCGGAGTACCGCGGTGAGGCTTCAACAGACGCTCCCCGTACGGGGTGGCCTGGAGGTTGGCGAAGGGACCCATGTGGTCTGCTCCGCCAGTGATGACGTTCTTGGGCATGCCGGTGTAGGCTATCTGCGCCTGATGCACCCCGGGCTTGCCCAGGCCCTGCATGCCGAGCAGGACCACCTCGAGGCGAGCCGGCTCGTGGGAGTAGGGACCGCGAGCCATACCCCCGCCGAAGTAATGGCCGATGGTGACCGTCTTCTTAGCCCAGTCGCGGGCCAAGGCTTTGATGGTCCAGACCGGCACCCCGCACTTCTCCGCAGCCCACTTTGGAGTCTTGGGGATGCCGTCTTCTTCGCCGAGCACGTAAGCCTTGATCTTGTCGAAGCCCACGGTATGGGTAGCTACGTACTCCTTGTCGTAGGTGTCCTCGGTGATCCACATATAGATGATGGCGAGCTGCAGAGCAGCATCGGTGTTGGGCAGGATGGGGATCCACTTGTCGGCATGGATAGCTGCTGCGTAGTTGAGGTCGGGGCAGATGTATACCTGCTTGATGCCTATCTCGTTCCAGAAGTAGAGGAGTCGGCTGGCGAATTGCCCTCTAAAACCCCAGGGAGTGGTCTCGGGGTCCCCGCCCCATACCACCACCATGTCGCTGTGCTCGGTGATGTCTTTGACGATGTTGTCGTTGGGGGCCATCATCCCGATGTAGCCCTTGCCCCAGACGTGCTTGGCACCCCAATACCAGCCTTCCCAGCTGTCGGGATTGCGCACTTGCTGGGTGAAGCCCCCCATCTTGTCAAGCAGGAGGGTGGAGCAGCCGTGCGGAGCATGCACCATCTTGCACTCGCCGTGGCCATCACCCTGCACCAGGATGGCCAGGGGTCCGTACTCCTTGTGGATACGCTTGATCTCATTGGCGATGATGGTGGTGGCCTCGTCCCAAGAGATGCGCACGTACTTGCTCTTTCCCCGGTTCTGGGTATTACGCCCGCCAGGCCCTACCGAACCCGGGGCCCCGTTGGGGTCGAAATCCACTCGTTTGAGCGGGTACTTGATGCGGTTGGGAGAGTAGGCGCGTTTCTTGTAGGCTAGGCTCCAGGGAGCCGGCACTGCCTTGTAGAGTGGCTCTAGGGTCTTCCCGTTCTTGGTGATCTTCCAAGGATTGAAGGTGTTGGGGTCATAGGCCGAATCCCAATGAAGCGGCCGGATGCGGATGACCTTGCCATCCTTAACGTCGACGGCACAGGGGCAGGCTCCAAAGATCCCCCCGCTGAGGCCCAAAGCCTTAAGGACAGTCTTGTCTGCGCCCGTTGGCTTACTCTGCGGCCGTTTGTTCTCGCCTGCCATGCGGCTCTCCTCCTCGTTCAGATAGGTTGAGTGACCAGCTGGTTACTGATGAACCGACCCGTGGCACACCCAAATTCCCCTTCTTCCACAGGTCAGTATCGCTCATAGTAGTAAGCGGCGCGACCTGGTGGTGCCTTTTCCGATAACTTTTCATGACTCCTGCGACCTATGACCCGCGTGTATGGATCATCTTCGTGCTCCAAGCCGGCCGGGCGAGTCATCGCGATGGCCGGGCTGAAGGGGCAGGGGGCTGGAAGCTGGGTGGTCCCGTGGGGAGAAAGCTTCGCCTCTACGCTTGCCTTCAAGCGGACTCGCCTGGACGCGTTTGCGTCCCCTGGAAGCGGGGCCGGCGCAAGAAGACGGCGACCACTGTCCCCACGGCGAAGATCCCCGCCGATAGCAGGTAGGTCGAGGTGAGGGAAGAAGAGAAGTCTTCGAGAGCGCCGCCTATGTACGGGCCGATCGTCTGGCCCACTCCAAGAAAGAAGGTGATGAAGCCAAGAGAAGCGGGAGCCAGTCTGACTCCGAAACAATCCGCGCACGCGGCTCCCATGAGACTGGGGACGCTCAGCCCACAGAATCCGAAGATCCAGGAGGCGGCGGCGAGTGCCGGCAGACTGTCCCAAAGCGCGAATATGACCCCACAGGCTCCCTCCAGGGCGAATACTACGGCCAAAGTCGGCCCTCGGCCCACCCGGTCCGAGATGCCACCCCAGAAGATGCCGGCCAGGGTTCCGCTGACCCCGAGTACCAAGAAGAGTATGCCGGCGGTGTGACTGCTGTAGCCTAGGTCATGGATAAGCCGCTTTTGGAAAAAAGTGAAGAACATGAGAAAAGCAAAGCCGTACAGGAGGTAAAGAGAGCCTAGATGCCAAGCCCGGCTGGAGCGGGAGATGCGGCGAAAGTCCTGGCGCAGCGAATTCTCAGCTGACGGGCGGTCGGTCTGCTCGGCCCCGGCGCGGCCAGTCTGCTCGGCCTGGGCGCAGCCCGCCTGCTCGGGCAGGGCAGCCAGGCTTGACTGCCCCTCGCCCGCCTCCCCCTGTCGATCCCGACGAGGCAGCTCTCCGCTACGCAGCCGGCGCCACCAGGTATCGGTCTCCTGTGGCCGGTTGCGCGACATGGCCGCGTTGAAGACCGTCATGGCGGCCGTCACTCCAGCGAAAACGTACCAAGCAAGGCGCCAGCCTTCGGCACCGCCGGCCGCGATGAGTCCTGGTACCAAGGGTCCCACGGCCACCAGAGCGAACGAGGACCCGGCGGGGACCATCCCGGTGGCGAAACCGTGCCGTTGGGCTCGGAACCATGCGGCCATGAGAGTGATGGAAGGGGCCAGCACCATGCCGTTGCCCATGCCAGTAAGCAAGCGGGCTGCAGAGGCTTCGGCCAGACCGTCAGAAATACCGGTCAGGTACATGCCCACCGCGGTCAAGGCCAAGCCGGTGGACACCACCACGCGGGGACCGAACCGCGAAGCGAGCACTCCTCCCACAAGTGCCATCACCGTGTAGCCCACCTGGTTCCACGAGGCCAGCGAACCTGCCTCGGCGCTAGTCAAGCCGAGGGCCTGCTGCATCGCTGGCAAGACCGCACTGTAGGCAAAACGGCCCAGGCCTATAGCACAGAGTACGGCGAAGAAGGCGGTCCCGGCGACCACCCACCGGTAGCGAAGCTCCCCGGTAGGGTGGTCGGCAAGGCTGGGTTGGGAGCGAAAAGTGGTCAAATGATCCTCAGCTCAGTCATTCAGGGGATGGGATGCCGTCGGGGAGGTAGGGGCGGAAGCGAGCTCTTGCTTGCCCGGTCGCCTTTGGGACTGCGCAACGCCAGAGCGGCAGCCGCGCCTACGAAGAAAGTGACCGCAGAGAAGAGATAGGACGGGCCCAGCGAGGCGTACGCATCGTTCATGGCCCCTCCGATCAGAGGCCCGACGGTCTGTCCCACTCCTACCAGTATGGTTATTAGCCCCAAGGCAGCGGGGGCGAGGCCGGGGCCGAAGCGATCGGCACAAGCAGCGCCCATCAGGCCGGGGAAGACCATCCCGCTGGCTCCGAAGAGGAGAGCCGAGAGCACCAGGGTCGGCAGCGTGGGGCTCACGGCGAATAAGAGAGCAGCCACACCCGACATCAGCAGGTTGAGGGAGACGGCCCGGCGTCGTCCAAATCGGTCAGAAAGACTGCCCCAGCCCATGCCTCCGATGAAACCCGCCACGCCCAAGACCATGAAGAGATACCCCGCAGCTTCGCTGCTGTAGCCGAGATCAGCCATGAGCCGCTTCTGAAAGAAGGTGAAATAGAGAAGGAAGGCTACTCCGAAAAGAAAGTAGACGAGGCCAAGATGCCAGGCGTAGCCCGAGCTCAAGATACTCTTGATTCCCGGGGTGTTCTTCTTGAGCCAGGCCCGAATGGCCGGAGGAGCGTGTCGGTCGTACACCATCGAGTCACGAGGCGAGGGCGTTCCTTTAGGACGGTCGCGCAGCAGCGAGGCGCTGATCACGGTGAGGACAGCAGTGAGGATGGCGAAGAAATACCAAGCCGAGCGCCACCCTTCAGATCCTCCGGCTGCGATGAGCCGTGGTACCACAGGCCCCACGATCATCATGGCCAGCGACGAACCAGTGGGCACGATGGTCGAGGCCAAGCCCAGCTGACGCACGCGAAACCAGGAGGCCATGAGGGCTATCGAAGGGACGAACATCATGCCATTGCCCATGCCAGTCAGGAGGCGGGCGGCGGAGGCTCCCCCTAGGCCACCAGAGATGCCGGTCAGAAACATGCCGAGTGTGGTGAGAGCGAGACCGCCGGTGATCACCTTGCGGGCCCCCCAGCGGGCCGCCATTACTCCCCCTATGGCAGCCATCATGGTATAGCCTGCCAAGTTCCACGAAGCGAGTGAGCCAGCAGCCGCGCTGTTGATCTCCAAAGCCTTCTGCAT
>CAKZRW010000110.1 GCA_937148845.1 uncultured Actinomycetes bacterium | reverse complement strand
ACCGGGCCACGTCGACCATGCAAGAGGTCTCGTCCATGACCACCATGCCCCCGCTGCCCATGATGGAGCCCAGAGCACTCAGGGACTCATAGTCCACGGGAGTGTCTATGAGCCTGGCCGGGATGCAGCCCCCCGAAGGACCGCCGGTCTGCACAGCCTTCAGTCTCCGACCACGGGGGATGCCGCCGCCGATGGCAAACACGATGGTGGAAAGCGGCGTCCCCAGGGGGACCTCCACCAGCCCGCTGTTGGTGATCTTGCCGGTGAGCGCGAATACCGTCGTCCCCGGACTCTTGTCACTGCCGATGCTCGCGTACCAGTCCCCCCCGCGGAGCACGATGGGCGGGACCGAAGCCAGCGTCTTGACGTTGTTGATGACCGTAGGCTTACCCCCCAGTCCCGACTGGGCAGGAAACGGGGGACGAGGACGGGGCATGCCCCGTCTCCCCTCGATAGAGGCTAGAAGCGCGGTCTCCTCACCGCAGACGAAAGCCCCCGCCCCTTCCATGACCTGCACGCTGAAGTCGAACCCGGAGCCGAAGATCTGCGAACCTAGCAACCCCCGTTCAGCCGCTTGGGTGACCGCACTACGCAACCTTTCCACCGCCAGCGGGTACTCGGCCCGCACGTACACATAGCCCGACGCAGCCCCCACCGCATACGCGGCAATGGCGAGCCCCTCGAGGACGGCGTGAGGACTTCCCTCCAGGATGGAGCGATCCATGAAAGCGCCTGGATCCCCTTCGTCAGCGTTGCATACCACGTACTTCACACCGCCTGGCGCGTCGCGGCAGAACTGCCACTTGCGGGCAGTCGGAAAGCCGGCCCCTCCGCGCCCCCTCAGCTTAGCCTTGGCCACCTCGTCGATGACCTCCTGTGGCGTCATGTGCAGCAACGCCTTCTTGAGCGCCTCGTAGCCTCCGCGGGCCAAGTACTGGTCGATGTCCGTAGGATCGAGGTTGCCGCAGTCACGCAGGATGACCCGCACTTGCTCACGCATCAGGGGAAGATCCTCTAGCCGAGGGATACCGTCCACGACCCCCTCGCCCCGGATCCCCAGCGCCAGGTCGGGACGCGGGTCATCGCCGGCCAGATAATCCCGCGCCAGTTCTACGGTGGTCTCGGCCGTGAGGTGGCCGTAGAGTACACTCGGTCTGCCCGGCTTCGCTATCTCCACGAGAGGCTCGGCGAAGCAGAGGCCCATACAGCCCACCGGCACCAGCTCGGCCTGAAGACCGCGCTCGGTCAGCTCTCTGCGCAGAACCTCCAGCACCTCTTCGGCCCCGGCAGCGATGCCACAAGTGCCCATGCCGACGAAGATGCGGGGAGATACCGCTCCACCCGCGGGCGAGGTTATCTCAGCAGCCCAGGCCATTTCAGTCACCCCCACTGGCCGCTTTGGGTCGACCTAGGATCCGGGCCACCTTGCTGGGGTTAAGAGATCCGTAGGTCGTGCGCCCCACCATCATGTTCGGAGCCAAAGCGCAGACCCCGATGCAGGCCACGGTCTCCAACGTGTACTCGAGGTCCGGCGTGGTCTCGCCTTCTTCGATTCCCAGATGTTCCTTGACCACCTTGAGGATGCTCCGTCCCCCGCGGACATGACAGGCAGTGCCCCGACATACCGTGACCACCTTCTTGCCCCGCGGTTCGGTGTGAAGCTGCGAATAGAAGCTGATGACGCCCTGCACCTGCACCGGGAACATCCCCACCGCCTCGGCTATGCGCGGGATCAGGGCGGGGGGGATGTAACCACAGACCTCTTGTATCTCTTGGAGCAAAGGTATCAGGACCCAGCGCTTACCCCGGTAGCGGTTGATGACCTCCTCAACGCGAACCGGGTCGAACACGGGGGTCTGGCCGAGCCGATGGAGGTTGTCCGCGTCCATTCCCAACCCCGGCGGAATCGTCCCAGCTCCAGATGCGCTTCCGGCCTCAGTCATCGAGTCGCCCCCTTTCCAGCCGCACCGCTACGTGACCCAGCACCGGGAGGCTCGACTGTGGATCGATCACGGCCGGGAAGAGACGGTTGAACCGAGCTTCCGGCGAAGCCAGAGGAGCGAAGACCACCCCTGCCGGCTGATCGGCGCAGACTTTGGCTACAGCCTCCACGGCAGCGAGGGCTGACACCACCCGGACTTGCTCCCCATCCCAGATGCCCTGTACTGAGGCATCGGCTGCGCTCACCTCCACGTAGGCTCGCGGCACTAGGCTGCTCAAGCGCGAAGAACGCGAGGTCCGCATGCCGGTGCCGAACTGATAGAGTGACGAACCTGTGACCAGAGTGAGCGGAAACTCTTGGCTCGGCTCTTCTTCGGGCACATACTCCACGGGCAAGAAGCGGCCGAAAGTGCTGGGAAACAGTCGCTCGTGCAGACGCCTTCGCGCCCAAGGCTCCGCTTCTCGGGTCGGAAGTCCGGCTTCGAGACCCAGGCTGGGGGCCTCATAGAAGGGCACCAGCTCCAGGATCTCGCGTTCGATGTCAGTCACGCTCGCGAAGGGAAGCGGTGCCCCCATGGCCTCGGCCAGACTCAACAGGATCTGCCAATCTGGGCGACTTTCTCCGCGAGGAGGGAGAGCCTGCCGCACCGGCTGCACCCGTCCCTCGAAGTTGGTGAAAGTCCCCTCCTTCTCCACGAAGCTGGCGGCAGGTAGCACGACGGTGGCCAGAGCCGCCGTCTCCGTCAGGAAGAGATCCTGTACCACCAGGAACTCCAGGCACTTGAGACCGTGTTCCACCGCGAAGGGATCGGGGAAATACCCCAGGGGGTTCTCCCCCACAATCAACATCCCCTTGACTCTTCCGGCCACCGCAGCCGCTAGAGCCTCGCTGGCGCTGAGGCCCCGCCCTGCGGGCAACCGAGTGCGCCAGCGCTCCTCGAACTTCTGGCGTCCCGCGGAGTCTTCCACGCTGCAGTATCCCGGCAAGAAGTCGGGCACCGCTCCCATGTCACAGGCCCCTTGGGCGTTGTTCCTGGTCTGGAGCGCGTAGAGTCCGGTGCCCTTGCGTTCAACGTTGCCCGTCAGAAGAGCCAGATTGGCCAAGGCTTTGACCGTGTCCGTGCCCCGCCGCGCCCGAGTGACTCCCCCGCCGTAGACAAGGGCCGCCCTAGCCGCACTGCCGAACGCTAGAGCAGCCTGGACCAGCTCGCCTTCAGTCACCCCGGTGAGCGACGCCACGGCGGCCGGCGTGTATCGCTGCAAAGTGCTCACCAGTTCGGCGAATCCGTCCGTCCGAGTGGTCACCAGGTCTGGATCCACGAGCCCCTCAGCCAGTATGGCGTTGGCCAGACCGTTCAACAGGGCTATGTCAGTCCCTGGTCGCGGACGCAGCCAAAGACTGGCGAACCGGACCAACTGGGTACGGCGAGGCTCGATCAGCAGCAGTCTCGCGCCCTTGCGGGTGACTGCGCGCTTGATCGCATACGCGACTGCGGGCGCCGAGGCCGCCGGGTCGGCCCCCACCACCAGGATGACTTCGGCACATTCGATGTCGCGGATGGTCCCGATCGTCCCGGGGTAGCCTAAGGTCCCTCCTACGCCGGTATAGCTGGGAGCGCGATGAAGCCGCGCGCCGTTGTCGATATGAGGCGTACCTAGCACCGTCCGGGCAAAACGCTGCAGCAGATAGTTCTCTTCATTCGTCCCCGTGGGGGCCCCCAACACAGCCAGACTGTCCGGCCCCGATTCCTCCCGCAGGCGACGCAGTCCGCTGGCGGCAAGACTGAGAGCCTCCTCCCAGGAGGCAGGCTCCAAATGGGCGCCGCGACGTACTAAGGGGGTGGTCAAGCGCTCGGGGCTGTGCACGAAGTCGAAACCGTAGGCTCCACGGACGCAGAGAGTCCCCTGGTTTACAGGACTCTCGGTCCCCGGACGAGCGCGGATGATCCGGTCCCCCCTGATCTCGAGTACCACGCTGCAGCCACAGCCACAGAACGGACAAGTGGTGTGGACCTGTTCCGAGGTGGACCCACTGGTAAGAGCGTCCCGCTCCCGAAGGGCTCCCGTGGGACAGACAGAGACGCAGGTCCCACAGAAGGTGCACTCGGAATGTTCGAACGGGACCTCTTGCAGGGTGGCCGGCCGAGTACCGAAACCCCTGCCCAAGAAATCAAGAGCGCCTTCGACTACTAGCTCCTGGTCCGCCTTGACGCACCGGCCACACAGTATGCACTTACCCAGGTCGCGCACCAGGAAGGGATTGGCATCCACGATCGCCCCGTACTGGGGGATGCGCTCGAGTCTGAGCATCCCCACCCCCATCTCGGACGCGATGCACCGGAGCTCGCAGCGGTTACCCTTATCGCACACCATGCAGGTATCGGGATGGCTGGCAAGCAAGAGCTCGACTATCTGCCGGCGCCGTTCCAGCACCCGCGGTGAACGAGTGTTGATCATCATACCTGGCTCTATGGGGGTGACGCAGGCAGCCAGCAGAGCGCCGTTCCGCTCATTCTCCACCAAACAGACACGGCACGCACCGTTGGGAGAAAGAAGAGGGTGGTGGCAGAGAGTGGGAATGTTGATCCCGGATTCGCGAGCCAGATCCAGGATAGTCTCCCCAGGCATACCAGTGACTTCGCGCCCGTCGAGCGTGATGGTGACCTTGTTCACGGCGCCCCCTAGTCCCTCGCCGGGAGTCATTCGCGTCTGGTCTCAGCGACTCCCGTCCACTCCCCAGCCCGATGCCGAACCGCGTGCCGACCGCTAAGCTGCTTGACCTGCCGCCCGGATGGCGCTGACCAGACGACTGCTCGCCCCCTGCTTGGGCACGAAATCCCAAGCGCCGGCTTCTTTGCAGGCGACCAGGTTCTCCTCGTCGTCGTACTGCGAGAGCACGAGCACCTGCGGGTGACGCGGCAGTCGGCAGATCTCCCGGGTGGCTTCCAGCCCGTTCATCTCCGGCATGCGCAAGTCCATGACCACTACATCCGGCTGGACCTCCTGCAACTTGACAAGAGCCTCCCGACCGTTTTCCGCGACGCCCACGACCTGCATGTCGCTCTGCAAGCTGAGCAAGGCTGTGATGCTCTCCCTGATGAGGGCATGGTCATCCACCACCAGGACCCTGACCTTGGCAGTACTCTTGTCTAGGAACTTGGCCACGCGCGAGACCAGAGCGATCGGGTCCACCGGCTTGACCAGGTAGTCTTCCGCCTCCATTCGCAAGCCCTCCCACCGGCGCCAGCCAGCGACCGACTGCCGTTCGAGGGGTGCATCCAGCACGATCATCGGGGTGGCCGCCAGCGGCGACAGGCTGCGGACAAAGCAGTGGAAACGATAGGCCTCCCCACAAGGTGACACTGTGCCTAGAATGATCAAATCCGGCCGTTCTGCGCCCAGAGCCGCGCGCCCTTCCTCGCAGCAGCCGACCGCAGTCACCCGATAACCTTGACCCCCCAGTTGCTCGGCCAAAGCACCTCTGAAGTCGACTTCGTCGTCGATGACAAGTATGGCGGGACCGCTTTTCATCGCCGCCCTCCTCACTCCGTTCCAGACCTTTCTTGGCGACCTTTCGCGTTTGCGTACCCTTAGAGTAGGCGGGCGCGATGATTGCGCAAGCGGGGGCCGACCCCAGCAAGACCTATTCCCACCCCGCAACCGGCAAGGGTGGGCACCCCCATCCTGGGCAGGGAGACTCCCTTGGCCCTAAGGGATAACCCTCGGGGAACCCGACCCGGTGGCGAGTCGCCAGGGGGGATGGAGAGCACCGGCGGAGGCCGCTCACTTCACTAGCAGCCGTATCGCGGCCAAGATCCGACGCCGACCGAGGCGCAGTCCCTTCTCTGCGGACTGCTCTCTGCTGCCCTCACAGAGAGATGAGACCCTTGCGCACGGCGTACTTCACCAGTTCAACCCGGTCGTGCACCCCCAGTTTGGCCATGAGCCGGGTGCGATGGCCTTCGACGGTCTTGGGGCTGATGACCAGCGCGTCAGCGATCTGCCGTGTGGTCTTCCCTTCAGCGATAAGCTTGAGGATCTCTTTCTCGCGCGGCGTCAGTTCCTCGTAGGGGTCCGCAGAGAGACCCCGCTCGGCCCGGCGCAAACGGTCGATCAGGAGACGCGCTGCTGGAGGGGAGAGGAACGATTCGCCACGGTATACGGAGCGGATAGCGACGGCCAGTTCAGCAGAAGCAGCATTCTTGTTGACAAAGCCCTTTACGCCGGCCTCGATGGCCTCAAGAACGTGGTTAGCATCTTGATACTGCGAGAGCACCAGCACCATGACCTCAGGATAGCGAGCGCAGATCCTCCGCGACGCCTCGAGACCGTCCATCACGGGCATCTCCAGGTCCATGAGCACCACATCCGGCTTCAGGTCCCTGGTCTTGGCCAGAGCTTCCTTGCCATCACTGGCCTCACCCACCACCTCGATGTCAGGGGCAAGCTGAAGTAGCGCCGTTATGCCGTCACGTACCAGGGTATGGTCGTCCACTACCAAGACCCGGATCTTGGCCATGCCTCACCTCTGCCAGGGGTATCTCCGCTCTCACCGTGGTGCCTCGTCCAGGCGCGGACTCGACCGCGCAGTTTCCGCCCAGGAGCCGGATACGTTCCTTCATGGCAAAAAGCCCCCGACCCCTGCCCGTCTTCTCATCGATGCCGGTTATCTGCGCGATGTCGAACCCTCGGCCGTCATCCCTGATGTGCAGGATGAGCTTCTCTGCCGAGCATTCCAAGGTGATCCGTACGTAACTGGCCTCAGCGTGCCTGGCGATGTTGGTGATGGCTCCTTGCGCGAATCGGAACAGGTTGGCTTCGACCTCCGGGGTCAGACGCGGGATAGCCCCCTTGACCTCCACCTCGACCTTCACCTCCAAAGCCTCAAGATGGTCCTGGGCAAAACGACGGATGGCAGCTACCAAACCTGCGGAATCGAGCAGACCGGGTCGGAGGTCGTTGATAATCCGGGTGAGCTCATATCCGGTCGTCTGCGCAAGGGACTCGATCTTCCGTAAGCGTTCGACCAGCTGGGGATCCAGGCTCGACATCTCGGCCACTTCCACGAGCGCGCGGAGGTTGAGGGCAAGAGCAGAGAGGGACTGGCTGGTCTCGTCGTGGAGCTCACGCGCTATCCGACGGCGCTCCTCATCTTGGGCGACGAGACAGTAACGGGCCAACCGCTGGTACGTCTCCCGGCCTCGCCGGAGTTGCTCGAGAACCTCCGCCCGGTCGATCGCCACCCCCAAGAGTTCACCTATGCAGGTAAGGGCGCACCGGTCATCACTGCTGAAGCACCGCGGTGACTCTCCAAAGACCTCCAGCACCCCTAGCACCTTGTGGCAGGAGCGCAGAGGAACGCCGGCAAAGAACCCCGCCTGCTCGGCCGCCGGTCCGGGGAGTGCGGAACCCTCCTCGCCGACGGGCTCCCTGGAAAGATCTTCCACGAAGAAGGCGCGCTCGGCATCGATCACCCGCGTCGCCAGCCACTGGTCCCTGTCAGCAGGATGGTCTATGCCCGCAGGCCCCCGCTCCCGGTCGCCAGCCCCCCCGACCCCTGCTTCAGCGTTCTCAGGCGCCATGCTCCTCGCCTGCTCTTTCTCGGTAGCACGTGCCACCCTGAGCGAGAGAGCAGAAGAGTCCTCATCCCAGACGAAGATCTTGCCGCGAGCCGCTTCCAACAGGTCGCAGGCACTGTCAAGACCAACCTTGAGCATCGCTTGCAGATCGGCAAGGCTCGATAGAGCGGCGGAGACCCGGCTGACTGCCTTCAGGTGCGGTCCGTGTTGTGGGTTGTGCGCGCCATCCAAGGAAGCTCCCCCTTGCTTCAGCGGCGTGCGGCCTAAGAGTTGATACTAGTGAGTACCGCGAGCGCTGTCAATCACGCTCGACCTGAAGACAGGTGCGCTAGAATCGGCCGGAGCCCGGCCGCACGGCGAGTCCAGCAACCGAGATAGAGGACCCGGGCACTAGGCCGCAAGCTAGGGTCCTTGGTGAACGAGGAGGTAGTTCAGTTTGTGCGCAAGACCCAGACCTCTGCCCCGCGTTTTCTACGGCTGGTACGTTTTGGGCGCGTCCTTCCTGATCCTCTTCCTAAACAGTGGGGGACGGTTCGTCTTCGGGGTCATGGTGAAGCCCATGGAGGCGGAGTTCTCGTGGAGCCGCAGCGCGATCTCGGCCGCCGTGTTCCTGAGTATGGCCGTCTATGCAGTCGCTACCATCGCTACCGGGCGCCTTTATGACCGCTTCGGACCCAAATGGGTCATAGCGATCTCCACCATCCTCTTCGCGGCCGGGTACGGGCTCATGGCCACCATGCACTCCCTGTGGGAGTTCCTTCTCTACTACGGCGTGGTAAGCGCCGCTGGCCTGGGGGGCATCACTGTGCCTCTGTTCGGCTCAATCATCGGGCGCTGGTTCGAAAGACGCCGAGGCTTGGCCGTGAGCCTGGCTTTTGCCGGAGGCTGTTTTGGCCAGTTCTTCCTGGTCCCCGTCTTCTCCCACCTGGTGCTGACTTCGGGTTGGCGGGCGACCAGCCTTTGGATAGCGGGATTGTCTGTAGCCCTGAACCTTCCTCTTACCTTCGGGGTGATCCGTTCCGACCCGGAGGGGCTGGGTCTGCGTTCATATGGCTCAGCCTTGGCCGGTCCCCCTCCCACCTCTTTGGAAAGGGCCTTGAGGCGGCCCGTCCAGCAACCGGGGGCAAAGCTGCCTGTAAAGAAGCTGCCCGCACCCGACCATGTGCCCAGCCTTTCTCTCCCTCAGGCATTGGGTACCCGCTCCCTCTGGTTGTTCACTCTGGTCATGTTCGTCTGCGGCGCCGCCGATTTCCTGATCACCACTCACCTCGTGGCCATGGTCACCGACTACGGCGTGACTCCAACCCAAGGAGCCGACATGCTCGCCTGGCTGGGACTTCTCAGCCTAGGCGGGATCCTAACGGCAGGACCCGCGGCTGACGCCTTGGGTAACAAGTTGCCCATCGCTCTCACTTTCCTCTTCAGGATCTTGCTGTTCGCGCTGCTTTACTTCCTCAAGAATCCGGTGTCGTTCTGGGTCTTCTCCCTCGGATTCGGGTTCACTTTTCTTGTCACAGCCCCGCTCACCACCACGCTGCTGGCCCGCCTTTACGGAGTCGGTCACCTGGGCTTCATTTCCGGCTTCATAACCATGGCCCACACCTTCGGAGGTGGCTTCTGGGCCTACCTGGGAGGCGTGGTCTTCGACCGCACTGGCAACTACGACCTGGCCCTGGCCATTTCGGCGGGGCTGGCGGCGCTGGCCCTGTTATGCACACTCCTGATAAGGGAAGAACGTCACTTGCCACCCGGCCTGAAGCCGGCACCCGCCTCTGGAAGCGATTCCACGGCTGTGCAGACGACCACTTAGACGACTTGACCGATGCATATCACAGACAGGAAGAGGTACGGATGACGCGCGATCATGCTGGCAAGTACAGGGCCAAACACCCGCCGGGCACGCAGCTCGATCCAACGCTGGCGGCCGCTGTCATGCAAGCGGCTACCGATAGTGAGTTGACCTGCGCCGCGGCCTTCCGCATCGCGGAGCAGTACGGGGCAGCCCCGCTCGCCGTGGGACAGACCCTCGATCTCCTCGAATACCGGATCGCCAAGTGCCAGCTGGGACTGTTCGGTTACGAACCCCAGAAGAAGATTGTCAAAGCGGCAGCCCAGGTGGATGCTGAACTGCGCTCGAGCCTCGAGCGCTCGGCCGTGGAGGGCAGGGTCAGCTGCCAGACGTGCTGGTCACTTGCCGACGAGCTGGGGCGCTCGCGACTGGACGTGGCGGCGGCCTGCGAAGCTCTCGGCCTCAAAATCACTCCTTGTCAACTGGGAGCGTTCTAGCCGACGAAGACTCCGAAAAGGTGCGAAAATAGAGTCTAAGCTTCGTGAAGCTGTCAAGAGGAGAGTGTGCGCATGCCTAGTTGGTTAGGCCCTTGGGAGATCCTCATTGTAGTAGTGGTCATCTTCCTCATCTTCGGAGGCAGGTTGCTACCGCGGCTAGGCCGCTCCTTGGGCTCTTCTTTGGTCGGACTCAAGAGGGGCCTAAAAGAAGGTGAGGAGAGCTTCAAAGAGGCCATCAAGGAGGACGCCAAAGTCGAGGTCTCAATCGACAAGAGTGTCGACGACAGCAAGGACGACCGCCCCAAGATCGAGCAAGGCTGAAAGACCTCAGCGAAGCCCGCGACGCCGACCGGCAAGAGTCAGCGCGGCTGAGGGCACCTGGGGTCGGGGCAAGCTAGGCGTCTACTCTCAAGACCTCTTCCGACACATGGACACGAGACCAGATGCCTGACGTGGCCCACTCCATGGCTTCATGCGTCTCCAGTCCATCCCGGAACTTCTTCGCGTTTTCCGAGTCGCTCCCCTGGAAGACCACAAAGATGTACTGCGGATCGTCCACGTCACGAAAGACCGTCCCCCCTTGGAGCCGAGCATCCGTCGGCGCTCTCCGTCCTCTTTGAAGATCATCTCGAATTCCGACCACTTCTCTATCTTATGCTCGACCATCACGTAGGCCATCTCACGCACCACCTTCCCCCGATTGGCTCTCTTGACTGAGCGATACGGAGCGACGCCCAGTCTGTCCATGTCCGAGCTTTACGACGATGCCCCCGGGGGTCAAGTTTCATACACGGAAAGGACACCTTTGTCTGTCTGGCAAAGTGGCGGCGACTGGGCGCACTAGGGGCCGCGATTGACTAGGTAACAAGCGGGCGGCTGCGGTCGCAAGACCGCAGCCGCCCGCCTCTCAAGCGCGTCCAGAACCACGCCGGGGAGAAACCCCGGGTCTACCAGCGGTTGCCCCCGCGGTAGCCGCCACGACCGCCGCCATAGCCACCACCATAGCCGCCGCTCGAGCGGTTAGTCCGCGGCGTCTGTTCCTTCGCCACGTCGACCTTGACAGTACGGCCATCCATTTCGGTGCCGTCGAGGGCGCTCTTGGCCTTCTGGGCTTCGTCGGCCGAGCCCATCTCCACGAACCCGAAGCCTTTGGGCCGGCCGGTATCCCGGTCGGTGATGAGGTTGACCGAGGTCACCTCACCATGAGCTTCGAACGCGGCCCTTACGGTAGCCTCGGTCGTGTCATAGCTAAGGTTGCCTACGTACAGTTTCGCTGAATTCACTACAGCCTCCATAGACGGAGTTACATTGCGACAATCGCGAGGAAAAGATCGGAGACTGAGCGAAGAGGCAACTAGACTCGGCGCTGCGTCTTTGAGACAGAACCTGGCGAATGCCCATTCAGTATACCAGGTCGCGTAGGACAACGTGCTGGGATAACACCACCGTGACGCACGCTTTGGAAACTTTGCTGTCGCCCACCCTCCCTGGTGCTAATATCTGTTTTGCTAGGGGAGCGCCAAGCGCTGAGAGTGTGGTCCGACCACTGACCCTGTGAACCTGAACTGGGTAATGCCAGCGTAGGGAAGCGAGTCTAGATCCACAGAGGGCGTCCCTAGGGACGCCTTTCTTGTTTGGCGCTTTCCCCTTCGGTCGGCTACGAACACCGAGCCTGAAGGAGAGAAACAAGATGGCCGCCACTACCGGACACTCCGCCCTGGACGAGCGGGTGATAACCCGCGCGATCATCGAGCGCTACACCGAAAAGCTGCTTTCGTCTCTCGACGTAGAGGTGGCGGTCTGCGGAGCCGGACCCTCCGGCCTGGTCGCCGCCTACTATCTGGCTGAGGCTGGCACCCGTGTAGCGGTCTTCGAGCGCAAACTCTCCGTGGGCGGGGGGATGTGGGGCGGCGGGATGATGTTCAACGAGATAGTCGTCCAGGAAGAAGCCAAAGTCATCCTCGATGAGTTGGACATTTCGACCCGGCCCTATCAGAACGGCTACTACACTGTCGATGCCCTGGAGGCCGTCACTGGGATCTCCTACCGGGCGATCCGCGCGGGGGCCAAGATCTTCAACCTGGTCAGCGTCGAGGACGTGCTCTTGCGCGAAGACCGCGTTTGCGGTGTGGTGATCAACTGGAGCGCGGTCGAGCTGGCCAATCTCCATGTGGATCCGCTAGCGGTCAGAGCCCGCTGTGTGATCGAGGCCACCGGTCATCCCCTTGAAGTAGTCGGGGTCCTGGAGAAGAAGATGGGAGCCTGCCTTCTCACCCCTTCGGGTCGCATCGAGGGCGAGAAGCCTATGTGGGCGGAAGTGGCAGAGACTACCACGGTCGCCAATACCAAGCAGATCTTTCCCGGGCTCTACGTGACCGGCATGAGCGCTAACGCCGCCTTCGGCTCCTACCGGATGGGTCCCATCTTCGGGGGGATGTTGCTCTCAGGAAAGAAGGTGGCAGAGCTGGTCTTGACCGATCTCACCGCACAGGGCAGCGAAGCGCAGCCCGGACCAGAGAACGATGCGGGGTTCCGGGACGCATGCGGCGTACCGTCAGGACGAGTGGCTTCGCCGACGGACTCGGGAAGCAAGGGGTCACTGTGAACGATCTTTATCGCATCGTTGACGCGAATCTCAACCGGGTATCGGAAGGTCTGCGCGTGCTGGAGGACATAGCCCGCTTCCACCTCGACGACCAGGAGGTGTGCTCGCTTCTCAAGAGTCTCCGCCATCAGGTGCGAGCGCTTGGGTCCGACTGCGTTGCGCTCTGCCTAGCCGCCCGCACCGCCGACACCGACGTGGGCTTCGCGGTATCGCAAGAGACGGACAAGGCCCGAGAGACCCTGGCTGCTCTTACCGCCGCTAATTTCAAGAGAGCCGAGGAGGGTCTCCGCGTGCTGGAGGAGACCCTGTCCCTTTTGGGCCACGCAGCCTCGGCCAAGGAGTGTGAGCGTCTTCGCTTTGCGGTCTACACGCTAGAGTCACAGTACTCTGCTCTCCTTCGTCCTCACCGCGCCGCCGCACTGCTCGACACCGATCTCTACGGCATCACCGCCGAGGAACTCTCGCAGGGACGGACCAACCTACAGGTGGTAAGCGAGATGCTCGAAGCCGGCGTCAAGATCATCCAGTATCGGGAGAAGCGCAAGTCCTTCGCCGAGAAGTATCGGGAATGCGCGGAGATACGGCACCTCACGCAGAACGCAGGGGCAACCTTCATCGTTAACGACCATCCCGATCTTGCCCTCCTCTGCGAAGCCGACGGTGTTCATCTGGGTCAGGATGACTACCCGCTCCAGAAAGTGCGGCCCTTGGTAGGCGAAACCATGTTGATCGGGGTGTCTACCCACTCGCCCGCGCAGGCGCGACAGGCGGTCGCTGAAGGAGCCGATTACATCGGGGTCGGTCCGCTCTTCCCCACGCTCACTAAGGGCGTACCCGTGCAACCCGTGGGTCTTGAGTATCTCGATTGGGTGGTAAGCAACCTGAGCATCCCCTTCGTGGCTCTGGGCGGAGTGACCATTGCCAATGTTGGCGAGGTAAGACGGCACGGAGCCAGACTGGTGGCCCTGGTCAAAGAGATCGTGAGCGCGCACGACATCAGGGTCACAATCAAGCAGATCCGGGAGGTACTGGCCCAGACCTCGACCACAGACTGCCAATCCCCGCAGAAAGGAGGTGAAGCAGATGGCCTTCCGCACTCAACTTGAAGCAGCCAGGGCGGGGAGCATCACCGCTCAAATGAAGACAGTGGCCGCGGACGAACGAGTCCAGGAAGACGTGCTGCTCGAACGCATCGCCACCGGCCGCGTGGTGATACCGGCCAACCGCTTGCACACCGGTCTGTCGCCGGCCGGCATCGGTCAGCATCTTCGCACCAAGGTGAACGTCAATCTGGGCATCTCCCGCGACTGTGCCGATCGCGCCACCGAGTATGCCAAAGCTACTCGTGCCGTCCAGCTGGGGACCGACGCCCTGATGGACCTGTCCTGCGAAGGCAACACCAGGCCTTTCCGGCGCCGACTAGTAGAGACTCTGCCGGTGATGATCGGAACCGTGCCTGCTTACGACGTACTGGGCTGCGGGGAGCGCGCTCTTGCCGACATCAGCGCTCGGGAGTGGCTGACGGCTGTCGAGACCCACGCGCGTGACGGCGTCGACTTCATGACCATCCACGCCGGCCTCACCCGGGAAGCAGCCGCGCGGTTGCCGGGCTCCGACCGCATCATGAGCATCGTCTCCCGTGGGGGCTCGCTCCTTTACGCTTGGATGCAGGCTACAGGCGAGGAGAATCCCTACTACGAACACTTCGATCGGATACTCGACCTTTGCGCCGAGTACGACGTCACCATCAGCTTGGGCGATGCAGGCAGACCAGGCTGCATCAGCGACGCTACCGACGCCGTCCAGGTGGCTGAGCTCCTCGTCCTGGGTGAGCTGGTGCTCCGAGCGCGGGAGCGAGGAGTACAGGTCATGGTGGAGGGGCCGGGCCATGTGCCGCTGGACCAAGTGGAAACCAACGTGGTCATGGCCAAACGGCTATGCCATGGAGCACCTTTCTACGTGCTCGGCCCGCTGGTTACCGACATAGCCCCCGGTTACGACCATATCACCAGCGCGATCGGTGGGGCTGTGGCAGCGGCCGCAGGAGCCGACTTTCTCTGCTACGTCACTCCGGCTGAGCATCTTCGGCTTCCTACCCTGAAGGACATGGAAGAAGGCCTCATGGCCGCTCGGGTCGCTGCCCATGCCGCCGACCTGGTCAAAGGCATACGTGGAGCCAAGGAGTGGGACGAAGCCCTCAGCCGCGCCCGCCGTGACCTTGACTGGGAGGCGATGTTCAGGCTCGCCCTGGACCCGGAGAAGGCTCGTCGTTACTTCGAAGAGGCCCCGCCCCAGGAGACTGGTACTTGCAGCATGTGTGGACGCCTTTGCGCCGTACGCACCATGCGGCAAGCAGCGGCGGAGCTGAAGTGTTAGTAGCACCCCTATCCTCGGTCGGCGCAGCCTGAGCTGGATCTAGGCTGAGCTGGAGCTAGGACCATCTAGCTGCACGCGGGGAACCTTCCCGCGCCTCTTCACATCCATAACCAAAGAGTGCGCGGAGAGCGAGAACACGCAGCCAGAGGCGAGGCGCAGAAAGCGGCGACACGCAAGCCGAGGCCAAGGCGTGATCGAGGCGTAGGCTTGTGCTCCGCACCAGACGACCAGATCGGAGACCAGAGATGAGCTTCAGACTCCCTTTTCTCATCCTAACCAGCGCGCTGATAGCCTGCACCGGGTTTTTGGTCGGCAGCTGCGGCGGCCGAAACACTGGCCCGGCTCAGGCGCTGGAGGGCCACGAGTGGCGGGTGGTCGCCATATCCGGTGTAGCCTCCGTCCTCCCCCCGGCCAAGGGTAGCGCCACCGCCAGCTTCGAAGCTGGTCGGGTCACGGGCTCGGGTACCGTCAACCGCTACTTTGCCACTTACAAACTGGGACCGGGGAATTCTCTTCAGATCTCGGACCTAGGGGCCACGGAGATGGCAGGTCCCCCTGAGGCCATGACGCAGGAAACAGCCTTCTTCGACGCCCTCATACAGGCTGTCAGTTTTGAGGTCAGAGACGACGGGCTCATTCTGGTAGACAAGGACGGAAAGACGCTCGTACAGTTCGAGGTGATCCCTCCCGCCTCGCTGCAGGGCACAATTTGGGAAGCCACTGCGCTGGGGCGAGAGGCAACCGATCCTGATACTGCAGTGAGCCCGCTTTCCATCACAGCGGTCTTCGCCAAAGACGGGACCTTGAGCGGGAATGCGAGCGTCAACCAGTATTACGCCACCTACACCATAGGCGAGGGCAGCAGGATGACCATCGACCCCGCCATAGTTACCACCAAGGTGGGAGGCCCCCCGGAACTGATGGCCCAGGAGGCAGCCTACCTCGCCCTGCTTCCGAGGACAGCCCGGTATGAGATCAAACAGAATGAGCTGTGGCTCCTTGATGAGGCAGGCGAAGAGCTCGTCCATTTCGTCGCCAGGTAACCCCTCCGCGCTGCGCAGCGGGCCGTCAGCTGCCTGCTATCCAGGGCCCTAGAGAGGTCAGGACCAGCTCACGGCGGGCACTTGGCACAAATCGAGCGGAACTGCATGGTGCTTAGATAGCGGTCGCCTCGATCAGGCAGAAGCACGACTATGGTGCCGTGGTCGACCATCTTGGCTAGACGCACAGCCACCGCCATAGCTGCACCGCTCGAGGTCCCCGCGAAAATCCCCTCCTTGAGCGCCAGCAGCCGGGTCATCTCGAAAGCCTCACCGTCATCTACCATCTCCTTGAGGTCCAGCTCCTCCGGGTGGTAGATCCCCGGAACCATCGACTCGCTCATGTTCTTGAGCCCTTGGATCGTATGCCCCTGGACCGGTTCCACACCCACGATCTTTACCGAGGGCTTGACCGACTTAAGGTAGCGTCCCACTCCCATGAGGGTACCCGTGGTGCCCATACCGGCCACGAAGTAGTCGACTTCACCACCGGTCTGCCCAAAGATCTCAGGTCCGGTGGTTTCGAAATGCGCTAGAACATTTGCCTCGTTGTCGTACTGGTTAGGCATGAAGTACTTGTCCGGGTGAGCGTCCATGAGGGCATAAGCCTTGCGGATAGCCCCGTCGATGTTCTCCTTGGCCGGCGTGGGAAACACATGAGCCCCGAAGCCTTCCAGGATGAGACGCCTCTCGCTGCTCACGCACTCGGGCATGCAGAGTTGGACCTCGTACCCCTTGGCCGCGCCGATCATGGCCAAGGCTATGCCGGTATTGCCGGAGGTGGGCTCGAGGATGATCTTGTCCTTGGTGAGCTGCCCGCTTTCCTCCGCCTTGGTGACCATGTAGAGAGCAGCCCTGTCCTTGACCGAGCCGCCCGGATTGCAGCCCTCAAGCTTGCATAGGATGCGGGTCCTGGGGTTGGGGTTGAGAGTATGGACCTCCACCAGGGGAGTATTCCCGATAGCCTCGAGTAGGTTCATGTGTCGTCCCTGTGGTTGTTCTAGGCTGCCTAACCGCTCGTCGCTTGTCAGTTAACCACGATCCGGGGGAAAAGGCGTCCTTTATTCCTCTTCGCGCCAATGCCAGTCGCGCCCGCCGAAGAAGACGTTGGCGTTCATCTCGTTGCTCAGGTGGAGCAGGTTGGCTTGCGGGAAACGCTCGGCCATGGCGTAGTAGAAACCTTCGACTGTGGTCTGGCGCTGTAGCTCCTCCTCGGTCGCCAGCAGGTAATCGCGGGTGAAGGTGCAGGAACTCCGGTCAAAAGGCATGCCCGGCTTCTGGTGTCCCGGGATAATGACCTCTGCTCCCATCTCCTCGATCTTGTCGATCTCTCGGACCCACTGGGCCCGCTCCTCGGCGGTCAGCTCGCAAGTAAAGGGATGAGCCTGGTTGAAAAGCACGTCGCTTGCATACAGTGTCTTGACGCAGGGAATCCACACCATGGTGTTATAGCGCATGTCGCCGATCACCTTGGTGATGATCTCCAAGCGCTCACCCTCCAGTTCGAGGAAGTCTTGCTCCAGCGCTTCGACCGGTACTGAGGTGCGACAGACGTTATGAGGTCCGATTACCTTCTCCCAGATCTCCATCTTGCCGAAGAACTGCTCGTTCATGAGCTTGGCTTCGGAAGGGACCGCCACCACCCTGGCCTGGGGAAACGCCGCGGCGATGGTGCCCGCACCGAAGTAATGGTCGGGATGAGCATGGGTGAGGTAGATGGTAGTGAGCTCTTTGCCGGTCTCCAGGATCTCGGCAATCAAGCGGTGAGCATTGGACAGCGTCCATTGGGCGTCTATCAACACCGCCTGTGACTTGCCCATCACGATGACCGACGCCACCTCGAACCCTTCCTCGTCGCAGAAGAAGACCTTGGTCGAAAGTGGCCCCGTGGCGCTGCCCTGGATCCTGATCTCCATGAGAGATTCCCCCTTCGCTCGAACGGTCCGCGCTAGCGAGTCTAGCATCCGGGTGGGTGGCTGGGGATAAGCTTTGGCGCGACGCTTACGACCTAGCCGCCAAGTTGCCGCCGTACCCAGCCGACTATGATCTCCGGCACCTGCGGTGCGAGTGCCTGCCGCAACTGCCGACGGTAGCCAGCCAGCCCGGGATCCCGGTGTTCGATGCGAAACAGGTGGGTGACGTCGGGGAGGGCGTAGGCCTCCAGGGGCGACTTCACGACGTCCTTCATGCGGTCAAGGTTGCTCACGTCCACTTGGATATCTTTGGTTCCGATTAGAGCCAGGACGGGGACCTGCAGAATGCCTAGGTCGTCTCGAGGATCGTAGGCGAGAAGCTCGCGGGCCCATTTTGCGTTGACCTTGGCAACCAGCCGGCGGCGCAGGACGTCTTGCCGGGAGCGTTCGATCGTCTCGATCTCCTTGGCTTGCTTCTGGACCAGATCTACTCTGAGCAGGCGGAAGACCCAGGCATTGAGCCCGGTCAGCGTCTCCGATACCCGCCGAGCCTGCCACCGAAGTTCCTCTTCCACAGGCCGCGCTCCCCCCGCCAACAAGATGATGCCCGCGACCCCCTTGACCGTAGCGCCCAGTCGCATGGCGATATAGGCCCCCTCACTGTGGCCAAGGATATAGAGAGAACAGCCAGCAAGTTCGGGGCAAGAGCGCAGGAAGTCCAAGGCCGCCTCGGCATCGGCCACGTTGTCGTAGAACCCGGTCGACCAGAAGTCCCCCGCACTCACCCCCACGCCGCGCTTGTCGTAGCGCAAAGAAGCAAGGCCACCTTCAGCTAGCGAACGAGCGAGGTCGGCCAGGAGGTTGAGACGAAAACCTCGCGTGTTTTCGTCGCGATCAACCCGACCGGATCCACCCAGAAGCAGGACGCCGGCACTCGGTGGCTCCTCCGGGACTGCCAGCGTGCCCCTGAGCTCGACTCCTCCGGCGAAGAAGCTGATCTCTCTTTGGGCCAAGGCACCCTCTCACCAAGATGCTCCGTATCAGCTTGAGCCGAGGCGCGCGAGCTGCTCAGTCCCCGCGTTCAGCGGTCTCGATGGCGGCATCGATCTCGAACGGCCCCAGTGGACCGATGGGAAGTCCCCAGATCTTCATGCCCTTGACGATGGCCCGCTTATCCTTGGCCAAGAGAGCCGCTTTCCAGGCTTCGTAGTCCTCGCCCGCCAGCAGAGAGGGGATAGTCTGGTCCAGTTCTTCGTCAGTCCGCGGCGGATTGCCCACCGCACGATCCCACTCGTGCATGATGTCGTAAGCGTTCATGGGGTCTCTCCTCTCGCTCATACTCCCGTTCCGAGCGTACCCCAGCAGGCGGAAACGCGAAACCCCTGACGCCAGTCCACCGACGAGAACCCGGCATCTAGGGGCCAAGGCCCTTATTCGTGCCGTGCGGGCTCCGGCCTGCTCCGACGAGCCGCCCACCGCCAAGAGGAGAGCTAGGCCCGCGAGTATCCCCACCATGCCGACGACCTCGGGCACTACCGGCCGTTCCCCTAATTGAGCCCAGGAGCTGAGGACTCCTACCACTGGGGTCCCCAAAGTACCTAGTCCGGCGACCGTGGCCGGCAGCTCCCTCAGGACGTACAGCCACAAGAAGGAGGCAAGACACGTCGTCATCACCAGCGCCCAAAGGTACGACATCACGAAGGCGCCGGACCAATGGACGCCGGTCCGTTCCCAAGCCAAAGCGGCCACCACTAAAGGAACCGAGCCGAACAGCGACTGCCAGCCCGTAAGAGGGATCAGGCCCACCTCGTACCGCCGGCGCATTATCTTGACCACGATGGAGCCAGCCGCAAAGCAAAGGGCGCCACCCAGAGCAAGGAGGCTGGGAAGCACCCCCTGCAGCTCCCAGGGCTCGATGATGAGCACCAGGCCCCCCAGAGCAAGGAACACCGCCAACCACTGCAGACCTCGCACTCGCTCGCTCAAGATGGGCCAGGCCAGGAGCAGGATCCAGAACTGCCAGGTGTTAGCGAGAATGGCCGTCCTGCCGGCCCCGCCGGTGACCAGCGCTGCTTGGGTGAGTCCCAGAAAACCTGCGGTCTGCAGCAGACCCACAGCGGCCGTAAGCCCAGGGGCCGGGGGCCGTAGAGGATGGCCGAGAAGCCCTGCTAAGAGTAGCAAGAGCAGACCACCCGGCAGAGCCCGTGCCCCAGCGAAGAGGAAAGGCGCGCTTTCTTCGACACCGGTCTTCATCGCCACCCAGGAGTAGCCCCAGATCAAGGCGAGCAGGACCAGGGCCCCGAGCGGCAGGTAGCGGCGCCAGCGTCTAGCCATCAGAGTCGCCGCCAGTGCCTAGCCAGCAGACGCGCCGCCAGCGCCTAGCCAGCAAAGCCTCGCTGGACTCTGGCCGTCATCGCCTGCACTCTGGCCGTCAGCGCCGCCCAGGCCCGAGACCGCCGTCGTCGGCAATGTCTGACAAGCCCTTCGCCGGGGATGTCTGCTCATCTACTGCCCCTGGCCACTCAGCAGTCCCCAATCAGTAGATCCAGGGAATGATCCGCCGGGGGACCCGACGCTTGTATTCCGCCCACAGCTCTCCGTACTTGCTGGCGCAGCGACGTTCATCTGCCCGTTCCCGGGGAAAGAGAAGGAACACGTAGTAGAGGGGGTACAACCATACAGGCCAACGTCCTGGATAACCGAGCACCAACGTAAGGCCGGTGGCCATCAGGATCTCGCCCAAGTAGTTGATGTGGCGCGCGACCCCCCAGTAGCCGTTGACCAGAAGCGCCTTGCTACCGTCCGAGATCACCTCCGGCTCTAGAAAGCCCAGGAAGGCGGTTTGGGGTCTGGTCTTGAAGTAGTACTTCTGCATGTTGGCTCCCCGCGCCAGGATCCAGCCGGCAAAGAAGATAAGAGCGAAGAGCACCAGAGCCCACCAAGGCGTCCCGGGGTCGGGAAGATCGGCAGCCACCCACAATCCCACTAGGTAGAAGTAAGGATAAAAGGTAAGACAACCCCAACCCAGCTTGAAACCCACCCGCTCGGCGAAGATGTCGTAGGTGTAAAGATGGACACGCTCGAACACTAGATAGTCCACTACGAACCATAGGAAGAGGGCGCAGTAGAGGATCACACCCGGTGACACTGACTCGCTGAAGGTAAGCAGGTGGTGAGCGGCAAACGACAGCAGATTGAGGGCGAGCATCACCGCGCCGACCAGGTATAGGAACATCTTGGCATCCACCCGGCCCTGCCCGAACTGGGGATTGAGCGGGCGACCGAAGTAGAAATCGGCCAGTAAGCTGCGACCGGTGGGAGCCGAGAAGACCATCATCGCCACACTGAAGAGTACGCCAAGAACAGCTGCTCCAACCAGCCCCGACCAGCGGTGAGTGTACAGCCAGTCCCAAGCTACAACCCCGCCGGCTCCCAACCCCGCCCACACAGCCACTAGCACTACCAGCACCAGAAGACCGTTCAACCGGTAACGAAGCGGCTCGCCGGTGACCGGATCCTTGATATAGCCGATGACCTTGCGGGCGGGCAAGAGCAGGTGCAGGCCAAGCATCACCGCGTAGATGATCCACGGAGCAAAGAAGCCTTGAGCGAACCCGGTCATGATCCTTCCTTCCGCTGGTTGCTGGACGCCTCGGACACCGGCGGTGTCCGCCCGCCCTGGCCTGGCGCAGAGCCCGCCGGCACAGAGCCGAGTTCCCGGGTGGAGCGAGCCATCAGGGTTATGCTGGAACGTAGAGGCAGGACCCGCCTCATCACAAAGGCGGCAATCTTGTTGACCGCTCCCGGGATCACCACCGGTCGCCGCCCCAGGGCCGAAAGTGCCGCCTCTACCACCTCGTCCGGGTCCAGGGTGCCCGGTGCTCTCTTGGCCGCAGTCACGGCGTACCCGGGAGTACGGACCGCTCCGGCGCAGCAGGCGAGGACATCCACTCTCCGGGACCTGCATTCTTGCCACAGACTCTCGGCCAAGACCCGGTTGAAGGCCTTGCTGGCAGCATAGGCGGCGATATAGGAGGACCCCTGGTTGCCTGCCAAGGAGGTCATCAAGATGACGGCCCCTCGGCCCCGCTCCAGCAGATGTGGCAGGAGAGCCCGTGTCAACAAAAGAGGCGCGGACACGTTGACCTGAACGACCTCGGCCAACTCCTCGGCAGCCGCGGAGGCGAGATCGCCCACCGGGGCGAAGGCGGCATTGTAGACGAGAGTGCCTAGGTCCAGTCCGCTGCAAAAGTACCCCAGCTCCTGGACAAAGTCAGCCGACGCCAGGTCGCCAGGAAGACAGTGGACCTTGACCCCGTGCTGGGACTCGACTCGTGCCCCCAGTTCGGCAAGAAGAGCTGCTCGCCGGGCCACCAAGACCAAGTTGAGACTGCGGGCGGCGAGAGCGTGCGCATAGGCAGCCCCGATACCCTCCGAGGCGCCGGCTATCAGAGCCCAGGGCCCGTAGCGCTGGGCGAAGTCCGCTTTCTCTTGGCCACCCCTACTCAGGCGCCCAACCTTTCCCCGAAGGTCCGACCATAGTCATGGCAGGCTCGCATGCCCTCATCAGTCCCCACCAGCGCTTCTTTGAGGTTGAAAGAACCCAAATGAAAACGCTCCATCCCGAGGACGTATTCCATAGTATCGAGAATCATAGCTGGTGCATCCCCGCTGTGGGTATAGGAGCCGAAGGCTCCGGCCAGTTTGCCCTTGAGGTCAGCGCGGCTGGCGATGAAGAGGAAGTTCTTCATGGGGCCGGCTATGTCACGATGGTACGTGGGAGACCCGAAGATGTAGCCGTCGTAGCCGTCCAGCTCTTCGGGGGTCTGTAGCTCGGAAGTCTTCTTCACCACGGCCTGGTGCGCGGCGAAGCGCACGCCCTCCGCGATGTACTCAGCCATGCGTTGCGTCCGCCCCGTGAGCGACACATAGGCGATCAGGACCTTTTTCACTTGCGCCCCCTTTCGGTAAGAACACAGCCGGACGATCTCTCCCTTCCGGTGAGAACGGAGTCCATCGGGAGGTAAGTAGGCCGAAAACTGCCAGTCACACGAGTCTATTCCCGCCCGTCAGGTATTGCATTCCCCTGCCCCGGCTTTCGCCTGTACAATGTCGTGCCACACTATGCTGGCCGCGGGCGGCAGTCGATCCAGGAGGACCATCTCTCATGCTTCTTACGGACGTGCTGGCTAGAAACGCAAGACTCTACGGGGATGAGATCTGCCTCGTAGGGGTCAACCCTGAGCTCAAGGAGAAGCGGGAGGTCACCTGGCGGGAATACGAGCTCATGGAGACCGACCCTCACAACTGCTCCCGCCGAGAGATGACTTGGCGGCAGTTCGACGAGGGAGCCAACCGTTTCGCCAACCTGCTCCTCAGCCGCGGCCTGGGTAAGGGCGACAAAGTGGCCATCCTCCTCATGAACTGCCTGGAATGGCTCCCCATCTACTTCGGGGTTCTGAGAGCGGGGGCGATCGCCGTCCCACTCAACTACCGCTATACGGCCGAGGAGATCGAGTACTGCCTGAAACTCTCTGATGCGAAAGCACTGGTCTTCGGCCCGGAGTTCGTGGGACGCGTGGAACAGGTCCTCGATCACCTGCCCAACTTCGATCCCCGCTTCTTCGTCGGCAGCGACTGCCCTACTTTTGCCGAGAGCTACCGAGAACTCGTCTCCGACTGCCTGGCCAGCCCACCGAAGGTGCCTCTCTCCGCGGAAGATGACGCTGCCATCTACTTTTCCTCGGGTACGACCGGCTTTCCCAAGGCCATCCTCCACCATCATGCCAGCCTTATATCGGCGGCCATTACCGAACAGGCCCACCACGGCCAAGGCCGGGAGGACAACTTCCTTTGCATCGCTCCCCTCTATCACACCGGAGGCAAGATGCACTGGTTCGGCAGTCTGCTCTCGGGGAGCAAGGGGGTGCTCCTGCGCGGAACCCGTCCCCAGTGGATCCTGCGCACGGTGGCTGAGGAGAAGGTCACCATCGTATGGCTGCTCGTGCCCTGGGTGCAGGACATCCTGCAGGCCATCGACCAAGGGGAGATACGCCTTGAAGACTACGACCTGAGCAGTTGGCGGCTCATGCACGTGGGAGCCCAGCCGGTCCCGCCCAGTCTTATCCGCCGCTGGCTGCAGGTCTTCCCGCATCACCAGTATGACACCGACTATGGGCTGACCGAGTCAGTCGGGCCCGGGTGTGTGCACCTGGGCGTGGAGAACGTGCACAAAGTGGGCGCCATAGGCAAAGCCGGCTACGGCTGGCAGACCAAGATAGTCGACGATTCCGGGGCGGAAGTGAAACCGGGTGAGGTAGGGGAGCTGGCTGTCAAGGGTCCCGGCGTCATGAAAGGCTACTACAAGGACCCAGAGGCCACCGCCGCCGTATTGAAAGACGGGTGGCTCTTGACCGGAGACATGGCCTATGAAGATGAGGACGGCTTCATCCATCTGGTCGACCGGAAGAAGGACGTCATCATCAGCGGGGGCGAGAACATCTACCCTGTGCAGGTGGAGGATTTTCTCCATCGCCATCCCGACATCAAGGACGTCGCCGTCATAGGCCTTCCCGACCGGCGCCTCGGGGAGATCGCGGCGGCCATAATCCAGGTGAAACGGGGACATAGTCTGACCGAGGAGCAGGTCAACGAGTTCTGCCTCGCCCTGCCCAGGTACAAGCGGCCGCGCAAGATCATCTTCGACACAGTACCTCGCAATGCCACCGGCAAGATTGACAAGCCTGCTCTACGACGCAAGTACCATACCGAGGACCTGGTCCGCCTGCAGACCGAGACTTAAGACCGCCCCGGGGCGCAGGGCGCTAGCGCGCTGCTACTCCCCGGAGAGCCGACGACACTGCTGGCGGATGGTCTCTGCCAGCTCATCGGGTCGCCGCGACCCTACAAGGAGACTTCGACCATCTTTGAGCCGCAGCTCGACCCCCTGGTCACCGCTGACGTTGTAGGCCATCTTGTCGCGACTCCAACCTTTGACGCCCCAACCGCCGTACTCCTTGAGAGCGTTGTAGTGACGAACCTCCACCTGCAAGATTTCGGCCAATAGCACGCGCCGCCGGGCCAAAGGCCGGTACACTATGGTGAGTTCCCGATCGGTCAACTCCACCTCCATCCGGAGTAGACCAAAAAACAAGGGCAGACCCACTCCAATGAGCAGCCACACCAACCATACTCCCCAGTCCGGCAGGGGGTGCTGCCCGACCGGCTGGCCCCCTAAGACCTGGCGCACAAAGGGCCACCAGGCCAGGATGGTCGGGAGTAGCACCACCAACCACAGCCAGGAGCGGCGGAAATGCTGCACCTCTCGGAAGGCTGGCGGGGGACTTTCTCTCCTCGGCTCCTGTCCTGAAGCGCTGTCCATGCTGGCTCAGTATACGCAGTATACGCGTAAGCTGGTCGCGGGCGTGGACCATGGGCCCGTCGCCGGTAACTTGTGTCTTTGGCCCGGAACCGCTGGTAGCAGACGCCGGGTCATACGGAGGAATGACATCGGAAAAGGTGACTTGAGGCCATCATGAGTAGACCACGCCTGGCCGCGATCATCTCAGCGATCGTGGCTTCCATGACAGCATTCTTCGTCATAACGCGCTGGGGCCTGGCCGGGACCTTAGCCGGGGCGGCCGTTTTCGCCATTGTCTACAACCTGGTGTCGCACTGGTCTAACGAAGGTCTCGACCGGTTGGTGCGCTGGCTTCGCCGACGTAGAGGCCGGACCGTCGGCGCTCCTCGCGGTGACCTCTCAGAAGGTGGAGCGGCAAGACCGACCATATACGCCACACGCGGTCTGAGAGACCGACGCTGGCGCTTGCTGTGGCAATGGGCCCTTGTCAGTGTCACCGTGCTGACCTTCGCATTCAGCGTCTACTCGTTTGTCAGTGCACGCGTCATTGAGAAGGTAGTGATCCACGAGCAGGTCATCGAGAAGACCGTGGTCGCGCCCGGCAGCGACGAGAACACCACGCCGCCTACGACCGCTGTGACACCTCCACCCTCCGACACGACGAACACGACCATCTCGACCCCGCCGTCTGAGACGAGCCCGGCCCCCTCAGAGACCACAAGCTCCTACAACACTTCGGTCCCTGCCGGTCCGGAGCCCGGTGAGGCTGCGGGCGGGGAGTCTGCAGCACCTGGGACCCCGTGAAAGGGCCCTGCCCTCGGAAGACCTGGCCGTCACCTCGGACCCGGACCGCCGCTCAGCTCGCCTCGCCGAGCCCGGTACCTGCGCGACGCCGCGCCGGAGACCTCGATTTCACCTGGTCTCTAGGATGACCGCGACCACGATAATGATGACAATCAGGATGATGGTGAGGGCCCAGCCGCTTCCGCGCTTCTTGCCGGTCGGCTTGTCAGGTTCCTCCTGCATGCTTCCCCCTTCTGAGCACAGTCAGCAAACCACAGTCAGCAAACGATCGACGCATGGTAGCTCTGGAGCGACCGCACCGCGCTTCGCGAACTCCTGCGGGCGGCGATACCTTTGGCCGCTGCTAGAGCGGCCGCCGTGGTGGTGATGTACGGCACCTTGTGCCGGATAGCGGCTTTGCGGATGTAAGAGTCGTCGAACTCGCTGGATTTGCCTGCCGGGGTGTTGATGACCAGCTGTATCTCGCCGTTCTTGATGGCGTCGGTGATGTTGGGTCTGCCCTCATGGAGCTTCAGTATGGGCCTGCTTTCGATCCCGTGTTCGGCCAGGAAGGCGTGGGTACCGGCGGTAGCCAGGATGTTGAAGCCCAGGGCCTTGAACTCTCTGGCTGCGGGCAGCGCAGCCTGCCGGTCCCGCTCAGCCACGGTTATGAGCACAGTCCCTTCCAAGGGCAGCTTCATTCCCGCTGCTTCTTCGGCTTTGGCGAAGGCCAGACCGAACGAGTCCGCCAGCCCCAGGACTTCTCCAGTCGAGCGCATCTCCGGTCCTAGTACCGGGTCCGCCTCTGGGAACATGTTAAAGGGGAAGACCGCCTCCTTCACCCCGAAGTGCTTGACGCTCCTCTGCACCAGACCGAGGTCGGACAGTCTGGCCCCCAACATGAGCTTGGTAGCCAATCCAGCCATCTGCACATTGCACACCTTGGACACCAAGGGCACGGTCCGGGAAGCCCGTGGATTCGCCTCCAACACGTAGACCTTGTCATCGCAGATGGCGTACTGGATGTTCATCAAGCCCACCACTCGCAGTTCGATGGCAATCCTGCGCGTATATTCCTCGATGGTGGCAAGATGCTCCGCCTTGATACTGACCGGCGGGATGACACAGGCCGAATCCCCTGAGTGAACACCGGCGTATTCAATATGTTCCATGACGGCGGGGACAAAGGCGTCGGTGCCGTCCACCAAAGCGTCGGCCTCGCACTCCAGAGCATTCTCGAGGAACTTGTCGATGAGGATGGGGCGCTCAGGGGACACATCCACAGCAGCCGCCATGTACTCGACCAACATCTCATCGTCATGGATGATCTCCATGCCCCGCCCGCCCAAGACGTAACTGGGCCTTAACATGAGGGGAAAACCGATGCGCGCCGCCACCGCCCGGGCTTCCTCCAAGGTCGAAGCCACCCCGGCCTCCGGCGTGGGAATGTCTAGACGAGCCATCAGGGCGCGGAAGCGCTCTCTGTCTTCGGCCAGGTCGATGGCTTCGGGAGAAGTGCCTATGATGCGGACACCCTCTTCTTCCAGCTCTCGGGCCAAGTTGAGTGGCGTCTGACCTCCGAACTGAACTATCACTCCCTCCGGCTTTTCCTTTTCGTAGATGGCCAGAACGTCCTCGACAGTAAGGGGCTCGAAGTACAGCTTGTCGGAAGTGTCATAGTCCGTGGACACTGTCTCCGGATTGCAGTTGACCATGATCGACTCGAAGCCAGCCTCCCGGAGGGCGAAGGCCGCGTGCACGCAGCAATAGTCGAACTCGATGCCTTGCCCGATGCGGTTAGGCCCGCCCCCTAAGACCATGATCTTCCGCCGGTCACTGACGGGCACCACGTCAGGGGCGTTGTAGGTGGAGTAGTAGTAGGCGGCGTTCTCGACTCCGCTCACCGGCACCGCGTGGTAGCCATGACGCAGACCCAGCCGGCGCCGTTGCGCCCGGATGGCCTTCTCCGACACACCGAGCAGTCTGGCGAGATAGGCATCGGCAAACCCGTCCTTCTTAGCCCTGATGAGGAGTTCGTTCGGAAGCGGATCGGCGGAGATTCCCTCAGTAGCCGCGCTGGGACAGGAGGCCGAGGGCTGGTCTTCACCCAAGCCCTTACGGTACTTCAGGATCTCCTCCTCCAGACCCACCAGTTCGCGCATCTGCTCTATGAACCAGGGCTTGATGTGAGTGCGGGCGTAGAGCACCTCGGTCGACGCCCCCTTGCGTAAGGCCTCGTACATGATGAACTGCCGTTCGCTGGTCGGCTCCTTGAGCAGAGCGAGCAGCTCGTCCAGCGAGCGAGAGTGGAAGTCCTTGGCGAACCCCAGACCATAGCGGCCGATTTCGAGCGAGCGTATGGCCTTCTGAAGAGCCTCCTTGTAGTTCTTGCCGACAGACATGACCTCGCCTACAGCACGCATCTGCGTGCCCAGCTTGTCTTCGACATCGCGGAACTTCTCGAACGCCCAGCGAGCGAACTTCACGACCACATAGTCACCCGAGGGGGTGTACTTCTCCAGGGTGCCGTCACGCCAATAAGGGATCTCATCCAACGTGAGCCCCCCGGCCAGGAGAGAGCTCACCATGGCGATGGGGAAACCGGTGGCCTTGGAAGCCAGTGCGGAGGAGCGCGAAGTCCGCGGATTGATCTCTATGACCACTACCCGCCCGCTCTTGGGGTCATGAGCGAACTGGATGTTGGTGCCCCCGATTACCTCGATGGCCTCGACGATGGCGTACGAGTAGCGCTGCAGCTTCTCTTGCAACTCCGGGGCGATGGTCAACATGGGCGCGGTGCAGAAGCTGTCCCCGGTATGGATGCCCATGGCGTCCACATTCTCGATGAAACAGACGGTGATCATCTGGTTCTTGGCATCTCGGACCACCTCGAGCTCAAGCTCCTCCCAGCCCAAGACAGACTCCTCCACCAGGACCTGCCCTACCAAGCTCGCCCGCAGACCCCGATCTGCCACCACCTGGAGCTCCTCTCGGTTATAGACCATCCCTCCTCCGGTCCCACCCAAGGTGTAGGCCGGACGGATGACCACCGGGTAGCCCAGCCTGGCCGCCGCGTCCTCTGCTTCCTTCACAGAGAAACACACCTCGCTGCGAGGCATCTCGATCCCTAGCCGAGCCATGGTCTCTTTGAAGGCAAGGCGGTCCTCCCCTCTCTCGATAGCCTCCGGTCCGACGCCGATGATCTTTACACCGTTCTTCGCCAGCACCCCCGAGCGGTAGAGCTCTGACGAGAGGTTGAGCCCCGACTGACCGCCCAGGTTGGGGAGTAACGCATCGGGACGACTCGCCTCCACGATCTCAGCCAGAGTCTCCGCGGTCAGCGGCTCGATGTAGGTTTCATCGGCCATCACCGGATCGGTCATGATGGTGGCTGGATTGGAGTTGACCAGCACGATCTGGTAGCCGAGCTTGCGTAGCGCCTTGCAGGCCTGTGTACCGGAGTAGTCGAATTCGCAGGCCTGGCCGATTACGATGGGACCCGAGCCGATGATCAGCACCTTGTGCACGTCAGAGCGTCTTGGCATGCGGCCCTCCGGAGTCAAGAAGGGAAAGTCCTCTTCGGATTGTAACGCGAAGCCCTAGGAAGCAGTGTTAGTTCTACTTTCCGTCGTCGAGGGCGGCGTGGTGGTAGTGGTAGTGGTAGTGGTAGTCGACCGGGTCGTGGTCGTGGACGGCGGTGCGGTCGTGGTAGTCGAGATGCCAATCTCGATCTTGCGCGGCAGCATCTCCCACACGCTGAGGAAAGTATCCTTGTGGATGACCTCCCCGTTGGGGCCAGTGACTATCCGCTCTACTCTGACCTTCATGCCCGGTTGACCGTTGCTGAGAATGGAAGTGGTACTGATTCCCAACAAAAGATTCTTGGTAGTGACCTCGGTGCGCTCCACTATGTCGTAGGGCTCGCTGGTCGTGAACTCCACCTGGCGACCTTCGTCGGTCCCGTAGATGACGAACTTGGTAGTGATGCCATCGGAAGTACCCCGGATCAGGATGTGGTGCTTGGTGTCGTTGCGAAAACGCAGATTGGGACCATTGGCGCTCACTGTCGCATCCCGCCCCAGCGGGTAATGGTCGATGAAAATCGAGTGGTTGACTCGCTCGATTATCTCCAGTCCGGCGAAGAAAGCGGCGTTGAACAAAGTGGTCGAAACCTGGCAGATGCCCCCACCCAGAACGTCCTCTAGGCGGCCAGGACCTACGATGCCGTGCGCCAGACGGAAGCCCCGTTCTTCGGTACGGGGTCCCACCTGCTTGTCGAAATCGAAGATCTCTCCGGGGGCCAGTACTACATTGTTCACATACTGGGTGGCCAGACGAACATTGACCTGGCGGTCAGGAGTGCCGACCCAACGCGTGGTGAAGCTCCCCAAAGCCTCGCTGATGCCCATGGCCTCGGCCTCCTCGGTAGTAAGGTCGGGCTCTATGGACACTACTACTGCTTTGGCGATACGGTTGCTGGTCTTCAAGGACGCCTCGGTCAGAGCAGCGGCCGTGCTTTCGGCATCAAGCTTCTTGCCGGCCACAGCCGGGATCACCCAGGCCTTCTTGCCGTCTCCCTTGAAGTTGGCGTCGATAGGAGCCATATAGACCGTCTGCGCGACCTTGTCCAGAAACGGCTTCATCTTAGTTGCCGACAAGAAGGGGACCAAGGTCGCCACCCCCTGACGGTCCTCGGCCCTGAAATCCATGTAGACAGCTACTTGTTCGGGGCTCAGACTCCACAGGTGATCGCCCTCGCGGAGAACCACCGCTTTGGACAGCATGACTTTGGCTTTGACTATGGCTTCGTCGAAATCCTCCGCCTGGACCTCGGGTTCCTTTACGGCCATGGGCACCGGCAGTTGCGTGCCGTGAAGGCTGAAAAGCAGGGTCTTGAGCTGTTCCTTGAGCAGCTCCCTGTCGACCACCAAGCCTTTCTGACCCCTGGTGATCCTGAGGGTGGAGCCCTCTATCAGCAGCCCCGCATTGACAGGGGGGAGGTCAAGGTCGTCCGCTATCTGCGCGATCAACGCTTCGAGGGCAGGCTCCTGTAGAGCGCCGGCCAGGGGCAGATCCGTACCCCATATGAACAAGGCGATCCGCCTGAAGAAGTCGGCAAAGGGATTACCTTTCCGCGAAACCTCCATCGCAGCAGAAACAGCTGCCTCCACGTCGATCGAGACCCCGACCGCTTTGGGCAGTACTTCCCAACTCTTCTGTCCGCTCACGATCGTAACGGGGCTGTCCTCTGCCTCTTTCACCAGTCGCTTGAGGGCGGTGGCAGCCTCGTCTCGGGTCAAGCCTCCCAAGTCCAACCCGGCCACACTGACACCCGCGTGGATCTTGCCGTAGTAGACCGCGGAGTCGACCAAGTAGCCGAGGAGAAAGGCGGCCAGTATTCCCCCCAGCACGATCCCGACGCGTAGCAACCGGCGCCACCAGCCACTCTGGCGGGGTCGACCACCCCTAGGCGCCTGCTTGCCATTGCCGCGAGAGCTCTTGCTGCGCCGAGCCCGGATTGCCAAGCCAGAGACGGACTCTCTACGAACTGTGCGACCGGAGCCTCTAGAACCCTGCGAACGGGAACCTGCTATTGAAACGATGTAGCCCATGCGGACGAAGAGCAACCCCTCACTACCCTAGGGGCACCCCCAGCCTGGCCGAGATACTCGCTAGCCAAGGCACGGTCTCCCCATTTCAGACCAAGGCCAAGAGGATAGCATCCGCCACCGGTTTCCCCGCTAGACACGCCGGCCTGATCTCCGCTCGACTCCTCAGCGACGCAGCTCCCGCCCCTTCTGTACCAAGAGGAAGACCGCCAGGCCGAAGAGCAACGCCACGATGATCCACAGCCAGAAATGCATTATGAGAACGACGGAAGAGGTGATGGCGAGGAGCGCCGCTAGTCGTGTGATCGTCTGGTTGTACTCACCACGAAGGACCGATTCCATAAGGACGAAAGCTACCACCAACACCACCAGACCCGCCCAAAGCCAGGTCCGGGCAAAGACCAGTATGGCGACGATGCCGAACAGGATGACGCTAAGACTGGCCGCACCCCAGGTCTCCGCCATACGGTGGAAGCGCAAGGCTCGACAGGGAACGGGCTCGTTCAGTCTCCTGAGGTGGGCCCTGGGAGAGGTTTTCTGGCCCCTCTCCAGTAGCTCGAGACGGTGGCCTAGGGCAGCCACCACCCCCCGATTCTCCGCCAGCTCGTCACGGAGACCGGCGAGGCGCGCAGCCCGCTCCTGGGCCGCTTCACGGAGCCTCTGATGCCGGCTCTCCAGGTGCGGGTGGCCGTCGAGACCGAGCAGCTGGGTCCCCAGCTTCTGCAGGGCCCGGGTTTCCTCCTCGATCAAGCTCTCCAGCTCGAGCTGCCGAGCCTCCAGCTCGCGACACTGTTGGGCCAGTAGTTCCACGGCCAGAGGCGGAGGTGGCTCCCGCTCCAGGCCGGCGAACCCGACCGGATCGTGCCAGCTTCGCCGCAGAGAGCCGTCGCGGTTGTACATCGGCCCGGCCGGCGCGTTCTCCCCGAAGATGGGGTCATACCCATACTGGCCCCACAACCCTCGGTAGCCCCCCACCCAGGGCGTATCCTCGTCGATCAGGATCGGTTCCCAGCCCGCGGATTGGCCGGGACCCACGGCCCTACCATCGCCGCGAGCATAGTCCACAAAAGGAACCCGAAAAGGGTCCCGAGGTTTCTCAGCCTGCCCCAGAACTCGCGTCCAAAACAGGCTGAGACCTCTGGCCACCTTGCGGATCCAGCCCGGCCAAGGCAGAGTGACCACGGACTGGTACTCCCCGGGGCGGAAGTAGGAAGCATGGGAACCAGCTCCCGCGTATACCACCGGGTGTGTGCCGATGACCTCCAGCTGTTCACGGTCGTCCCAACGTCGGCGGAGATCGGCGCCCTGGAACTCATGACAGGCATAAGCCACCCATTCCGGCCACAACAGATCGTCTTCCTCGTATAGATAGACGACCACGTTCTCCCAGTCGGCCTCGTGATCATTGACGCCGTGAAAGGCCGAACGCCAGTTGTTGTAGAAGTAGAAAAACCAGTATTGCAGGCAGGTCCAACCGCCTTGGCGCGTCACCCGGCCGTAGTAGACGAACCGCTCGTCTTCTTCCAGCAACCGTGCGTAGGCCAGTTCAGCCACGGCGGCAAGGACTGGGGAGAACCTTCCCCGCACAAAGAAGGAGAGCGAGAAGAGGGCATCCGCTATCCGCGGCAAGAAACCTCCCCGGGCGAGGCGACCTATCCCCGGGTGAAACACGGTGGCCGTGGCCCGCCTCCGCCGCCGGACTTCGGTGAGCAACCGCGCGCTTTCAGCTACGCCGCTTTGCTCCGCGAACCGCAGGTAGAGCAGGGTGCCGAAGGGCAGCTCCCTGACCTGAGTCAGCTTCTCGAGATCGAGCTCCCCGTGGTCAACGAGCAACTCCTCCCTGCCGTCAGCGAAGCGGGCCCACAGACTGCAACGCGCCAGATATGGCTCCACAGCGCAAGGAAAGAACTGCTCCCCATGCGTATACCGCACCACCGGTTCGAACGCCCGCAGCAGCTCCAGGTCGGAGAGACCGGCGGGTACACCCGCCACCCACTGCTTTGGCGCCTCAGTCTCGTCTGGCAGACCTGCCGAGGGGGAGTGAGCCACGGCTCCGCGGCATGCCGCGGAGCCGCCGACTGTTGCCGAATTTAGCTCGGCTGCAGCCGATCCACCCAGAACCTCGCGCTGTGTTGACAGACCGTCGTCACCCATCTGGGCTGCGCTCTTTCCCTATTCCAAAGAGCCTGTGGAGTGCCGCCTGATTCAAGACCAGCATCATCACCACGGCTTCCACCATGGTCAGGTAATTCGGTCTACCTCGAAAATAGGCCACTAGATTGAGAGCCAGCGAAGCGGCGGTCCAGGTCATGGCCGCCGTCCAGCTGCTGGACCAAGGCGCCACCGTGCCCTTCATCGCCCGTTACCGCAAGGAAGTCACCGGCGGTCTGGACGACACCCAGCTGCGCGCCCTGGAAGAACGGCTAACCTACCTGCGCGAGCTGGAAGCCCGGCGTGACGCCATCCTGGCTAGCATCGAAGAACAAGGCAAACTGACGCCGGAGCTCAAAGCGGAAATTCTCGCCGCCGAAACCAAGCAGCGGCTCGAAGACCTCTACCTGCCCTATAAACCCAAGCGCCGCACCCGAGCCCAAATCGCCCGCGAGGCCGGCCTCGAACCGCTGGCGCTCAGCCTTCTGGAAAACCCGCTGCTCA